>JAITFR010000218.1 GCA_031281255.1 Oscillospiraceae bacterium
TCTGTGACTTTGCGATGAATGAATGTGGTTATTAAATCCATTAGTGCGGGTTTTGCTTCCGGGTGCGTTAGAACTGATTTTAGAACATAATCCTCCGACATCGGAAGAATATCCTCATTAAGTGGTAAAATTGCCATTGCTTGTGTTTCCTTTCTGATTATATAATTATTTTATTGTTTTTTCAAGCAAAACATATATTTGCAGCTGTACCCTATCACAAAGCTTTTCTACAAATCAATACACGTTTGAGAGGTCTAAAATGTAGATAAAAAAAGTAACCCCTATTGGGGCAGAGTAGGTTCAAGGCTTGTGATATTTTCAGTAAACGCAAAATGTAGAAAACCCACACTATTTTTCTACGTTTTCTACATTAATCTATACAGAAAATATTTTAGTAAATAGTTATTTTGCTTGTTCTTTTGTGATTATGTAGCGTAGGAATGTTAGGTTTTTCTATTTCTCAACTTATACCCTACACCAATTGAATGAGTATTTTTCTTTCTACTTGTTCGAAATCTTCTGCTGTTTCTTGTAGATACTTTGCAGATTTACGAAGCCTGGAGCTTTTGCCTATTTTGAAGTTTGCGTTAAGTAAACTCTTTAAATCTCGTAATCCAACTTTTAAGTATAGAGATGCTACTCTGACACCTAAAACTTCCAGTCGCCAGTTTAAATCATTTAAGCTCTGTGCATACTCACTTAGTTTGTATGTATCAACACTAATAAGTGGATTTTCATCAGCATAATTATTACCTGAATTAAAGGTTCTGTTCCACCAAGTCGTCATTGGAGTTATTACACTAATTAAAAAACTTTTTACTGCTTCAGCGATTGCTCCTGACCATTCTTTAATCATCCCAGCTTTTTTAATACCCCAATCATAGAGCTGTTTCGCTTTTTCATACATATTATTTACAGTTAAATTGTATATTCGTGTAATAAGATTCCAACAAAATACTACAGGATTTGTCCGTAATTGAGTTTTCACTTGAGAATATGTTACAATCGTTTTTAAGTAAAGAGCTGCAGCATACTGTTTAGGATAATTCAAAAATGGTTGTTCTTCATCAAGAGCTTTTCCTGTTTTATCATCAAATTTCATCGAACTTATATGGTGAGGTCCAAAAAAGGTATTATCTTTTCCATTATTTTTTACAATGCGTATTGGGTATGCAGAAGATCCAAGATATGCAACAATATCACCATCAATAACTATAGCATTAATAACACCATCTCGCCAAAGAGCATCACGTTGTTTTCTATTTAAAGTAAAATGATTTATTGGTTGAGCATTTATTATATTAACTTTTTTTATTTCATTATAATTACGTACATAAACTTCCAAAGCAAGGTTTCCACCTTTAGAATGTCCATACAAATAATTCTTACCTTGGTCACACTTGTTCTTATCAAAAAATGCACTTGCTTCTCTTATCTGTTTTGAATCACCATGTAAAGATGCTATAATATTGTCTCGCATATCAACATCAAATAATCCGTTTAATTTTTCTAACCCTTCAGTTCCTCTGAAAGATATTCCAACATCACCTGATGGTGTTATGAAAGATATTCCAACAAATCCATTTGAATCATTTAAGTTTTTATAATCTTTTAATATTAGATTATCTAAATCGTTTTTTTTGAATTCGTTTGCTAACTCGTGCTCTGCTCTACGTAAAGCTTCATAAACAGTCATCCCTGATTGCCAGTTTGATAATAAATCCACATACGCTAGTTGATTAAGTAAACTATTTTGTTTATCATTTAAAGTTGATAACGATGTAATCATCTTCTATCCTCCCAATTTACTATTTGGTCTGTAAACTCTTCTAATGATAAATTCATGTCAAAAAGTAATGCAAAATGAGAGATATTTCTATCAAAGTTACTCCATGGTGTTGTTCCATAAAGTGGGAAATTGTTTACATATTTTCTAGATTCTTCTCCATTTGCAGAAAATGCAATTTGTAGGTTATCCATTCTCCCTAAAGCAACAAGTCGTTTATATAGATTATATATTTCATTAAAATCACTATTTGATATAGTTGTTTCCATAGCAATTAAAGATGAAATACTACCCTCTATTTTTGATAATTCTTCAATTTCTCCTTTACGTAGTTTATCTAATTGATCAGCGTTTATCGCTTGATTTAGAAACATGTGTATTTTAGCACAACTAAGACCATCAACTGTAGAGTAATCAATTTCTTTATTTATTAACCATGAAACTAGAGCATTTACATAATTAGTAAAAAAACTACCTTGATTTTGTACACGTTCACGAACATTTACATAAAAACCATCAGGGCTTTCAACAACTAGTATACTTACATTCATAGCATCATTAAAACCACGACGTGCAGGCATAAACTCTATCGGTTTAAAAACTTGATTATTGTTTTCTTGAAGAAAATCCAACATAACTTTTTGAGTTTCTTCGTGATTTTCATCCATAAACATCATTTCCATACAAGCTTTCACTCCTAAAACTATAATAATTAAAATTATTAATAAAAAAACTACTTTTCTTTTCATTACGGCCCTTGTATTGTAAAACTTCGAATGTTGTCGAAAAATCCTGTGAACTCTGAGTATGTTGATACAAACACATTTCGTAATATGGTATTATTTAATGGCAAGTACCCACTTTGAAACTGAATATGCAAAAAGTCCTGAGCAAATCCGCTGAGTAAATATGCTAAAAACCTGTCCGTTGTTCTTTTTTCATCATTACTGTTATGACCAATACTTATTAATGCTGCAAAAGTACAAACTATTTCATCTGGCATTTCTATATAGTATTTTCCTGCAAGAGCATTTTGTACATCATAATAATCTCTTATAGTGCCAACAAACCTTGCTGATTTTCCTGCCAAAAATCTTTCTCTATCATCAGTTTCTTCACCATCGTCATCAAACGGTGCTATATTATAGAAAACAATCGGCATTATAAAACCAAGTGGGAACTGTTTACCATCAGGAAATGCAACATTAAATTGATTAAAAAACAATACTTCTGAAGCATTTACTTGTTTGAGAGCATCTTCAAAGTTTAAAGTTTGCTCTAATATTTCAGCACTCATACTATCACTTTCAAATAAGTTAGGTAGATTACCGGCTTTTAAAGCTTCATTAATACTTTCAATATACTCCTCTTGTTTGAATCCTATAAGATTTATGATTACATTATCATAAGTTTCATTAAATGTGTTTATAATAACCTCTATGGAACGTATTTTTGTGTCAGCATCACCGTCATCCTCAGGTAACATAATCCAAAACTCTATTTCACTGTCAGGCAGAGTTATCTCTTGTAGTCTTTGATCAAAATAATAGTAAAATACAGAGAATGCGATTGACAGTATAAAAATTGCGGCTGTTACACCAAGTATACGATTCTTTTTTCTTCTTTTCTTTTCTTTTGCAACACCTAAAACCTTTTTCTCTCCAACTAATACTTTTTCAAACTCACTGACAGAAGAAAAACGAATATGCATATCCACTGCCATAGCACGCAAAATTGTATCATTTAGGTATTCCGGTATGTCTGGATTTATCACGATTGGTGGAGTTAAGGTATCTTCTGTTTTGCGGTTTGTAGATTCTTCGGGTTTAACACCTGTTATCATATAGTATAGTGTTGCACCCAATGCATAGATGTCTGTCCAAGGACCTTGTTTACTAACAGCCTGATATTGCTCGGGTGGCGAATATCCCGGTTTCATAACTTGTGTAAGTTTAAGTATTTCCGGACTTTCGTGTTTAGAAAATCTCGCTGCACCAAAGTCAAATAACTTTACTGTACCATTAGAACATAACATTATATTATCAGGGCTTATATCGCGGTGAAGTATACCATTTTCATGCACTTCTTTTAATGCTGCACATATACCCTGCATCACTTCGATACATTCATCTGTACTTAATGCACCGCTTTTTAACGGGTCGATAAGTGGAACTCCCTCCATGTACTCCATAACCATATATGCAGTATTGTTTGCTTCAAAGAACTCGTAAACATTTACAATATTATTGTTACTACTGAACTTTGCTGTATATCGCGCTTCATCTAAAAATCGCATTAAGAAGTGCTGATATTCAGTACGACGGTTTTTTGCATATATCTGCACCTCTTGTGTACCCGGTACACGCACAGCACAACCTGTGTAGTAATACTCCTTAACAGCTACTACGATACTTAGATTTTTATCCCAGGCTTTGTATGTGATACCAAAACCACCAAAGCCTAGTGCCTTGCCTATGATATAGCGGTCTTCAAGCTCCATACCGGGTAGAAGGAAGTATGGTTCATCAGCAGGAGTATCTTCCTCATACCCACAGTACGGACACATGTCAAACTCTTCATCGTAATTTTCAAAGCAAAATAAACATTGTTGCATTAGGTGTTTTCTCCAAGAAATATTAATCCATTATCGCTCAATATACCTGTGTCGTACTTGAACTTGTCTGGTACCTGTTTCTGTTATTTGATTACTTTGCCAATTTGACCAGTGACCCCAACCAGTAAATGTATGTCTCCAAGTTTGTACAGATCTCGTTGCAAATCCATATTGAGTATCATGTACTTGATATGTATCATGGCGATACCATCTGTTTCCAACTGAACCTCCGGGGATATGCCATGCAATAGTTACAGGGGCATTGCAGTTTCCGCATGAACAAGTTTGTCTAATTATTGAAATTTGAGTATAAGGTGTTAGAGATTCTGTCCACTTTAAAATCCAGTTGTTTTGTCCACCACCAAGATTATGATTTGCTGCAAAATCACAAAAATGTCTATTACTGATTGTCGGATGTTCAAAACGTCCATACCGATACACTGTATATCTAAATGCCCATTGTGTCCGTGCTTCCCATGTTGATGCAGTTTTATCTGCCGGCATATGATAAGGATTATCAAATCTCCAGCCTTGTACATAAAAATCTGAATATGATTCTTCAACAAGTGTTGGATTACCTATTAACTCTGAAATTGTGTTTGGTGTTGCTGGACGACTATTTGTATCTGTAACTATAGGCACTGTAACTCTATCTCTTTGTCTATATTCTATTTGATAATAATCTGTTTGAATATCTGAAGGTGGTGAACCAGAAACATAATCACTCCATCCTTTTCTTTCCCATTGAGCGAAAAATGTAATATTATCTGTTATTTGTGTATTAATAGTAACCTCATCATCCCCGGTTGCTGATGTAAACCATCCATTAAATATATAATGTACCCGTGTCGGTTTTGGTAATGTACCAACAGCTAAACCGGAACCAACTGTTTTAGTTTTTTCGTTGTTAATTACATTTTCGCCATTATCATCAAATGTGACAGTTCTCGGAATTCTTGTCCATTGTGCAATTAGTGTCATATTATTAGTTATAACAGTGTTACTGTTTACTGCACTACCACCACTTGTCCAATGTGAAAAAGTGTGGAATTCACGCATTGGTCTGGGTAAATCTCCAACCGTATCTTCAAAGACAACACTTCTTGTACTTTCGGTTACATTTCCACCATTATAATCAAACGTGACTGTATACATTGTTCTCGTCCACTGAGCAGTTAGTATCATATCATCATTAACTGATGTTCTGTCACTTACAGGGTTATTTCCATGATGCCAACCGATAAAATCATAATGTTCACGTGTTGGTACGGGTAATCTGCCGATTGTATCACCGGAGTTTATATCTCTTGTAGTTTCATTTACATTACCAACACCTGCATCAAATATGACTGTCCGAACTATTCTTGTCCACTGTGCAAAAAAAGTCATATTAGATGTTATCGGTGTGGTATTTGTGACTCTCTCCCCGCCGTTTGCTGATGTAAACCAACCGTCGAACTCATAGTGTTCCCTCACGGGTATTGGTAGACTGACTACCCGTCCTCCCGGTACCTGCACTGATGTGTGCACGAGAGTTCCACCATTTGCATTAAATGTAACAGTATAGATATCTTGTGTCCAGTGAGCAAAAGCAGTCATGTTACCGTCAATAATTGTCGAAGATATAATCTGCGTACCACCTGTTGCTGATGTAAACCATCCGACAAATGCATAGTTATCTTGAGTTGCTTCCGGTAATACTACAGTTCCACCGATATTTGCTTCTACCGAATCTACTGGCACAGTTCCACCTCGTGCATCCAGTCTGACTGTACATTGCCCCATACTTACTGTTAATACAACCAACCCATTACGTTCGAGATTTATACCGCTTCGTGGATTCTGATTTATAACTTCTCCTAACGGTCTATCACTTACACCTTCGCTTATCATTACTTCAAGACCCAGACCTGTTAAAACAGATCTTGCATCATTTCGTTGCTGACCAACCAAATTTGGCACTTCTATCAAAGTCTGGTTACTATTGACTCTGATTGTAACTTCTGTACCTCTTCTGATAGCTTCTCCGGCTTGAATACTTTGGCTCACTACATTACCAACCGGTACTGAGTCATCATTTACATATTCAATCTCTACCGATAATCCGGCATTAGCGAGTATAACTCTAGCTTCATCTTCTGTTATATTTACTACATTTGGCATAGCGAACTCAACACTGCCAAGGCTTACAACTATTGTTACTTCTGTACCCGGGAAAGTCGGAGTTCCTCCAATCGGATCTTGTGATATAACAACACCTGCCGCCACAGTTTCGTTATATTCTTCTATAAGTTTTACAATCATCTCTTGTAATTCTAAACGCTCAATTGCAACCTCTCTTGTCCGAAACTGTACATCTGCGATAAAATATCTGCCTTCCGAATCCTTCATTAACAAATCAACAGCTTCACCACCGCTGACAATTACCTCTAACAATGAGTTATTATTTACAATTGTACCTGCTTTTATCATCTGAGTTAACACCATGTTTGCAGGTATTTCGTCTGAGTCTTCTTTACCGATTATACTGAAAAGCAAATCGCGTTGATCCGATAGTCTGGTAGCTTCGTTTATTTCTATACCAATAAGTGAGGGTACACGTGACATACCATCCGGTACATTTTCGTCAGTTATTATACCTCGATCCGGTGGAATCATACCGGTTATTAGCATAACTGATAATGTAATAACAAAGCTTGCTGCAACAGGTGTTACTATTTTCATCCATAATGGCCATTTTAATATGTCTATTTTCCTAATATTGCTAAGTCTTCGCTTAAGCTCACCTTCTTCATTTAACTCTTGCTCAAGTGTTTCCGCATTAGGAGTGCGGTCTTCTATTCGTACATTCATAGCGTTTAGAATTGCTATTTCTTGATTTTCGCTTATATCATCAGTATATTTTCTTAAGGGTACTAAAATATCTTTTTTCTTACCTTCAAAAAATGCACGACGTTCCATTGCATCAGGAGGAGCGACGCCGGTTATCATTCTATATAAAGTCGCTCCAATTGCGTACACATCTGTCCACGGTCCGTGGTCACCACGGCTTCTATATTGTTCTTCAGGTGAATAACCGGGTTTTATTATAACTGTAAGGCTTCGACTGTGAGAAGTTGTTGCAAAACGTGCAGCTCCAAAATCAATAAGTTTGATTTGATCATCTTTTGTTATCATAATATTATCCGGTGCTATATCGCGGTGAATAATATCATGCTCATTTACAGCTTTTAATGATTGTATTATTGGTGTAAGCATTTTTATTGCTTTACTTGCAGGCATTTTACCATTTTCTTCAAGATACTTTGTCAATGTCAAACCATCTAAAAACTCCATAACTATGTAAGCTGTGTTGTTTTCTTTAAAGCACTCAAATATCCGTACAATACCATCTGTACTTCTAAATTGTGCAAGTTTATTTGCTTCATCAACAAACTTGTCTACTCCATCACTGAATTGCTGAGTTTTATCTCCACTAAAAATCGTTACTTGTGTTTGTCCCGGCATACGGGTAGAAAACTCACTCGGTAAATATTCTTTTATTGCAACTTTTTGTTCAAGCACAGGATTCCATGCAAGATAAGTTACACCAAAACCACCGTAACCTAATACTTTTCCTATGATGTATGTGCCTTTTAGTTCACTACCGGGAGCTAAGTGTAATACATCTGTATGACTTTCTTCCTCTGCGTAACCGCATAATGGACACAAATCAAGCTTTTTGTCATACTCATCAAAACAACCATAACATGTAATTTTCTTCATTCTTTTTCTCACTCCTTAGTTAAATACTCATCCCATCTAAAACCATCAATACAAAGCGGTATGAAGATAAACTCTGCTTCTCCGATTTTGATGATACTTCGTGTTTCCATTTTTTGAGGAACCATAACCATTTTCCCGTTTAGATATGTAAGTCCACTGCTGTCTCCTTGCTGTAAATAGAAATCCTGACTATCAGGTTCATAAGTTATAACACAGTGTTTATTACGGGAAACTGTAGATTCCCGTGCTAGATGTATATCCATATCTACTGCTCTGCCTATGGAATTATTTCCGACTTTTAAATCAAAACCTTGTCCAACATATTCACCTTTAATACAAACAATCCATCCAACAACAGGTTCATCTCCTGTAGGAGCGTTCCACATTGCAACTGTTTTTACATCCTCTGTGTCAGTATGTTTTACCACTTTGTTAATCTCCTCTTGTAGTGATGTTGTTTGTTTTTGTACAGTTTCTTGAGATTGTATTGGTTTAATCGGTGGAGATTGTTCTTGTTCTGTCACTTGAGGTTGTATTGGTGTAACCGGTGGAGATTGTTCCTGTTTTATCTCTTGAGATTTTGTTGGTGAAATATACTCCTCTTGTTTGGGAGGCTCATCATTTTCTGAGTTATTACGAGAGCCAAAAAGACTAAATGTTTTTTTGTGAGCACCTGATTTTGTTGTTACTTTAGGTGTTTCTTCTTTTGCAACGGGTTTTTCAACGGGTTTTTCTGCAGATTTTTGTGAAGATATTAAATCAGTGTTACAAACAGGACATTCACTATATTTATCTGCATTATAGAAATGACCCTCCGGGCATTGAACTTTATTCATTAGTATTCAGCAGTCCTTTCATGTTAAATGAGATTATTTGTGTTTATAACTTTTATAAGCACGCAAGTCGTGTTATCTTGTACACCGTTTGCTCTCGATTCTGCTAACTCAAATAATTTTTCAAATGAGCTGTTTATATTTTCATTAATCAGTATTTGGTAAATCTCATCATCATTTACAAGGTTTGTAAGTCCATCTGTAGTTAAGAGAATGATGTCATTATCTATTAAAGAAAATGCTGTGTTATTTACATCAAATATCTTGACACCACCTATACCAATAAAACTGATTAATGCATCTTTTCTTTGTTCTTCTTTTAAAATAACTGATGAATTATGCTCATCATTGTAAAAATGTTCCAAACTGAGCGCATAATTATGGTCACGTGTGACCTTAGCAATTTCATTTTGACGGATTATATACAAACGACTGTCTCCAACTGATAACCAATGCAACTCTTTGTTTTCAATGATAACAGCAACAATCGTAGTACCGGCACCTTTTGTGTTTTTTTGTTTTTGCAACATAACTATTTCTTCATCTAAAATATCAATAACTCTAATAAAAAACATCGGATATGTTTCATCCGGTTTTTTTGAAGAAACAAGCTCTCTGATTTTGGTTACTGCGGTACTGCTTGCAGCAGCACCACCAAGAGAACCACCCATTCCATCACAAACAACTGCAAAAGTTCTACCATCAGAGGAATTTGCATAATATGCATCCTGTTGCTCATCTCGTGTACCTAATATTGATTTACTTAGTATTTTTAAATACATTTTTCACCTTAAAATAACAGCTATTGCAGAATAATTGTCCATATCCTTGTTAATACCATTTTTTTCAACTTCAATCGTCATTAAATCCAACCATTCAGTTGCCGAATTACTTTTTTTCAAAGCAACGCACATCTTTTTTTCATTACATAGCTCCCAAAAACCATCTGTACATAATAAAAATGCTTGGCTTAAAGAGACCTGAATGTCTTCAGCAATTTCAAACTGCGGAGACTCCCATTCGATACCCATTGTTCGCAAAAGACGATTTCTATCGGGATGACTTCTTATTTTTCTCTCACTTATTTCACCTGACATTACTAACATTTCAGGTACGCTATGGTCACGAGTTCTTATTTTTATTTTGTTTTTATTAAAAACATATACCCTTGTATCACCAACATGACCAATCCTGCATATATCATCAGATATAAGAAGTGCAGCACATGTTGTCTTCATTTCTGATGATGCTTTTTGTGATATTTGTGCATCTCTGATATTAGACTGGGCTGATAAAAAAGCCTGTGGTAAGTACTCTTCTATTTCTCCTATGTAATCACTGAAGTTTAATACAAATGTTTCTACAGCTAGTGCAGATGCCACTTCTCCTCTACCATGTCCTCCAAGTCCGTCAGCAATTACAAACAATGTTCCATTCTCTGTTTCCAACACTTCAATAGAATCTTCATTATTATCACGAGTACCATGTTTTGAAATTTGTGCATAATCCATATTTTTTTACCTTAAAATATTATTAAATACTATTTGCCCGTTTTATTGCGTTTTTTTGTGTTTTTTTGTATTCGTTTGAAGCAAAACGAAGAAATTTTGAGTAGTTTTCCAGTGATGAAATCATCTTTTGTGATGTTGATTCTTTTGATATTGCTAAATCCCATCGTTTTTTTAATTCGTTGTAATCTATACCTTTCCATGTTTTTCCTAATGTCGTAATCTCATTATTTGCAGAGTTCATATTATCCTTATGATTTTTTACATAATCATCT
The DNA here is from genome assembly GCA_031281255.1 of Oscillospiraceae bacterium. Lineage (GTDB taxonomy): Bacteria > Bacillota > Clostridia > Oscillospirales > Oscillospiraceae > WRMH01. Next base: position 10,782 of record JAITFR010000218.1, read on the forward strand.
ATAACACCTGCGGTTTTTTCAAGCTTACTATGATCCACATTAATAAATGACATCATTTCACCTCCATCACTTAAACAAATCCGCTAGTTTTGTAGTTTCATTTTCTGTTTGTACATATCCGTCACTAATTTGATTTCTTAAAATTGTTACAAAATTATCCACAACAGAAAACCTGTCTTGGGAGTAAGCTTTTTCTATAGAGAAAAATGCTTCTCTTGCTTTTTCTGCCGCTTCACCCTTCCAACTATTAGAAAGAATATTAATTTCATTAACTACATTACTAAAATCATTTCTAATTCTGATATTTATACTACCAATGCTATTGGCAGCTTGAGCAACTGCAGCGGTATTTATTCTAATTTCTCCTGCCATAATTTCTCCTTTTTTTATTAGAATGGTAATTTAAAACTTGATAAATCCGGTACTAATGTTTTTGTATCAAGGTTATTTAACAGTCTGTTTGCCCGCTCTAATTTCTCTCTGACTGAATGAAGTTTCATTGCACAGTCTGCACTACCAATTCCTTGATGATTATCTCTAAGGTCATTTGCAATTCGCCTTACTTCTTCAATTTGTCTTACAAGGTCTCTTCGTATAGCTGTCAGTTCATTTTTTCCCTGTTGAGTCATCTAGTATAACCTCCAATGCTTATGCTCCCGTAGCTTGACTTGTTAGCATTTCTGCTACTTTTGCTCGAAACTCTTGCTGTTCAACATCTACATAACCAAGATATTCAACACGTTCAATATCTTCATTATTAAATAAGTAACAGTGATCATTATCTATAAAACCTTCCGGGTAAAAACATCCAATATAATCATATGTTTTGTTATCATCACTGTTTATTGGCAGGATTCCGTAAATCATCAGCCTTTTTTCGCCACCTTCGAGCATTACGACAGTTCCTATTGGAAAAAATTGTTGTTCCATATTTTTTATCCTCTTTCTTAAATATTCTTTATGTAGCTTGTTTATTTGTGTGTGCTTTCACTGCTTCTTCTGCGACTTTTTCTCCACTCTTTTTTAATAATTCATTGTACATACTATTTATATCACCCGGCTCAGTATTTTTATTTATGTAATCACCAACATATTCATCGACTATCTTCCCAGCAGCAAAACTAGCAAATTCTCCTTTTGATATAGCATCAACACCTTTAATAACATCTTTTAAAGTTTCATAAGTTCTAGGTTTTGTTAGTTCAGATACAGTTTTGCTACCTGCTATAACAGTTTTCCCGACTGATGCGGTTGTATATATTTCACCTGCTGTATATACAATACTACCAATCATACTACCTGCAGATTTACCTATAGTTGCACCCGTTTTTGCACCCTCTGCTCCACCTACGATATACCCAACACTCGCTCCTACACCAGTTCCAACCGCTCCTCCCATTGTTTTTAATCCTGTTTTTAATATATTACTGTCTCCAACTTTTTCATAGTTTCCTTTATCAATATGATATAAATCTGCACCAGCACCGATTAAAGCATTAACACCATAAATAATGCCTAACACTGCCATAGGATTTACCGGAAGTGTAGCGACAGATACGGCAACTAGAGTTGCAGCACTGATAATTTTTGTTGTTGTAACTACTGCTTTCAAAACTCCTTCAAAACGACCGCCTGGTCCAATTTCATCTTTTATCGCAGAAACTACATTTTTTGTAGCTATAACTGCTTTTTTACCAACATTTTTTGCATTGGTGAAAAATGTACTAACTACAGATTTTAGTTTTGTATTACTTACTATTCTTGATACTCCGGTGTTTCTTGTGCCTGTGAAGCTAAATCCATTTTTACTATTTGTATATGAATCGTTTAGATTTCGTTCCAGACGTTCAAAATCATTTGCTGTATCATGAAGATAGCTTTCTGCTCTGGTGATTTTTTTATTCTCTCCTACTAATAAATCTGCTCGAATCAAATTAAAAAGACCCAATAAATTAACTGACTTATAAAGCCTTTTAATCCTACCATCTAAGCCGTTGAGTTGAAGATTAATCCACCTTAAATCATCAGCGTGTTTTTGCAGTACTGTTGTATCAACTTTTATATTCATAAGTTTTATTTCTTTTCATTAGAATATTTTATGTGGTTATTTGTTGCTTTGATTTGCAAGGAACTCATCTGTAACTATAGATGTATTCATATTGTTTAAAGATTTTTGTGCTTTATACAATCTATCATTTAAAAGCGACTTTAAACGACTTGCACAAACATTACTTCCTATTCCGATAAAATCAGTACGAAGGTTTTTCTCTATAGCTTCTATTTCTGTGATAATACTTTTTAATTCTCGTTTCATTTCAGATATTTCACGTTGAGTATTTGCAGTCATTAATCTTTTCTCCTGTATCAGTCAAACAAAAATCAAGTACATCACATTTGCATAATAAGCACTGTGGTAAGCAGAGAGCGGTTAAAAGAGTTCGTCCGCTCTCTAACTTTAAGAACTTTACTTAAATGCATCTGATAAATTTGTATTAGCAGACTCTGTTTCAAAATAACCTGCGTCAACGTTGGTACGCAGAAACTTAACATAGTTATTGATAATGTCATAATAATTTTGAAAAAACTTTGCAGCAAATACATCATACGCTGAAATTGTTGATTGAGACGCTTCTCCCTCCCATGTGTTTGACAGTGCTTTAATTGTACTCTGACTATCTTTTAGTTCTTGATCGAGTCTTTTGTTAAGGTTTTCTAAATTAGTAGCAATTTGAGCTACTTGTGCGGTATTAACACGAATTTGACCAGCCATTTATTCCACTCCTTTCTTAGTTTGCCAAGTTTCGAACTTGACTTATATTAGCTTCTTGACGGTTTTTGTAATTCATTCTCTGTGTATTAAGAGCTTCACTCGCTGTTTGAAGTTTGCTTGCCATAAGTCTTAGTTCTTCTGTAAAACCTGTGATTTGATTTACAAATGCCAGATTGTCTTCACCCTCCCAAGCAGTTCCCATCGTGTTGGCTTCTTGCATCAGTTGCTGATAAATTTGTGTGTAGGTTTGTGAATATTCAGCAAGTTTTTTTGATGCTTGTTCGAGTTGTTCCGGTGTTACACGTATAACTTTACCCATGATATAATTCCTTTCAGATACTTTATTTATATCAACATAATTTTTGAGCCGTTCTTAATACCAAGTTCAGCCACTTTCATGTTAACATTAAATATTATGCCACTTTCGGCATCGCATAATACAGAACTGTCAGTATACTTATATTTATCATCAGATAGATCACTAAGAAGGTTAGACACTAATACTTTAACCTCACTCATTCTGCTTTCAAAAGGTATATAAACGTCAAACTTTTTGTCTGCAGCAGGTAATATTATTTCTACAAGTGCTTTATTCATCGTCTTCATCTTCTCCTTCTTCCGAGCTTAGGAGCTTAACCTTTGTTGATTTTCCTTTTAACAAAGCATACCCAAATCCAAATTGCATATCTTCTCGCATTTCCGGAGTGATTTTTGTTGGCTTTAGTTGATATTGCTGTGTAATACCACTGCCAACCCAAATCCCATCTCCTGCTGAGATATGTTGTTTATACCAGTTATCAAATGCTAATGATGTCAGGTTTTTTACTTGCTCAAAGAATATGATTGTAACATTGTACTTAACATTACCTTTTTCAAGAATTAAACATAACTTTTCAGATGCTTCCTCAGAAATTGAGTTTTTTAAAGATTGTATGGAGTTTATGAAAATTACTTTTTGTGTAAATGGTTCTAATGTATTACCTTTTTCTTGATTTTCTTTAAAAATGTTGTTTCTCTCGACGGTTAAGTCAAAGAGAGTAGATATATTAGCTTCGTTGTCTTTTACACTCGAATAATATTTAATATTACCTTTTTCTTTATCATCAAAAGTTTGAGAATTATCAAACATCGTTACATCCATTGACATTATGTCTGCATAAAACAATGCCAAATCATACAAGAAAAGTTGCCCCTCATTATCATCTGATAATATTGTATTAATGTAGAATTGACCAAATGGGTAGAAATAGACTTGTAATGTATTCTTATCTACACCAATTGGGATATTCCAAGGTTTTTTTGAATCAATATATTCTTCTAAGAAATCAGAGTTTACCAACCTAGGAAGTATTGGAACTTTTTTAGCTCTGTTATCATTCCATTCATCATTTAAACGCTGACTTTCATTATGTAAGAATGTAAAAGGTACTAGGTCTTTTGTAACATGTGCTGTTTGAAACTCATAAAGCTCTCCATCAATTCTAACCATTCCACGCCCTTTGAATTTTGATGGAATTAATCCTTCTGTTTTTCCTACAATCGTAGAATACTCTGCTTCATCATTCATTTGTAAGATGAATAGTTGCTTAAAGTTTTGTAATAATCTAAATCTAACAACACTTGTTCCAAGAGCTGTAAGTATAAAATAAACACCGTATTTTGTACCCTCACGAGTAAGATATGATATTGCTTCTTCTTTTTCTTCATAAAGTTCTGAAAATGCGGCGAAGTTGTTAATTGCTACAACAATTGATGGGAGTTTTTCATTTGTTGTATTTATATATGATTTATAGTCACCGCCAAAGTCTGCGAATAGTTTTTTTCTATAATCAATCTCTGATTTTATCATTTTAAACAAGTTATTAACTTTTTCACTCTCAAAGGATAGAACTACATCACCCACATGTGGAGCTTTTATAAATGCACGTAGGGTTTCTGATGCAAAATCAAGTATGTATATATTCACCTCGTCTGGTGTGTGGTTTGTTATCAATGAGTAAATTATAGTGTTTAAAAATGTAGTTTTACCACTTCCTGCTGCACCATATACAACAATATTCCCTTCGTTTGAAATTGGAGCGTTAAGAACACATTGCTGTTGTCTAGCAGGGTCATCATATTCACCAATTATTGGATTTAATATATATGGAGTATCTTTATTATTTTTATGTTTTCTTTCTAAGTCTTTAAGTAAGATTATTGCCGGAATTGGTTCTAACCATAACGGTCTAATCTTTATATTTTCTTCATTTGCAATGTTATATAAATAATCTGTTATTGCATCTAATTGTTTTTGCGGATTTACAATTGACCTATATTTATTAGATGGTTTTGCTTCTTTAATTGGTTGTCCTGTTCTATCTATGACAACAACACTATCATCTTTTTCAACAATCACTTTGTCAGATGGATAGTATGATGCACCTGCCCATGAAGATTGCCCGATTTCAAACAGTTCATTATATCCAACTTGCAGATAAAAACGTCCGGTATCTTTAAGTTCAGCAGCATCAGGGCGTTTTAACATATCCATACTATCTGCACGCTCTTGAACTTTTAGACAAACCCGGAACTTACTGTTACTCCAAATTTGGTCATCTACAACACCTGCCGGTTTTTGTGTTGCCAGTATTAAATGAATACCAAGACTACGCCCAATACGAGCAGCACTAACAAGCTGTGTCATAAACTCCGGTTGCTGTGTTTTTAGCTCTGCAAATTCATCAGAAATAATGAACAAATGTTGGAGCGGCTCATTAACTGCTCCTTCTCTGAATAAACGTTGATATTTATATATATCAATATTACTTACTCCTGCTTTTTTTCCTGCTTCATTAAAGATAGCTTGTCTGCGTTTTAACTCGCTTTCTATGGATATAAGAGATCTTTTTATTGCAGCTCCATCTAAATTAGTAATAATCCCGGCTGTGTGTGGCAGATGTTCAAAAGATTTTGCCATTCCACCACCTTTATAGTCTATTAGTATAAATGCTACTTCATTTGGATGGTAATTTACTGCAAGTGAAAGTATATAGGTTATGATAAACTCGCTTTTTCCAGAACCGGTCATACCTGCAACTAAACCATGAGGACCATGAAATCTTTCATGTAAATCTAAAGTAAATAATTCACCTTGTGTGTCAACACCAACTGCTGCTTCAAGTGAGTTTGTTGGATCATTATCACTCCAGCGAGATAATACATTTAAATGCTCTACTTTGCCAACACCAAACATTTCTAGAAAAGTAAGCATTTTAGGAAATCTTGAAGTGTTCGTTTGTGAATCGAGATTAACGTTGAGTAGTTTTATACTTAATTCATTAGGGTCTACCGGCAGGAAAATATCCGGAAAGAAGTTTGTTGTTTTTCCGGATATATCGTTTTTATCAAATAGTTTTCCACCATCAGCATTAAGCTCAACCACTGTACTACATTCTTTTGGTAGATTTTTCAACTCATCACAAAATGATATAACGCTAAAACAAAGATTTCTTTTCTCAGAAAATATTTTCTTTAACATTTCTACCTTATCTGTTAATGCTTTATCGAGTGAAAAAACAATATAATATGGATTTGAGTTTTCTAACTCATCATCCTTAAGCTCAATGCGATTTTCAATTTCACGTTCTATATATGCAGAAACTTCTTTTACTTCATTATTGTCAGTAGCTATAAACCTAAATGTTTTATCATTATTCCACACATGAGGCAACCATTTTGTAAACTCAAACTCCTGCTCGTATACACTGCTGTATATAAATATTAATTTTACTTCATCATAGCTATATAACGAAACTAATTGAAATATCAATCCTTTTGCAAACTCTAGTAGTTTTTTATTATCTCCAATTACACCGGAAATATAGTTTTCAAATAAAGACAGTGTTATAGGTACATTTAACAGTTCTTTTGGTCTTTCACAGAGAGTATATAGCTCTTCTTGTAGATTATCTTCGTCAATGGTAAACTTCCTTTCAGAATATGAGATTTCTGCTGTTAAAAATCTGTTACCAACACCTATACGAAGAACAAGAAAATCTTTTTGTCGTAACCCTCGTTCCCAAAGGTTACGCTCTACATTTTGAATTCGCTCTACACAATCTGTTATAGTTATAAAGTTCTCATGCAGGATTTCCTCTTGTTTTCTACACTCATCATTAAACATAGTTGATATACGGCTTAAATACGCTTTATATAACTTTTGACGTAAAGCCTCTTTCTTTCGCTTTCGTCTTTTTTCATATCGTTTTGAAAGAATTGGCCATAAAACTGTACCAAGCAACATACTTAAAGACATAACTATAGATGGCATAGCTGCTGAGATATTACCGTTTGTCATAGCATTGTTGATAGCAAAAATTGCTGTTGCCATAGATGCCATACCCATTGTCATTGAAGGCCCTATAACCATAATCATGGGTAAATCGTCACCTTCAGCATTTTGTGGTGGTGAGTCTATTTTATAAACAGGAACTTCAATATCTCGTCTAAATCGTGGTGAACGATAGAAATTATCATTTGTTATTTCATCATTTATGTCATCATCTTCATCATCAAATATTTTTATCTCTTGGTTTACATATAGATGTAATTTATCTACATTACATCTTACACTTTTGTCAGGGTTGTTTATTGCCAGAAATGCTTTACCAACAATAATCTTAACTCCCATCAAATAGATTACATCACCAAAAAATAAACTTTTGGTAGTTACACGTACACCATTTATAAAAGTTCCATTTGTGCTATCGTTGTCATTAATAGTCCATTGTTTATTTTTATACGATAAAACAGCATGGTTTCCACTGATAAACTCTTTAGAGATTTTTATGTCGTTATTTTCATTTCTTCCAATACTAATTTCTGTATTATCTTCAATCGAATATTTTGTGTAATTTTGACGATTATCCGTGTTTTCTTCAGTAAACACAAAAAACTCATCGTTATTTTTGTTAATTACTAGAGAATATATATTGGATGGTTTTAATATAATACCTTTTATTGTGCCATGTTCACTTTTGTTACCTGATTCTGTGTCCGCTATACTGACTTTGCGATTGGATTTTAAAACCCATTGATTATCTACTGCTTCAATGCCTATTAATTTTGATTGCACAGCTTGGTCAGGGTTATACAACCAGAATTGACCTCTGATTTTTTCAGGTAATGTTATTGTTTTGATTTTTTCTTTTGTAATCAGCGTTACTATCATGTGTGTTTAATCTTCCTAATTTTGCATTAGGAACGATAAAAAGTGCCAATGTACGCAACGAGTTACTACTCGCTTTGAAAGAACTTTTAATTTCCATCTAACAAACTATGTGTTTGTTTCAGGAGAACTGTAGGTTCTTTCGAAGCCTCGCTTGCGAGGCTTTGTACACTAGCACATTATGTGCCACACTACCGAAATGATTATCTTGTTGCTTTTAATACCTCTTGCGATACTAAAGTTTAACTTGTGAAAATTGGAAAATAATCATATAATAATCGGCAAGGTGTTGCTTATGCAATTGTGTACGTAGGCATTTTACGTAGACAGGGTGAGGAGAGCTTTGGACCTCTTCTCACCTGCCGCTAAAACGGTTTTGTTAAAACGCTTCAGCACGGCACTTTCGTTCCATTTCGTTATTGTACAATAACGATTAAATAAATGCAAGTATTTTCTCAAAATTGTGTAAGTGTTTTATCTAAAATTGTGTTGATGTTTTCTATGCAAATTCTTGTAACAATTTACCTGCTTTATGTATAGTCCATCCCATAAATAATGTATTTGCAACTGCACTTAGTTTTGTGATATATTATTTTTATAAATGTTGTGATCTAAAGCTCTTAGCTTCAATAATAATTAAACATCATATTTTTATAGCAATTGGAGAAAACTTATGGTTGATAAGATTCAATACTGGTTGGATTTATGCGATGACAATTTGCTTACTGCAAAATGGTTACTAAAGGGAAAACGTTTCTTAGATATGGCATATTTTTGTAATCAAGTTACTGAAAAAGCATTAAAGGCATTGGTTACTGGCTATACAGATGAAACACCTCCAAAGACTCACGACTTACACAAACTAGCCAAACTTGCAAATATAAGCGAACAACTAAGTATTGAACATCGGATTTTTTTAGATGATATATCTAAATATCAAATAGAAGCACGTTATCCAGAAACTAAAAAACGTATAGCTGAAACATTGTCAAAAGAAAAATGCAAACAAATACTTGAAGAAACGGAGGAGTTTTTATGTTGGACCAAGAAAGCGTTAGAAAAATTGTAAGAGAATATTCTGATGAAGTAAGAAAACTGCTTAGTCCTACAAGAATAATTCTTTTTGGTTCTTATGTTAATGGTAAACCTAATGAGTTGAGTGATATAGATGTTGCTGTTTTAGTTAAAGGATATAAAGCTGACTGGAACTCAATGCTCACGAAACTATATGGATTGAAGTGGTATGACGATTTTACTGATATTGAGCCTCACCTCCTAGATGAAGAATATGACCATAGTGATTTTATTAACCATGTTATCAATAGTGGTGAAGTTGTTTATCAAGCAGTATAAAATGAAATGCCTACTATAAAGACGGCAATAACTCCTACTTTATTAACTCCATCAATTGAACTACCCGCCAGCCGAATACACAAGCTAATGTAATAGATTCTATGATTATGCACAAAATGACAAGCTTGTAAGAGATATCTTTGAGCAGTTACATAAAAGTGAATAAATCTCAAAAGACTCATATTTGCCTATACAACTCCTCCAGAGTATCTATGTACAATCTTAATGCTGACTTTGAACCTTTTGCGTCCTCGTTGTTTGAAAGTTTTTGCAGCTCGGTATAAAATGTGTTAGTTATATCATTTATTACATTAAAAGACTGCAATGCCACAGGAAAGTTTACAGAAGTAATGTTATTTTTTACTGCTTTTGACACTTCTCCTTTTGATTTTTCAAAAGTACCATCAAGCATTTGCTCTATAATATTGTCTAAATCTTTTTCAGAACCGGACTCAATCTCTTTTAACTGCCGTCTTGTAATATTAATTTCACCAGATAAAATGTCCATCTTTATTTCCGGTGAAACCTCTCCAATTTTATTTATGGCGGTAGCGACCCTGGAATCGCGTTTTATTGTGTTTCGTGAAACATTGTATAATTCTGCTAATCGGTTAGCCGTAGAACCTCCTAAAGGCCCATTTTGGGCTTTTAGAGCAACCCCTTGCAATTTCAGGTTTTCTCCGTGTGGTCTTTTATCCAGATTGTAGTGTAGTCCTCGATAATAACTTTGCTGTATGGGGTTCAGATTTCGTCTCTCAATCTGATGTTGAATAATCCAAATCTTTACATCCTCCCGAGAAGGAAACTCCATATTTATGGTATTAAAAGGCAGATCGTGCTTTCTTAGTATCTCATATCGATTATAGCCATCAATTAAAATACCATTCCATAGCACAAGCGGCATAAGACAACCAAACTCTAGCAAGTTTGCCTCAAGCCCGATTAACGTTTGCTCGCTAAGTTTTGGTAAAATTCGCTGAAACTCCTCATCAAGTATAATTTCTTGCATCTGTCTGCTCCTTTATGTGTTTTAGTCAATAATTATTTAATATACCATAGCATATTGTAAATTATTATACAACACTTAGATAAAATATGCAAGCGGGATGTTTATTGTACAGTAACAATTTTTTGTGTATCAATAAACTATATTTAGAATTTTTTGCATTAAAGCTTCATTTATGTTAGTATAATAACGTAGAGTTTACCAAGGAAGCGAGGAAATTATATGCCAGAACTATCTAGGTTTTTCGGAATAACGGTTAAAATGCTTTTTTCTGATAATGTTAAACATCACAAACCGCATTTTCATGTTTATTACAATGATTTCACAGCTTCGATTGGCATTGATGGAGAAATACTTGAGGGTAGTTTGCCGCATAAACAAATGAAACTTATTCAAGCGTGGGCTGCTATTCACGAAGATGAACTGTACGAATCTTGGAATAAAGCTGTGAAAAATGAACCTTTCGAGAAAATCAAACCTTTACAGTAGCGAGGAATTGCATGAATATTTTTGATGGTATTGTATATGCTGATAAACAAGAGAAATCTATAACAGTTATTTCTGTTCGAGCTTTAGATGAACATAAACTATGGGTGCGTTTTTCTACTGGTGAAACAAAAATATTTGATTTTGAACCGCTTCTTGATAGTGGTGTTTTTATGGTTCTCAAGGATAAAGACTTGTTTGATGATGTATACATTGATTATGGTGTGCCTGTTTGGTGTAATGGAGAAATAGATATAGCACCAGAAAAATTATACTATGATGCTGTAAGCGTATAGTTTTTACTCATCGAGCCAAGACACCACAAATTTTGCAAGCAAATAATGTGTTACCACTACAAAATATACAACGAAATATAATGTATTCACATAATCAACATTCTATGATATAATACCCTCATGATTAAGAAATTAGCCATTTTTTTAACATTAATTTTAGTGCTTCAATTATTTCCGTGGTCATCATCAGAAGCTTTTGAGCCTTTTGGTAATATAGCCGCAAGGTCAGCTATACTCGCAGATATGGAAACCGGATTAATACTATTTGAATTAGACAGTCAATCACGACAGCCTGCTGATGGTCTTACCAGAATTATGACACTATATATCGCTTCACTATTAGTTGAAAATGATGAGATTAGCGATAACGAGTTAGTAATTATGACAGAAACTGCATGGGAAGGTTTAGGTGCATACAATTCTGAGCAAAACCCACCGCAAATAAGACCCGGAGAAACTATGACATTTATAGATTTGATGTATAGTGCATACTCAGGTCGTTTTCCCGAAGCATGTAATATGATTGCACTAAGAATAGCCGGAAGTATTAGTTCATTTGTAATGTTAATGAATGAAAAAGTTGCCGATTTAAAACTAGAGAATACAAGATTTGTTAATCCGCATGGTCTACATCACGAAAACCAATATACATCAGCATATGATATGTTTTTACTATATAATGAAGCAACAAGCAGTATGCTCTTTAATGAGATTTCCAGTTCCTTTAGACATACTACTGAACAAATAGATGATAGTCCAATTCGTACAATTACCAGCTCAAACGATATGTTAAACCAAAATAGCAGATATTATTATAGATCGTGTTTATCAGGCATCAGCAGTGCAACATATGAAGGTGGTTACTCACTTGTTGCCTCCGCTCGTGAAGATGATTTGTCATTAATATCTGTAATACTTGGTTCTAACGCAATAATGAATGATGATAATTCTACAAATATGAGAAACTTCACAGAAACACATCGTTTATTTATGTGGGGTTATACTCAATATGGCTGGCGTGAGATTATAAAAACAACAGATTTGCTTGAGCGTGTGCCAATTAAGCATGGTGCCGGTGCTGACTTTGTAAATGTACGTCCTAACGAATCGCTTACATTACTACTGAGAAAATCAGTTCCGTCAGATGCTTTTATTAAAGATATCAGAATCTTTTACAATGAAGATTACAATCCCCTGGTTGCACCTATTGAAGCCGGTGTTGTACTGGGTGAAGTCATTGTGTCATACCAAAATGTAGAATACGCACGTATAGAACTTGTTTCAAACACAAGTATAGACCTTAATGGTATTGAGTTTATTAGATTGCAGGTTTTTGCATTATTATCAACACCACTGGTGCGTAATATTATCATTATATTAATATTAATTGTTCTTGCATATGTAGCATTAGTTGTCAGATATAATATTGTACGGGCAAAACGATTACGCAGAATTAAGCTTGCAAAAGAAGACATTGCAAATGAACGTCATAAAAACTTTAGAGAATAACAAACGGTGATTGTTTCCATTCACTACCACCTGTACGTTCGTTTTCTTCGTATAAAAGACTATAAAAATCAGTCGCTCCAACTTCAATATCAAACAATCTCTTTGAGTGATCACACATTTTTTTTGTAGATGCAGGTTTAACCATAATTGGCAGCTCTGTATTTTTTTTTGCTTTATTTAGGAGATTTATACCTTTTTTATTTATTGCTAACACTCTAATATATGATGGCGGTATATTTACATCATCTACTGTAATACCTAATGCTGCACAAAATAATGTTCTTCTAATTCTCGACATAATAAATCTTTTTGTTTTAACTGCATTAATAATAGCAGCAAATGTCGGTTCACTTGATGCATATCGACTTAAACGTTTATCAAGCCCGTCTGAAGCTCCCGGTACAATTGAAAAATCTTCAACATTTCTTAAACGTGACATCATTATTTGTTCGGCTTTTTCTGTAGAAATAGGACCATGTCCAATCTTTATTTCTTCTTTGAAAACATAAATAGCAGATTTCGGCATTAAATCTGACGGGATTTCTCCTCTAAGCAATAAAGCACGAACAGCAGATGCACTATACCCTGTGTTGCTATCATGGTCACCACCTGTTCGCAATACTGTAATTGGTTGTATCTTAGAGTTATGCTCATTTAATGCTTTTATATACTCAACACCAAGAGTATTATTAGGTGATTTTAATACATCTGCCTCTTTTCCCATAAGAGCTGTTGTTGCTTTTTGCAAAGCAACTGCATATGAAAAACCTTTATCCAACCATTCTTTGATGTAATCTTGAGCTTTGCATGATGATATAACACTTGCAGTATCTTTTAACAGGTTTATGTCACCAACTTCACTACCAAAAGAAAGATAATCACACACTCCAAGTTTATCCAGTAAAAACACGCCTGCATTTGCAAATATTGGAGCTGCGGATAAAACATATGGCGTTGGTAACTCGATAACTACATCAGCACCACATAAGACTGCTGCTTTTGCTCTTATATGTTTATTAAAAATGGCAAAATCTCCACGTTGTACATAGTTACCACTCATAACACATACAACAACTATATCCTCACCTAATAACTGCTTTGTTTTCTCAATATGTCCGGCATGTCCCAGATGAAAAGGATTATATTCACATATTATACCAACAGATTTCATAAACTGTCCTTGTATATCAAATATTTATGTATTATACTATCATAACAATAACAAATAAATCAAATCTAGGAGTGTGTTTATGAATGTTTTAGTAATTAATGCCGGCAGTTCCTCACTAAAGTATCAGCTATTTGATATGGAAACAGAGAAAATTCTTGCAAAAGGTTTGTGCGATCGAATTGGTATTGATGGACATTTAAAGCATAAACCAACCGTTTCTGATAAAAAAGTTTTTGACGAAGCTATTAGTTTACCTACACATGCAGAAGCAATTAGTATTGTCATAGACAAGCTTACTTCTGATGATTATGGTGTCATTAGTTGTTTATCTGAGATAAATGCAGTTGGGCATCGTGCAGTACACGGAGGACGAAAGTTTTTTGGTAGTGCATTAATTAACGACGAAGTTATTATGATACTGGAAGATTGTATAAGGCTTGCACCACTCCATATACCGGCAAACCTTATGGGTATACGTGCCTGTCAGATAGCAATGCCGGGAGTTCCTCAAGTTGCGGTTTTTGACACAGCATTTCATCATACAATACCTGAACATGCATATATTTACCCCATTCCATACAAATATTATGAAGAAAACGATATTCGTCGATATGGCTTTCATGGCTCATCACATCGTTATGTTTCAGCAATAGCACTAGAGCATTTAAACAATACAACAGGTGATACTAAACTTATCACTTGCCATCTTGGAAACGGTTCATCACTTGCTGCTGTTAAAAACGGAAAAAGTATTGATACAACTATGGGTGTAACACCACTCGAAGGTGTTCCTATGGGTACCAGATGCGGTAGTGTTGACCCATCTCTTGTAGATATTATTGCCGCAATTGATGATTTATCAATTAAAGACACTATGGATATCTTAAACAAAAAATCAGGCGTTTTAGGTATTTATGGAAAATCATCAGATTTTCGCGATATAGAAATTGCAGCAGGTTATGATATGGATACCGGTTTTGATGACCCGGATTCATCACCGGACAAACGTGCCAGACTGGCTCTTGATGTATTTTGTTATCAGGTAGCTAAGTTTATCGGCTCATACATAGTTGCGCTTGGTGGTCTTGATGCGTTAATTTTCACAGCAGGTATTGGTGAGAACTCACCATATGTCAGAAGAGCAATTTGCGACCATCTTAAAGGAATAGGAATTAATATAGACGAGCAGGTAAATGCCGTAAGAGCAGGAGATTTTCTTGATATAACTGCTGAAAACTCAACTTCTAAGGTTTTTGTTATACCAACAAATGAAGAGTTAGTTATCGCTCGTGATACTATGGAGATAATTTTTAACAGAAAATGACACTTTTTGAGAAATCCTTAACCATTCTTGAATTACCGGAAATACTAAACTTACTGGCAGCGGAAGCTGTCAGTAAGTCTGCAATTGAACTATCAGAAAAGCTCGCTCCTTACACAGATATTGATACTGTAAAAGTAAAACTTGACGAAACAACAGCCGCGAAAAACATGATGATTTTAAGACAAAGTCCCCCATTTTCCGGTGTAAAAGATGTTCGAGCAGCAGTAAAACGTGCTAGCAAAAGTGGGATATTAAACACTCGTGAGCTGCTTGATGTTGCAGAACTCTTAAGGGCTGCATACTCATCTATCTCTTATTTTAATAATGATAAATCAAATGATTCTACTGTTATTGATTATCTTTTTAACTCTTTAAGAGCAAATAAATACTTAGAAAACAAAATATCCGCTGCAATAATTTCAGAAGAAGAAATCTCTGATAATGCTAGCGGAAAACTTGCTGATATACGCCGTCATATGCGATTAACTAATGAAAAAATACGTCAAACCTTAAACAAGATAATAACATCTTCCAAATATTCTAAAGCACTGCAAGAACCAATAATTACAATGAGAAATGACAGATTTGTTGTACCGATAAAGGCAGAATACAAGTCTACATTTAGTGGAATGGTTCATGATATTTCATCTTCGGGAGCAACACATTTTATCGAACCTATGAGTGTTGTAAATCTTAATAATGAGCTTCGTGAGTTAACTTCTCAAGAAAAAAATGAGATTGAACGTATACTAATGGAACTTTCTGCTGATACAGCAGAACATGCAGATAGTTTAATCAATGATTTTAATATATTAACAAAACTCGATTTTATTTTTGCAAAAGCAAAGTTATCTTATAAAATGGATGCAACAAACCCCGACATCTCAGAAAACAAAGAGGTTAGTTTGATTAATGCACGCCATCCCCTACTGTCAAAAAAAGATGCTGTACCAATCGATATAAAATTAGGTGAAAGTTTTGACACCTTAGTTATCACAGGACCAAATACAGGCGGTAAAACTGTTTCCTTAAAAACTCTTGGTTTACTCTGTGCAATGACTCAATGTGGACTGCACATACCTGTAGGTCATGGCAGCATAACACCGATTTTCGACTCAATACTTGCTGATATTGGTGATGAGCAGTCGATTGAACAATCTCTATCAACATTTTCATCGCATATGACAAATATTGTTGGAATATTGGACATTTGTGATGCTGACTCTTTATTACTATTTGATGAGCTTGGAGCCGGTACTGACCCCGTTGAAGGTGCTGCACTTGCTATATCAATAATCGAATATGCACGTAAGACCAATGCACTTATAGTTGCGACAACACATTACGCCGAGTTAAAAAGTTTTGCTTTAAGCACCGCCGGTGTTATGAATGCTTCTTGCGAGTTTAACGTAGAAACTCTTAAACCCACATACAAATTAATAATTGGTATTCCCGGCAAGTCTAACGCATTTGCAATATCATCACGTCTTGGTTTATCAGATAAAATCATTAATGATGCAAAAGCCCGCATAAACATCAGTAGTGTTGAGTTTGAAGATGCTATAGCCGGGCTTGAAGAAACTCGGGTATTATTGGAAAAAGAACGAGAAGAAGCTCAAAAATTATTAAAAGACGCAACAACTGACAGAGAGTATGCAAAAGAAGTAAAGTTAAAACTTGATAAAGAGCGTGAAAAAGAAGTCAGCAAAGCAAAAAAAGAAGCTGTAAGCATTTTAGAAGAAACAAGACGTACTGCTGATGAAATAATGAATGAAATGCAAGAGCTTAGAAAAACTGCCGGAAATGCAAACTGGCAACAGCTTAATGACGAAAAAGCAAAACTTTTAAACAAATTAAACAAAGCAGAAGAAAAGCTAACTGAACGTAAGGTTGTAGTAAAGCATAAACCACCAAATAGAGATATAGTACCCGGAGATAAAGTGCAGCTAATAAATCTTGGCACATTTGCAGATGTAATTGAAATAAAAAATGATGGTTCTTTAATACTGCAAGCAGGAATACTAAAGATAACAGCACAACCGGGTGAAGTTTTACTAATGGAAGATGAAACAAAAAAAGAAGCAAAAAAATATATAAGTAAATTCGAAAATAAACTAAGATTAGAAACAATAAAACCTGAGCTAGAAATTCGTGGTATGAACTTGGATGAAGCTATGCCAATTCTTGAGCAATATATCGATAATGCTAAAATGTCGAAGTTACCGTCTGTTACAATAATTCATGGTAAAGGTACCGGAGTTCTTAGAAAAGCTGTACATAAGTATTTAAAAAGTGATAAAGGTGTAAAATCATTTAGGCTTGGTTTATACGGTGAAGGTGAAGACGGCGTAACTATTGTTGAACTGTGAGAATAAGTGGGGGTGGAATTAGTGGGCGAGAAAACAATGAATGTAGAAAGACTGGAAAGTATAATTAATATATTCGGATCTCTTGATGAAAACATCAAACTCATTGAAGATGAGCTTAATGTGCAAATTACTGACAGAAACTCCGAGCTGACTATCACAGGTGACGAAGAAAACATACATCATGCCGAACGTACGATTAATGGTCTTATTATGGTAGCTGCAAAAGGTGATACAATAGATGCTCACAATGTTAAGTATGTTATAAATCTGGTTAAAAGTGGAAAAGACGACAAGATTAGTGATATTTGCAGGGATTTAATCTGCATATCTGCAAAAGGTAAACCGATAAAAGCCAAAACTCTTGGTCAAAACAGATATGTTGAAGCAATAAACAAAAATACGATTACACTTGCAATTGGTCCTGCCGGTACCGGAAAAACTTATCTTGCTGTTGCATGTGCTGTTGCGGCGTTTAGAGCAAAAACTATAAATCGAATAATTCTCACTCGACCGGCTGTAGAAGCAGGAGAGCGACTTGGCTTTTTACCCGGAGATTTGCAAAGTAAAGTTGACCCATATCTAAGACCGCTTTATGATGCACTTTTTGAACTAATGGGAGCTGAAACTTACAATAAATACTTAGAACGTGGAAATATCGAAGTTGCTCCACTTGCATATATGCGTGGCAGAACGCTTGATGATTCGTTTATTATTCTCGATGAAGCACAAAACACATCACGTGAGCAAATGAAAATGTTCCTCACCCGTCTTGGATTTGGTTCGAAAATTGTTATAACCGGTGATATTACACAAATCGACCTGCCTCCCGACAAAACCAGCGGACTTCGTGATGCTATGCGAATTCTCGAAGGTGTTCCCGATATTGCAATAAACCGATTATCTTCAAAAGATGTGGTGCGCCATGAATTAGTAACACATATTATTGAAGCATATGATAGACGTGATAAAAGAAAGTAGGACATATATTAATGAATAATAAAATAAAACATAAAATCTCTGCCAGCAATCAGAGTGGCGTTAAACTAAAAAGTACTTTTATTAGTTTACTAAAACAAGCCATTACAGTTACACTTCGATATGAAAAAGTTGATTACCCATGTGCAATTAATATTCTTATTTCTAATAACGCTGTAATTCGTGATTTAAATAAAAGATTCAGTGATATTGATAAAATTACAGATGTACTCTCTTTTCAAATGCAGGAGTTTGAGTATCCCGGATGGAGTGGTCTTATAAACAAAGAGTTTGACATAGAAGCAGGAAATATACCTCTTGGAGATATTGTCATTTCACTACCAAAAGTCACAAGACAAGCAAATGCAATAGGAGTTACAATAGAGCAGGAATCTACTCTCTTAATGATTCATTCTTGTTTGCATTTATTAGGATATGATCACGATAATGATGATTCTGCAAAATTAATGCGTGAAATCGAAACTTATCTAATGAGAAACATGGGTTATTTAGATTATAGAACTATAAAATAATCATTCATTTTCATGATTGTTAAAAAAATTGTTCTGAAAGGAATGAATATCACAATGATAAATAAAACAGCAATGATAGCAGTAGTTGGCAGAGCAAATGTTGGTAAATCCACTTTAGTTAATAAATTAACAGGTGATAAAGTTGCGATTGTTTCACCAAAACCGCAAACTACCAGAAATAGGATATTTGGCGTATTTACATATGATGATATTCAAATGATTTTATTAGATACTCCGGGATTTCATAAAGCAAAAAACGAGCTTGGTAATTATATGGTTGGTATTGTAAAAGAGTCTGTTACTGATGTTGATGCTGTTATTTTACTGGTTGAACCTGTTGCAAATGTTGGAACTCAAGAGATGATGTTAATTGATTATATAAAAGCACAAAATGTTAAATCTCTTTTAGTCATAAATAAAATTGATACTATCAGAACAGATGCTTTGCTTCCGGTAATTGAGTGTTATTCAGATTATTATGATTTTGATGCAATTATTCCCATTTCTGCAAAAAAAGAAAATGGTATTGATGAGTTAATAAAACTCCTTGTTCCCTACGCAAAACCCGGACCGCAGCTCTTTCCTGACGGAATGACAACAGACCAACATGAACAGCAGATAATTGCAGAAATCTTACGTGAAAAATTGCTTATTTGTCTTGATAAAGAAATCCCACACGGTACAGCAGTTGAAATAACAAAGTTTTCAGAAAGAGGTAGTGAGGACTCCCCTATTATTGATATTGAAGCCACTATCTACTTTGAGAAAAAAAGTCACAAGGGTATAATCATTGGAAAAAAAGGTGAAATGTTAAAAAAGATTGGTCAATATGCCCGTGCTGATATGGAGCGTTTTATGGGTGCCAAAGTTAACCTGCAAACATGGGCAAAGATTAAAGAAAACTGGCGTGATAACCAATCAGCAATTAGAAATCTCGGTTATATAAAGTAATTTTAAGCTTATGTATATTAACACAACAGGTATTATTTTAAGAGAAGTACATTACAAAGACTCTAGTAAAATCCTTACTGTTTTAACAAGCGGTGAGGGTAAACTCACCGTGTCTGCACATGGTACTCATAGAAAAAACAACAAACTTGCAGCAGCAACTCAATTGTTTGTATATTCCCACATGACATTAACCTATAGAAAAGGTAGATATACATTAACAGAAGCACAAACAATAGAGCAATTCATTGGACTAAGAGATGATATAAAATCATTAGCACTTGCCTCATATATAGCCGACTTAACCGAAGCTCTGGCAGACGAAGACAGTCCAAATCCCGAGTTATTGACACTTTGCTTAAATACAATATATGCTTTAAGTGAAAATATCAAACCTTTGGAATTGATAAAATCAGCATTTGAGCTAAGACTTATGGTAATATCCGGTTTTGAGCCAAATCTTACTGATATTAATGAATCAAGTACCAACACTCATGAAGACGGTGTCTTGTCTCTAAGCTCAAATACACTAACTATAGCAGAATATGTTCTTACGTGCGATTTGAAAAAACTTTTTTCATTTAATCCAAATGAAAGAGCTTTAAACGAGTTTTCTAAAGAAGTTGAGAAATATCTATTAACTCATCTCGATAGAGGTTTTAAAACATTGGATTTTTACAAGAAAGTCAAAATCAACTCTTGACGAAACGATTTGTATTTGATACATTATCATTACTACTAGAGAACATAGTTCACGTTGAGAAAGGATTGGACTATAAATATGTACGAGAAGAAAGCAACTATTAAAAAACCTGTTGGTCTTCACGCCAGACCCGCAACATTTCTCATTCAAAAAGCAAATGAATACCGTAGCAGTATTTGGATTGAAAAAGACGAACGCAGAGTTAATGCAAAAAGTCTGCTTGGTGTACTTTCACTCGGTGTTGCACAGGGTGCAACAATAAGCATCATAGCTGACGGCCCTGATGAAGTCGTTGCTGTTGACACTCTATGTGAGTTGATAAACTCTGATTTCGAAGAATAAAGTAGATCAACAAAAAAATCTTCAAGCTGTCAGACACTTGGCATCTTGAAGATTTTTGTTACGATAAGTTATAAAATATTAAGTGGTAAAGAGACTCCCTACTCACTACTTTCTGTAAAATAGAATACCTAAACATTTGGGACCGCAATGGTTTGATATGACACAACCTGCTTCACTGCATATTATTTCATCAAAATCACGTAATGATTTAATTTTTTCTATAACGCTTTTTACAATAGCCTCCGATGTTCCCTCTGAATAAGTTATAAATATGCGTCTTGTGTCAATATCATCACGAGATGCATTTAGTCGATCGTCAACATATTGCAAAATGATTTTGTCAAATACACCGCGATACTTTTTTACTACATCCATTTTTCCATCAATAACACCAATACATGGATTTAACTTTAGAATGTTTGCTCCAAGTGCAGCCAGACTGGAACAACGTCCACCAAGGCGAAGATATTTAAGAGTACTGATAACAAAACTAGCTTCTACTTTCGGAACCAGTTCCTCAAGCCTTTCAACTATTTGCTCTGGAGTTTTTCCTTCTTTTGCCATAATTGCCGCATCAAGTACCAGTAACCCACTACCGGTAGATAAGTTTAGTGAGTCAACAATGTAAACATTGTCAAAATCCTCAGCAGCAATGCGTGCACTTTGATTACAAGCAGAAAAATGATTACTGATACTAATATGTACAATAGCATCACATTCTTTTAACCATTCAGTAAAATACTCCTGATATTCAGAAATATTGATTGCATTTGAGCGAGTCATACCTTTTCCGCTCTCGACATACTCAAACATATCTGTTACGGTTATCTCTAAGCGATCTTTATATGGTTTCTCATCCATTATTATATATAATGGAGTAATACCAATGTTATATTTTTCAATAATATCTTGTGGTAAGTCGCATGTACTATCCGCTGTAATCTTTACCTTCATTGTACTGCTTCCTCATAAACTGACACGCATTTTCTGTCTCGTCCCATTGGTTCATATTTAACTCTGCCATTTACTGTGGCGAATAGCGTATCATCACTGCCTTTTCCAACATTTGTTCCCGGATGTACTTTTGTGCCACGTTGTCTAACAAGAATATTACCGGCCAGTACATATTGTCCGTCTGATTTTTTCGCTCCAAGACGTTTAGACTTGCTGTCACGTCCGTTTTTAGTTGAGCCGACTCCTTTTTTATGTGCCATTATACTTAGTCCTCCTTGCTCTTATCAACAGCTTTAGTTGTTGTTTTAGTTGTTGTTTTTGCTGCGGGCTTTTTTTCTGTTTTTGGTGCAGTTTTTGCTGCGGTTTTTGTTGCTGTTGCTTTGGGTGCTGTTGCTTTGGGTGCTGTTGTTTTGGGTGCTGTAGCTGTTTTTGTTGTTTTCTTTTCAACAGCTTTTGTTTCCGTTACTACTTCTGCTTCTTTTGTATTTTCTGCAGCTTTTGTTTCTTTAACATCTTTTTTTGTATCAGTTGCTTTTTCTGTAGATTTTGTTGCAATTTTCTCAATTACTACTTTTGTATAAGGTTGTCTGTGACCTTGTTTTCTGCGATAACCTTTTCTACGAAGCATCTTGAATACAATAATTTTTTTTGCTCTTCCACTTTTTAGTACCTTTGCGGTGACTGTTGCCCCTTTAATATACGGGTTTCCAATAGTTGAATTATCTTCGCTCAGAATTGCCAGAATTTGATCGAACTTTACTTTTGCATTTACTTCGGCATCGAGCTTTTCAATATATAACTCGTCGCCTTCTTTTACTCTGTACTGTTTCCCACCGGTTTCAAAAATTGCATGTGTCATTTTTTATTACCTCAAAATTAATTAAGACTCGCTATCTAAGGCGGCGGAAAAATCCGCACTTATACAAGCCCTTTCAAAGCGGCTAAATGAGAATATCACTCACACACTCAAAAGTCAAGTATTTTCTACTCTTAAATCTAATTTTCTGCGTTTCTGTATAACTAAATTATTTACCCGATTGTTATTAAAGTATTATCATGAGGCAATTTATTTTGGAATAATAAAAACTCTATCTGCTTCATTGTCTTCATTAACACCTATAATAACACTATCACCTTCACGTAAAATCATCTTGCCTAATCCGGTTGTATCGATTATTGGGCTAGAGTAAGATAAATCAATATGAATTATTTCGTTGTTTTTTGTTTTTACATCGCATGACACATTACGATTACTTTGATCTGAAATAATCGTATGAGCAGTACCTTCAATTATATATAACGGAAAAGATTTAATATAATATTCTAAATAGAGTTCATTGATAATAACATCAAACTGTGGTTTATTTTCACCAACAAGAGCATATACATGATTATCTTTGTGTAAGTAAACTGAGTATCCACTAACTTCTAAAATATATTCAACTCCCTTACTACAATATAACTCAATCTTATAACTTAAACCAACTAAAGCATTATCGATTGTTTTTGCCGGTGTGAGGTAAATTAATTGATTTACAATATCATTAACCTGTTCTATGTTTGTTAATTCAAATCTGTCAAATAGGATTGGACAAGAGATAACAACAGATTCGACAACATCAGAGTTATACCAAGTCAAACTAGAAGGGGCAACAGAACATGATGTTAATTTAAGTGTTAATAATAAAACAAATGTTAATATAATTTTATTCATAATTTCTCTATTTGGTAATTCTTTTATCTTCATTATACACTCCACTTTCTACTCACGGACGGCAGAATGCCACCCCTACAAAACCCTACTCCCTACTCCCTACCTCCGGTTTTACCATCACTGTCTTATAATCTGTATAAATCACTTTACCCGGGAGTGAGCCGGTAGGTTTTTTTACATTTTTTACTAATGTATAATCAACCGGAACTTTATTATCATATCTCGCAGCAGAATAAAATGCTGCAATCTCAGCGGCTTTTTCAATAGTTTTTTCATCCGGAATTGCTCCGCCTGATTGAATTATAACATGAGCACCATG
The DNA here is from genome assembly GCA_031281255.1 of Oscillospiraceae bacterium. GTDB lineage: Bacteria > Bacillota > Clostridia > Oscillospirales > Oscillospiraceae > WRMH01. The sequence continues at coordinate 34,763 of JAITFR010000218.1, forward strand.
AATCTTTTGTGTATGAAGCCACATATCTGTTTTTGTAGCAATCTTAAAGGTTAGTTTATCATTTTGATTATTATTTTTGCCAACAAGTATTTTAGTACCATTAGGTAAATCAAATTGAATTGGTTTTGATTCTATCTTTTTTTGTTTGCTTCTTTCATTAGTATTTAGTTTTTGCTTCTTAATATAACCTGTTTGCAATAGCTCATTTCTTATATCTTCCAGCTCTTCTTCATTTTCAATCCTGGTTATTTGCTCAATTACGCTTTTTATATATTCTAGCTCTGCTTCACTTTTAATTATTTGTGCATTAAGAATATTTCTTGCGTTTTTTAACTTTGTATAAAGCTTATAATATCTTGCTGCATTTTGTTGTTGAGTTTTTAATGGGTCAATTGATATTTCTCTTTTTGTTGATCCATCAGATGAATAAAAATCATCAACAACCAGTAACTCTTCACCTTTTCTCATCAAATGCATATTTGCTGTTATAAGATCTCCACACTCACGATAATAATCACGATTTATTGTATCTTCATACTCATATTTCTGAGCTTCAAGCTTCCGTTCTACACGTTTTTGTGTTGTCTTCATCGTTTTATTAAGATTTGAGCATCTTTGACGCATACGTTCTTTTTTACCATCATTAGTAAACTGTGTGTCAAGCATTGCTGATATATTTTTGTTATCAGTAACATTACTTATAGATTTTTGTGCTGTTTGATTGTCTAAAGATGGTGGTTCCTGGTATTTTAAACCGGGTAATAACATGCGGGTGCCTTGCATATCTCCACTAATACGACGTATACAATCTATTATTATTCCATTGTAATCAGTTAAGATAATATTAGGTTTTCGACCAAACATCTCAAGTATTAATTGTTTGTTTGATAATTCACCAAAAGAACCTGATGTTCTAAGAGAAATACATAATATACGTTCATTTAATGGTTGTGTGATTGCGATTATTTTTGCATTTGTTAAATACTTTCTCAAAAGCATACAAAACATTGGAGGTGACTTAGGATTTTCAAATATTCCCGTTGTCAAATGCACACGAGTGTCAGATGTATTTACAGATATTAGGAGTTTAAACCTACCTTCTTGCCCTCGTAGAGAAAGTATTATCAAGTCACGTTCAGGTTGTCGGATTTTGTCAATTCTTGATCCGACTATCTTAGATTCTAATTCATTTTTTACACTCGTTAATAATTCTAGTTTCATATTATTTGTTTTCTACATTTAAACCTATTATAAACAGTTCATTTAATCTATCTACTTTACCATTTAGATATAAATACCCAAATAATGCTTCAAGCCCTGTTGCAGCATGGTACTCACCGTGAGTTGCACCTTTTGGTACAGACCCGGTATTAGCATTTCGTCCTCTTTTGTATACAGCAATCTCATCATCACTTAAAAAAGGCAATATTCGCTCTATTGCCATTGCTTGAGATTTTGCACAAACATCCTTAACAGCTCGACTATGCAAAACTTTAGCTGTGGTAATTCCATCAGTGCATAACCATGTTCGTATCATCAGCTCATAAACAGCATCTCCAATATGTGCAAGAGCTTGTACTGATATTTCACTTTTATTTTCTATATTACTAGGTCTTAAAAAATCATTACTCATATTTACAACATAGTACCGTCATTCCGCACCTCCCCATCGCATGGATTTTGTTGCGGAATCCCCTGAACAATACGTTCTCTTATGGGGATTGCGGGTCAAGCCCGCAATGACGATAATCCCTAGTCCCTATTCACGGGCGGATTGCCATCCGCCCCTACAACAATTCTTCTCTTTACTTTCTACTTTCTACTCTCTACTCTCTGTTCCCTATTCCCATAGCGAAACAAGTTTCGCATTATGAAAATGTTTCACATTTTCTTAGAGTTCTACTCTCTATTCCCTACTCACTATTCCCTATTCCCTATTTTGAATTAAAAATCTTAAATATTGTGTCAAACGGGTCTTCCTCTACCGGAGGTGGAGGCGGTGGTGGTGGCGGTTCGGGAGGTGGTGGTGGCGGAGCTTCAACAACCGGTGCAGCAACTTGTGCTACAGGCTCGGGTGCTCTTGAGATATTATCAACTTTTCTTGTAATAAACGGGTCATTAAACACATGAGAAGTTTTAACATTACCAAGCTCACCAGCAACTCTTGGCATATTGTCAAATCTGGTTGCAATTACTACAACACGTATCTCATCTTCCATATCTTCATCAAATGAGGCACCAAATATAATGTTTGCATCGGGATGTGCAGCTTCCGAAACATAACTTGCTGCCATTTCGACTTCTTCTAAGTCCATATCAAGAGAGCCTGTAATACTGATTAATACACCTCGTGCTCCTTCTATAGATGTTTCCATAAGTGGACTTGTTACTGCGGCTCTGGCTGCTTCTTCAGCCTTACCTTTACCTGCTGCATGACCAACACCCATATGTGCATAACCGGCATCTTTCATTATTGATGTAACATCAGCAAAGTCAAGGTTGATAAAACCGGTCTTTTTAATTAGCTCAGAAATACTTACAACAGCTTGCTGCAACACACTATCAGCAATTTCAAATGCATTGGCAAATGTTAGCTTCTGCTCAGATACTGCCTTTAATCTGTCATTTGGAATGACAAGAAGTGAGTCAACCTTACCTAAAAGGTTTTTTATACCTTCTTCTGCTTGCTCCATACGACGTCTACCTTCAAAGCTGAATGGTTTTGTCACAACACCAACAGTAAGAGCTTGAGCCTCACGTGCTATATCGGCAACAACTGGAGATGCACCGGTACCGGTTCCACCACCCATTCCGCCGGCAATAAACACCATGTCAGCATCTTCAAGTGCTTTTGCAACACTGTTTCTGCTCTCTTCCGCAGCTTTTTTGCCAATTTCAGGACTTGAGCCTGCTCCTTGACCCATAGTTAGCTTTTCGCCAATTTGGACCTTGTTACTCGCATTTGATGCAGATAATGCAGGTTTATCAGTATTGATAGCAATAAACTCAACACCCTGAGTTCCGGCGGAGACCATTCTATTTACGACATTGTTACCTGCTCCTCCGACTCCTGCAACTTTTATAACTACTACATTGTCGGGTGCGCTTTCTATTGAAACCGCCATGTACTCATCCTCCAGTACTAATTTTTGTTCCATTTTCATTTGTATATAATCAGTATTCATATTTTACTGTATTGCGTTTTTTTATCATTTATTATTATGTAAACGCATACCGTTTGACATTTTATCTTTTTTTTACACTAAGGTCAATACTTTTCTTACAATTAGTGTGTCAATTGTATTATTTTTCATAAAAAGTGTTTTATTCACGTTAATAATCTAGATTTATGGCATTATGGTTCAGGCCAAAAGTTAACACTTCCTGATGGATCCGTCATGTTAATCACAACAAATGAACCCGGATACTCTGCGTGAACACGTGCAATTGTAGATGGTAAAATACCAAGCTTATGTCTAAGATCACGAATACCACCCAATATTACCTTATACATAGTCGAATAACCAAAGTTAATGTTAACTATATTTGATACATCCAAGAAATCTACATTATCTGCAATTCCTTCATTTTCCATTGCTGCTAATATATCTTGCATATGTTGATATGCGGTTTCTGCAATTAGTCCATCAATTCTCGGGTGATTTCCAACTGTAGCACTAGAGATTTCTAAACCTCGTATCTGTATCATTTTAACTCCATTGATTTCTATAAAACCATCTGTTGAGTTTGGAAATATCTCAAGTATTCTACCTGTAGAATCAATTAGCAACAAATCACCTGCAAAATATATAGTTGCTATAGGAGTGCTTTCTGTAACCTCAATATTCACTGCATTTGGTAATGTCCTTGTAACATCAGCATTACTAATATACGGCAGTTCCCTGCGAACATTTTGAGATATTCTATCTGTGTTCATAAACATCATTCCATCACCTCTTGTGATACCCGATGCTTCTATAATCATCTCATATGTATAGTATGAATTACCACTCACTCTCACCTGTGTTACACGAAGAAAAGCACTAAGCCCAATTACAGTCATTATTGTAATAAGTATTAAACCTACTGTTATATATACAGCCGAGCGTTTGCTAAACTGGCGTCTACTACTTCTGGTCATAGTCACATCCTTTCAAAATCTCATGTATCACCTAAGATAATATCAACAATTTCTTTTGCTGCATCAGGCATTGCTATTTTTTTAAGTGCTTCTGACATACGTTGTAGTTTCACATTGTCTGATAATAATGTTGTAACAGTGTTGTAAAGTATTCCACCTGTACACTCTTTCTCTAAAATCACTTCTGCTCCTCCTATGCTCTGTAGTTTTTCGGCATTTCTTAGTTGGACATTGTCCGGTACATATGGTGATGGTACAATTACTGATGGTTTTCCAAGTGCTGTTACTTCAGCTAAAGTTGTTGCTCCACCTCTGCATAATGCGATATCAGCACTTTTCATTACCTCTGCCATATTATCAATATATTTTCTAACATCTGTGGTTGGTTTGTTTGTTTTATTTCTTAAAGCTTCACCACTGTTTCCTGTTGCATGAATATGATAAAACTTTTTTTCCTTGTTGTTTAATTCTACAAACTCTTCCATCATAATATTCATTTTTTCTGCTCCGAGAGAACCCCAAAATGAGAGTACTAATGGTTTGTCATAAGTTTTATGAGTTGTCTCGGTTGTTATTTCTTCTGAAAAATCTTTACGAAGTGGTGTTCCTGTGAATATTACATGCTTTGCTTTTTTGTATTGTTCTTCACTATTTGGAAATGCTGTCATAATTATATCTACATGTGAACATAAAGCTTTTGTTGTCATACCCGAAGCAGCATTTTGTTCATGAAGAAAAGTTTTTATCTTTAGTCTTACTGCTTCTCTTAATATTGGATAACAAATATAACCACCGGTTCCTATAACTGCTACAGGTTTTAATTTATTTAGTATTTCTCTGGCTTTGCTTCTGGCAAATACAACATTTTTTACGGTTTTTATGTTATAAATTATATCTTTTGGTTTTATACCACGTTTAACCCCTGTCATTTTTATATTTATTAGTTCATAACCTGCTGCTTTAATTAAACGGTTTTCCATTTCACGGTTAGCACCTATAAACACAACATTAGCTTCCGGAAGTCTTTTTTTTATTTCATCTGCGATACCTAAAGCCGGATTTATATGCCCTGCTGTACCACTACAAACAAATAAATATGTCATAAAAACTCCGTCCTCTACCTTATACGGTATTTTTCTCTTTAGTAGGTGCAGGTATTTCTCGAGAAATTGCAAGAATTATCCCGATTTGAATTAATTGTAACCAAAGAGCAGTTCCACCGTAACTAAAGAATGGCAGAGATATTCCCGTAGCCGGCAGAAGGTTCGCAACAACTGCAATATTCAGAAACACTTGCAAGGCTAATAAACTTGTTATTCCTATGATAACTAATGTTCCAAACTTATCATTAGCATGTATTGCCAGCCAATAACCACGCACTATCAATAAAGCAAAGAGCATTAATATCAGCATAGCACCTATAAAACCCAGCTCTTCACTTACTATCGCAAAAATATAATCATTATGCTCCTCCGGTAAGTACAGAAACTTCTGTCTGCTTTGTCCAAGTCCTAAACCTAATAGACCTCCTGAACCAACAGCATTTAATGATTGACGTATTTGAAAACCACTACCAAGTGGATCACTATCAGGGTTCATCCAGGCGTTTATTCGTCTTCCTTCGTAACCTAAAGCACTAAAATCTGCTGTTGTTCTAATTGTTTCCATTGACAGCATATCACTTAAAGATAAATCCGGATCTGCTGCACGCATTTGAAAAAAGATTAACCCGCCTACCATAGCAGCAAGTATAGCAGTTACCATCAAAAACCATCTAAACTGTGTACCACCTGCAAACATCATAACAGCTGTTAAAGCAACTACAATAATCATAGCTGACATATGTGGTTGCATTCTGAGTAAAACTACAATAATCCCTGTAATAACAGCAAATGGTATAACTCCGAACTTAAAGGTTTTCATACGTTTATCTTTTAATCTGCATATCATTTGCGAAAATGCTAAAATCAAAGCTAATTTTGCAATTTCTGATGGCTGGAATGTCAGCATACCATTTTCACCACCAAGTCCAATCCATCTTCTTGCCCCATTTGCACGAATCCCAATTATTGGTACCAGTATTAGTAAAATAATAGCTACGAGTAATATTTGCATTGAAAAACGATTAAATACTTTGCTGCTAATTCGTGATACAACAAGCATCAAAACTATGCCAGTTATAGCAAATGTGAACTGTCTAAAGAATAATCTTAATGGTTCACTGTTATTATATGAACCACGTGCAAAACTTGCCGAGAGAACCATAATCAGACCAATTAATAATATTACTATAGTTAAAACAAGCATTGGTTTGTCAATGCCCGGTGATTTAACCTTTGAACCGGACAATTCATCTGATAACTCACGGTCGTCCCACAAGAAAAAACCGGAATCACCAAAGTCAGCTTCATGCTCACCATAACTATTAATGTTTCTTACGTTCTCTTCATTTGCCATTGTAATAGCTAAACCCTTTCATTTATTTTTATTACTTTGACTAATATTCTATCTTACAGACACACCAAAATATGATAATACTGCAAAAATTATTGATGTTGTTGTAAATACTACAAATATTTTGCGTTCACTCCACCCTAACATTTCAAAATGATGATGTATAGGAGCCATTTTGAAAATACGTTTTCCTTTTGATATTTTAAAGTAACTAACTTGAATAATATCTGATAACGCTTCAACAAAGTATACAAATCCTAAAACAACTAAGATAACCGGCATATCAAGAGCAAACGCTAATGCACAGACTATTCCACCCAGAAACATTGACCCTGTATCACCCATAAATATTTTTGCCGGATTGAAGTTGAAAAATAGAAATACAGTAAGTCCTGCTATTACCGCTATAGCTACAATACCAACTGATATATCACCCCAAATAAATGCAATTACAGCAAAAAATACAATTACCGGAATAGTTACCCCTGTCGCAAGACCATCTACACCATCAGTAAGATTTACAGAGTTTACAGTGCCCACAATTACAAATGACGCAAAGAAATAATAAAGAATAGGGTGTGTCGTAAATGTTGTGTTAAAAAAAGGTATATAAATATGAGTTGATAATTCTAAATATGAATCCATTAATAATACAAAAATTGATGAAATTAAAAGTTGTAATACAATTTTATGCCATGCTTTTAATCCAAGATTTCTTTTTTTCTTGACCTTTTCATAATCATCAATAAATCCGATTAAAGAAAATAACAAAGCAAAACATAGTATAAAAATAATCTCAAAGTTACCGTTCATAAACTCTTTTATACCAACTGCTATAGATGCAACAACAACACCTGATATAAATATAAAACCACCCATTGTTGGTGTCCCCTGTTTATTCATGTGCCAAACAGGTCCGTCTTCTTGTATTTTTTGCCCGGCTTTAACTCTTCTGAGAACAGGAATCAATAAAAACGCAGCTATTAATGATATTAACAGGGCTATTACAAAAGTAATTGAATAAGTAATAATCATACTAATGACCACGCCTTTCCACTAAGCTCCAGTCCTTCTTCTGATACTTTACGCTCTTGTATACGTTGATTTTTAAAGTATTCTGCTACAACTTCCCTGTCATCAAAATCGATTTTATCCTCACCGATTATTTGATACGTTTCATGTCCTTTTCCTGCAATTATTAAAACATCACCGGATTTTAATCCTGCCAGTGCTGTGTTAATGGCTTCATGTCTGCTTAATATACTTTTATATGAAGTATATGACTCGTTAATTCCACTTAAAATATCAGCTATTATATCAGCAGGCTCTTCAGTTCTTGGGTTATCAGTTGTTATATAAACAAAATCAGAAAGTAGAGCAGCAATCTCACCCATCAAAGAACGTTTAGATTTATCCCGGTCTCCACCGCATCCAAATAATGTTATAACCTTTCCTCTTGTAAACTCACGAGCTGCTTTAATTATGCTTCTTAACGCATCCGGTGTATGAGCATAATCAATCAAAACTGTAAAATCCTGTCCGGTATATAAAATCTCTGCTCTACCCTTAACACCTTGACTGCTTTTTAATGCAGTTATGATATTTTCAATTTCAAACTCAAAAATTGAAACCGCAGCAATGGCTGCCAGTGCATTATATACAGTAAACAAACCGGGAATATTTACCTCAACCCTGTTAATTTCTCCTACAGTTATAACGCAAAACTCAGTTTTATCAGTAAATAACTTAACATCCTTACCAACAAACTTTGCACTGTTGTTATTTACAGCGAAAGTAGATACATTCCCTGTACAATTTTCCAACATAGTATTGGCAAAGGGATCATCAATGTTAATAATTGCGTTTTTACAGCTTTTAAATAACAATGATTTTGCAAGTGCATACTCCTCCATTGTTTCGTGAAAATCTAAATGCTCCGGTGTTAGATTTGTAAAAACTCCAATATCAAACTCTATACCAAATACTCTATGAAGGTGAAGAGCATGTGATGAAGCTTCCATAACAACATACTCACAGTTTTCAAGTACCATTTTATCCAAGAGTTTTTGTACTTCAAACGATTCAGGTGTTGTTAACTCAGATGGTAGCTCTCTATCTCCAATAAAATTGCCATTAGTTCCTATTAATCCAACTTTTTTACTTGAGCATTTTTCGAGAACATGCTTAATTAAGTAAGTTACACTTGTTTTACCATTTGTACCGGTCACACCGATAATTTTTACTTTTTTCGCAGGATATTTAAACCAAACCGCAGAAACTATCGAAAGTGCAATTCTGGAATCTTTTACTAAAATATATGGCACAGAAATCTCCGGCTCTTCTTCACAAATTACGCAAACAACTCCCTTTTCTACAGCTTCTTCTATGTATTTATGCCCATCATGTTTATAACCACGTATTGCTACAAAAATCTCACCGGTCCGAATAACTCTTGTGTCATAAGAAACTCCAAGTATGTGCATATCTAAATCGGCACACACCTTAATAGTTTCTAACTTCTCCAACAGTTCTCTAAGTAGCATATCTTTTTTCCTCTTGTTTAGTACTAATTTAATACATTAAGAATTATTCATTATTTAGTTTCTTCTTCGTTCTGCCGCATCAGCATCAATTAACGTTACCTCAACAACAGAGCCAAATTGCACTTCTCGACCGGCCGGTATAGATTGTACAGAAACTAAAGCTTTACTATCTGACTTTGGAGCACCAGTAGTTCTGATAAACAAACCTCTTTCAGTAAGTGCATTTCTTGCTTGTGAGAAGCTTAAATCACCCAGATGTGGCACAACTACTTGCTCACGAGGTACATCTTCACCTGCATATAAAATAACTTCTGTTCCTGATGCAACAAATGCGTTTGGTGATGGAACTTGTCCTGTTATTAGCTCTCCTGAACCAATAACTTTATATGTAAAACCTTGACCCTCTAGCAACGTTTGTGCTGACTCAACATTTCTACCTGTAACCCTCGGTACATGAACATTTATATCTGCTATGTCATCATCTGTATAATTTGGCAGTATACCTAAGCTCATTGGCAGAATATCAGCGAGCATTTTACCAACAACCGGTGCTGCCATCGTTCCGCCGCTGATGTATATTCCGGTATCATGACTGGGTGTATCAAGAAGTAATAGTATCATAATTTCCGGATTGTCAGCAGGAGCAAAGCCTATAAATGATGTTATATAATCTTTATTAGAGTTATCATCTTCATCTCTGATTGCAAGCTGTTCTATGTTTTCAGATGTACCGGTTTTTCCACCAACCCTATAGCCTCTGACACCTGCATTTTTACCGGTACCATCTGTTACTACACCTTCCATAAGACTTCTTACCAGTGCTGATGTTTCATTACTTATAACTTGTCTTACAACAGTAGGTTCATTAGCTTCAATGATATTTCCATCAGAATCAGTAATTTGTTTTACTATATATGGTTGCATTAAATATCCACCATTAACTGTTGCTGCTGCCGCTGTAATCATTTGAATTGGTGTTATTCTGAATGTTTGTCCAAATGATGCAGATGCAAGCTGAGTTTGATTGTTTCTATCGACAAATACGTTTCTGTCCCACCATAAACTACGACCTTCTGCGGCTGTATCTAAGCCGGTTGCACCAAAAAATCCGAATGCTTCAATATATTTATAGAACTTTGGTGCTGTCACTCGTAAACCCATTTCTACACATGCAACATTGCACGAGTTTTGAAATGCTGTACTTAATGTCATTTCACCATGACCCCATCTACGCCAACAATTACGTGATGATACATCATCAAATAAACGTACATCAATTGAACCATGACAATGAAACACACTATTCATATTTGCGGCATTTTCTTCAAGTGCCATAGCAAGAGTAATTAACTTAAAGACTGAACCGGGCTCATACGAGTCTGCAATGGCTCTGTTTCTCCACTGCTTAAACTGTGCATTTCGAAATGCTTCATCAAACTCTTCTTCATCTTCAATATGGCTTAGTCTCTCCATTTCAGAGTCACTTAGTCTTAAAAAATTATTCGGATCAAAGGTTGGATAGTTTGCAATCGCTAGTATTTCACCGGTTCTGGGATCCATAGCAATACAAATCGCACCACCTAAAATATCATAATCAATGATAGCTTGAGCAAGATGTTTTTCGATGTAATATTGAATAGATAAGTCTGTGGTGAGTGTTATATTATTCCCATGTTGTGCTTCGTAATAATCTCCAAACCCTGCAAGCATAAGCTCTGTACCTTTTGCATTTGTCAGTCTGATTATTCTGCCGTCAACTCCGGTTAAGTGTGAGTCAAGTCTTCGTTCAATTCCATCTAAACCATTATTATCCATACCTACAAATCCAAGAATCTGACTGGCAAGGGCGTCGTTTGGATAATATCTCATTGTTGCCGGCTCAAAATGTATTCCTTTTAGTTTATATTCTTTTATAAACTCTCTTACTCTTTCTGTTTCATCACTTTGTACTCTGTGTTTAATAACTTGATATTGTGAGTTTGTTCTACCTATTCTCTCCATTATGACACTAAAATCTACACCTAATATATATGATAAACCCTCTGCAACAAATCTTGAATCTTGTTCAGTTAATGACATTTCTAACGGACTGATAAATACATTTTCTACAGGTCCGCTCATTGCTAGAATTCTGTTGTTTCTATCAAATATTGTACCTCTTGATGCTTTAATACTTGTTTCACGCAACTGACCGCTAAGTGTACGTGATTCATAATAAGAATTATTTACAATTTGGATATCATATAAACGTACTGCAAGTACTACAAACGCAACAATTCCACAAACTGTTAAAAGAAACAATGTACGGATAAGAAGACCTCTGCTTAATCGTTGCTCACCTTTTCGTTTTCTTAGGTTTTCGTTACCTATTGTTCGTGGTCTTCTATCTGTCCCTTTTCCGGAACCGACTCTTATTCCACCAGACATAGTTTGAATTCCCTTCATTTCTTGATTAATGCTCTAACTATCCCACATTAATCGGTCACGAGGTTCCCTCCCCGAAACTAATGCCACTTAATCAACAAATCTATCCACTTCTAAAATAACTTGTTAAAGACTTTATAAAATCTGCAAACCCTTGCACAGTTCTTTCTTCACCGGTATCTAATACAAGGGCACTATCACGAGCTATTGTATTGATTGTTATAATTTGAGTTGCATCCGGTCTTGACATACCAAGCTCGTCTCTTGCAATACGCTCTACTTCTTTTATATTTATACTACTTTCAAAAGCAAGTTCTAAGGCTCTGTGAATCTCAGTAAGCTCTCTCAGCTGTCCTGTAAGTCTCACCGCTTCAGTTGCAGACTCGTGGTAGCTAACTTGTGCAAGTACAACCAGAATTAAAAGTACAGAGACTACTAAAGTGCCAACTATTGCAAAAAATGATATACCCGGAGCATTTTTTACTTCATTAAACACTTTTATATTACTTTTTTGCTTTTGACGCTTTTTTTCGTTTACTTGCGGTCTGGTAGTAACCGGTTTTCGAACACAAATAGTTTTTGCATCAGCAGGAGCATCAATTACATGAACAGTAGTGCTATTGTTATAACCTAACGCATTTGCTTTACTTGTCATTTTTTAGCATCCTTTCTATGTTTTCTCTGCAATCCTTAATTTGGCACTCCTTGCTCTTGGGTTTGATATTATTTCATCTTTACTGGCTGTGATAGGTTTGCGATTTATCAGTTTAAGTTTTACCTCTTTATTACATGTACATATTGGAAAACCTTTTGGACACTCACAATCTTTAGCATTCTTTGTAAAAGCATTTTTTACTAATCTGTCTTCCAGTGAATGAAAACTTATTACACAAAGTCTTCCATGTTGCTTTAATAAATCGGGTGTTATATCCAGCATTTTCTTTATTGACTCTAATTCGTTATTAACAACGATTCTTATTGCTTGAAATGTTCGTTTCGATGGGTGTTGTGCTTCACGTCTTGCTGATGCAGGTATAGAAGATTTTACTATTTCATTTAATTCAAATGTTGTTTTTACAGGTGATTGTTGACGTTGCTTAATTATTCCTCTTACTATAAGTTTTGCGTATTTTTCTTCGCCGTATTTATATAGTATACTTTGTAATTCTTTTTCTTCGTAATTGTTTACTATATCAAAAGCTGTGAGAGTTGCGTTTTGATCCATTCGCATATCCAGATTTGCGTTTTGATTATATGTGAATCCACGTTCTTTATTATCTAACTGAGGTGACGATACTCCAAGGTCAAATATCATTCCATCTACTTTATCTATTTCTAGCTTTTTAAGTATTTCTGCAATATTTGAAAAGTTCTCATTTACATATACTATTTTACTCTCAAACTCTTTTAGATTTTCTTTTGCTGTTATTATTGCTGCACTGTCACAGTCTATTGCTATTAAGTTTCCTGTAGTTAATCTTTTTGCTATTTCTTTTGAATGTCCACCAAGTCCTAATGTACCATCTACATATACTCCGTCGGGTTTGATATTAAGTCCATTTATACTTTCTTTTAAGATAACCGGTGTGTGTTCCATATTTCTAATATTACCTTTACTTAATTCACCCGGTAATTAGAAGTCTAATTCATCAAGCACTATTGCAATATTTTCGGGTGATGTTTCTTCTTCATCAATTATCCTAAACTTTTCACTATCCCAAAATTGCACGCATGTACCTACTCCAACGACTGTGACATCTTTCACAAGTCCTTTTTTATCACGTAGGTTTTGTGGCAATGTAATCCTCCCCTGACTGTCAACATCGCATTTTTTTGCATTCGAGAAGATACCACGTGTTCTAACTTGCTTACGTATAGGCATTGCTTCTACTTTTTCAAGTAACCGTTCCCAACTTTTGTTCGAAAAAGCTGTAAGGCAATCCTCATCTGTAATTGTGACATGGAAATCTCTGCCAAGGTCATCACGTAATGACGATGGGATAAATAGACGTCCTTTGGCATCAATTTTATGTTCGTATATACCTGTCACTTTTTACTCCTTTATGGGGTTATTAAACACTATCCACCACTTCTCCCCACTTTGCTACACCGGATTATATCTCATAACCTAGCAATAGTCAAGCAAAAAAAGCATTTTTATTAGACAATTTTTCTAATAAAAATACTTATATGTATTACTACTTTATTTTATACAATATATTGTGGTGTGATAATTATTGTATACAAAATACAGGGATTGCGATGGTGATAAAATCTATCTGTGTGTGTTATCTTCATTTTGATTTTTTTGAAAAATATGTCTACAACTCTACAATAACGCTGCAATTTTTTGCTAAATCAAAATCATGTGTAGCAAGAATAACTGTTTTCCCCTCTTCATTTAACTCCATTAATAATTTAATAATTACATCACGATTAATTGTATCTAAGT
>JAITFR010000008.1 GCA_031281255.1 Oscillospiraceae bacterium
TGATATGCTCCAACACTGTCATATCTGCCATATCTGTTAAAATACACACTGTCACTTCCAACATGATTAAACACACCATCGAGAATGATTTTTATGCCGACTTTTTTTGCTTCCTTGCACAAAGCTTCAAGTGCTTCATCACCACCAAAAGCAGCATCAACCTTGAGAAAATCACCAGTGTCATACTTGTGGTTTGAATCTGCCTCAAAAACCGGACTTAAATAAATGCAAGTTACACCAAGCTCTTCAAGATAAGGTAGTCTATCAATGACACCATATAAATCGCCACCGAAGAAATCGTTATTTCGTACAATTCCATTTTCATCAGGTGCAAAATATGGACAACCACCCCAGTCTGCTCTGTAAACAGCATCATGACCCAGTCTTATTTTCCCACTGTTTTGAAATCTATCAACAAAGATATGATAAATTAATCCACCCAAAATCCAATCGGGATAATTGGATTGCGGTTTATAAACAGTTACCTGAAAAGAACCGCCGGCATGCTCCGGTACGTTAAAAGTCTGACCATTCATGTTGTCGATTAAGAAGTAATACCAGTATAAATTGGGTGTATAAAACCTGATGTAAGCTTTATACACATTGTAATCACCGATTACTTGGTCAAAAAACATAGGAAGTTCGTCTACCGCACCGTTATCAGGATAGTAACACACTCTTGGATTTGTTGCTTCGTTTCGCTTTAATTTTATCTGCAATGTCAGCGTATTTGAAACAACAACAGCTCCTGCGGGATTTCTAAAAAATATATCGTTTTCATCAAAAATATACATAAACACCTTTTTATCCGTCATTCCGCGCTTGACGCGGAATCCCCTAAAGATAGCATTCTGTTCGGGGGATTTTAACGTCTCCTGCGGAGACGATGCTAATCTGCACGGCAGGGAGAGCCTGTAATGAAATTTAACAATTACCTGTGGTCTAGTTCTCTGTAAAGCTTGCTATACGCTTTTGCGGATTGGTTCCAGCTAAAATCAAACTGCATAGCTTCACGTACAAGATTTAACCAGTCTGTTTCGTGATTTGCATACAAATCTTGAGCGCTGATAACAGTTTCCATCAAAGCACGTGCATTATAATCATCAAATACAAAACCATTACCTGAACCAAGCCGGCAATCATAGATTGTATCACCAAGACCACCTGTGTTACGGACAATCGGAATTGTTCCGTAACGGCAAGCTATCATTTGTGCAAGACCGCATGGTTCGCTGCGAGAAGGCATTAACAATACATCAGCACCGGCAAAAATCATTCCTGCTATATCTGGATTATATGCGATACTGACTGCAACCTTATCAGGATTATGGATAGCTTTTTCTTCGAAAAATAGTTCGTATGCATGCTCTCCTGTACCAAGTAGTAAAAACTGGACATCCATACGAATTAAATCATCAAGCATTAATGTGATAAGGTCGATTCCTTTATGAGAAACCAGACGTGAAACAATACAAATTAGCATTGTGCGTGGTGAGTGTGGGAGATTAAATAGGGTCTGTAGTTTTTTCTTGCATGCTTTTTTACCCTTTAAGTTTTCTGCTGAATAAGTATTTTTACCTAAAAGCGGATCAGTTTCAGGATTGTACGTTTTTGTATCAATACCATTAATAATACCACTTAACTTGTATGCATTTTCACGTATAATCGGCTCAAGTCCGTAACCGCCGTTTTCCTGAATTTCTTCGGCATACGAAGGGCTGACAGTGGTAACTTTATCAGCACATACAATAGCACCTTTCATGAGATTGATACAATTGTGATACCAAACGATGCTTGCATCCTTATCTGACAAATCAAAAACATCATGAAGAATATGACCCGGCATCTGCCCTTGATACTCCATATTATGAATGGTAAATACAGTTCTAATATCATAATATTTCCATGCATAATGCGTTTTTAGATAAATCGGCACCAGTGCTGTTTGCCAGTCGTGCGAATGGATAACATGAGGTACAAACTTAGTAATATCAATTGATGCAAAAACTGCTTTTGAGAAAAATGCAAATCTTTCACCATCATCTACATAACCATAAGCGTTCTCACGGTCAAAATAACGTCTGTTATCAATAAAGTAAAAAGTAACACCATCTTGCACAAGTTCAAACACACCGCAATAGAGTGTTCGCCACGCAAGCTGAACCTCGGTTGCACCAAGAAACTTCATTTGTGGTTCATACTTATCGCGAAACTCAGCGTATAACGGTGCAATAATACGCACATCAAGCGACTTGTCGTTTTCTGCAAGTGAGGCTGCAAGTGCTCCTGCGACTTGCCCCATACCACCTGTAGCAAGAAATGGCACAACTTCTGATACCGCATTGAGGATTTTCATTTTTTTCTTTGCCGGCATTATAATATACCTCCTTTATATTACTCTTCCGCGTTCGATATATACGGGATAAGTCCTGTAACCCATCATTTTTCTGTTCTCTGAAATCTTGACTGAGCGGTCGGTTATTATGCAATCGAGTGATGCATTATTTTCGACAACAGTATCATCTTGAAGAACACAGTTTCGAACAACCGCACCCGGAGCAATCTTAACGTTACGACATATTATACTATTTATTACCGTTCCGTCAATCCTACATCCATCTGCAACAACAGAATTTTTTATATCAGCTTGTTTTCCATACTTTGCAGGCAAGGAATCTCTTAGGTTTGTGAATATTTGTCTACCTTCAAAATCAAACAAAGAGTTTCTTTTATCCATATCCAAAACATCAAGATTATAATGGAAAAATGTTTCAACCGAACAAATATGTGCTGTGTAACCTTTAAACTCATAACCCATTACTTTTAAGCGGTCAAGAGCATCAGCGAGCAAAATACGTGAAAAACGCTGCATACCACAATTTCTTTCACCTGCTGTGAGTTGTATAAATGTACGTTTGTGCATTATATAAGCACCGAGCGAAACATTTATTGTCTCAATGTTAAGTGGAGCTTGCCCGATTCCGGTTACTCGTCCTTCTTCAGAAACTGTAAAAACTGCTGTGTTTTCACGCTCTCCGGAGGTAATTGTTTTTTTCGTATAAATAGCTGTCACATCAGCATTGTTTTTCTTATGAGCTTCAAAAGCCTGTCTGTAGTTCATGTTATAAACAATACTACTGTCAGCAAGAACGATGTATTCATCTTTTCTGTCAGTAAGAAACTCCGCAGCCCTTTGGAGCGGGCCGTCAAGTTCACTGTTTACACTTTGGCGTTCGTCGGCATAATAAGGCGGGAAAAATGTAACACCACCGGATTTTCGAGCGAGGTCCCATTCTTTACCCATTCCGATATGTTCAATTAGTGACTGATAATGACTGTTTAATATCATACCAATTGTATAAATGCTGGAGTTGACCATGTTTGAGAGCATAAAGTCAACCAGTCTATATCTGCCGTAAAAGCGTGCCGCTGATAAAGTTCTTATTGGGC
>JAITFR010000020.1 GCA_031281255.1 Oscillospiraceae bacterium
GTTTGTGTCAAGTTATTGTAGGATAAATTTAGAAGTCGCCAAAAAGTGATTATGTAAAACATTTGAGAAGAACTTGCGTACCTGTAATTTTCCCTGTAATAGGAAGAGTACCGATAGCATTGGGATGTGGCATACCCAGAGAGTAGTTTGAAAGAGACTTACTTGCTTTGTCTGCAACTTTTTTCAAAGGCTCAGGCAGTTCAAGCGCTAACGACTTTTTTGGTTGAATCTCGAAATTTTTAACAGCCAAAATAGGAGCTAGTTGTACAAGAGTCTTTTTACTCCAAGCCATTGGTCTTGATGAAAGCCTTGCAGACAGGATGTGGCTGACGTGTGGCTCGGTACAGCCGCCATTATTGGCTCCGGGATCTTTTTCGCAGATGCTGATACCGCTTACAAAGTTTTGTAAATATATTGCACTGTTTTTAATCTTATCTGCACGCTCCGGCAGTTCCTCGCACAGAGCCGCTACCATTTCTCCAAATAATTGTAAATCTTCTTCCGCTAACGCTTGCCTGATTGCCGCGTCAAAATTATTACGACGCCCCTTATCCAAGCCTGCTGTCACATTTTTGATTGCCTTGTTTTTGTGATATTTATCCAACACAAATATAGCTTGTGGTATCCATTCAAAACACGTCTGTATCCATTTTGCCCCATCACCGTGAAGATATATTTTTGTATCTGTTAGGTCGTACCGTCGTTCTATTTCCGTTAATGCTTGCTCCCACAGTTCGTCAGGTGCCTTCCCGTATTCGCTGATATGGAACACATTCTCGCAGAATGTCCGTTTTCCTTTCGTCCCAATACCTTCATATACGCTTATCAGAGGGACTTCGCTTCTTTTGCCACCAACTAATGTAATATGTGCCTCGTCGGCATCGATATGAAGTTCGGGAACGCTGCGACGCTGTTGAACATGATTTTCTGCCGCTTGGCTCTGGCGGACTTTCCCCATCACGGTCTGACGGCTGATGTCTCCGTCGGCAACATACTTGCTCGACTTGGCATAAGATACATCCTTTGCCGTATCTACCAGTGCCAATGATAAACCATCGCTTACACGGCTACGTGGCTCGACCTCAAGTACTGTATCGGTAAGATATTCATATCCACCGGATGCTTTCTTAAAATATGTGCGACTATAGCTCACTTCGCCAACAAGTGTTGTAATGCTCCGTTTATCGTCACGACGCTCAACGTAATAACCATGCTCTCGTCGTATTGCTTTGTCTTCTACGATAGCTGCATCTACAGCTTCCGCATGTATGCCTATGAATTTCGCGGCACACGCCTTTACTTCGCGCAATGATTCGATCTCGATCTTTTCCATACCACCACCGGCTGAAAGGATTTCTAAAATGTTTTTGATGAAATTGTTTGCGGTTTCTGTTACAATCTTTTCCACAAGAGGTTGCCTCCTTTAAGTGATTTTTTGGGTCTTTTCAATTCTATTAAATCACTTTTTGGCAACTTCTTGTACATTTATTTTTGGCAGACCGCTAGATATGGTATATTCCGCGTTCAGGCACGGGCAACCGCTTCCGTAAGGCGAGCCTGTACTCTGCCTGCTACCGCACCAGTCTGCGGACTGGTTTGGTCACTTTAATACTTATCTTTATTTTAATCAAAGAGAAAAGTGTACCGATGCTGACCGGGTGGGGTGCCGGGGCGCGAAGCGGGGCGGCAAGGAAAGGCGGGTTATTCTCCTACATATATTTTACACCAAGTATTCACACGTTCTTCATATCTTAAATGAAGATATCTTAGTCCAATTTGAGGGGAATCCCATTTCGTGCAACAAATCAAGATATGTGATATGCGTAGTTTGGGTGATAAAGCGGTCTATTGATTTACCAAGCATACGCTTAAACTCAATAAAATCCTCTCTTCTTAATAAATAACGCAAAGCAATGACTACACTAAATAAATCATTTTTACCGTAAACATATTGATTTCCTCTTCTGGCGATTCCGAGTTTGGCATGTAAAACAGTATCAGGTATATCATCTTTCGTTATAAAAGAAAACAGACGGTCACTATGTGCGCATACGTTTCTGTATTTCGTCAGGACTTTTAGATATTGAACAAGCTCTTTCTCGTTTACATTTGTATAATTCTTGCTTATCTTTGCTTGCAAGTCCTGCGTGAAGCATTGATACATCTTTGAAATATTACCAAACGTTAATACCTTTACAAGTACCCATAATGGTACATTATTATAATTTATGCGTTGATGAGTAATGTAAGGATAATCCGTTGATTTAAGTGTAAGTGATTGTAAAACGGTAATGAGGTTTGTTAATGCTTGTTTTTTTCGGAGACTTTGATCGTAATTAGCTGGAGTAAGATAGGTAGATTGTAAGTCGCCATGTTTTTGTGTAAAGTAATATGAAAGCATTGAACGCATAGCTTGCTCGATTTGCAACAGATACTTCAAGAATAGACCACGTAGGTTTTCGTCAAACTTATATAACGCGACTATTTCCTTAAAAGTTGTATCATCTTTGTACTTCCAAGTTGTAGGGTTCATAAACAACTTCTTATATCCGCTTATGAGTGCAAAATAACTTATTTGTTTAAGAATTGCTTCTGCATAATCCCTGTCAGCAATGACAAGGTTTTTTTCATTTACGAGCTTGTCCATCTGTTGTGTATAAGATAGAAATTGTTTTCTGCTTTGCATAATACACCTCCGTAAAAAAGAGAGTCCCCACAGGAACTCTCCCGGTCACAGGCCTCTCAGGTTTCTGCAACGCGATCACACATATAATTTACACCGTGACAAGAAAAATGTCAAGCAAAAGATAAAAATAATTATCACTAGCTATAACAACCGTACCATCGGATTTTAGTCCAACAGTATGGGACCTTCCTGTAGCCACAGCCACAAGAACGCAAGGGGATATTCTCACGAGTCTCTTTCAAAGAAATGATGGTTTCCGTCCCAATCCGTATACTGTAACAAGCCGCTAGAGGAGTCATATCGGATAGGAAGACTCATTCCATATGTAAAACCCCGCGTAAAATTTACGAAGTCTTCTTCAGTGGAAGCAAAAGGTGAAGGGTCTTTAAGCTCAAACAAATCATTTTCAGAATGGACTAATAAACCTTGTACAGAACGGTGCCCCGGTAATGTTTCGTTTGGTTGAAGCCTCACATAGTTATCAAAAGCACCATCACCATAAAACAGTATTGTATACATATCTTCGTATATCATAAGCACCATTTCCTCAGATATATGTGTCTCGATTCTATCGTATGATTCTGATTTGACATGAATCCATTTACCTATAGGAGTGGCTGTAACATCAACTGATTTGTTTGTCGTAGATCTCTCAATTCTTTCAATATCAGGTAAATCTTTTACCAACGCAGGTACATCTGTTCTTAGCTGTCCAAAGTTTATCAAATCAGCAAAGCCCTCTAAATCAGTTCTAGTAAATGGTGATATGTTTGGCATCCACTCATCGCCATCAGTACCGGCAAGAACATTAACAGCGATAAAGAAAACATCAGTTTCGACGACGATAAGGGATTTATAACCGCTTTGTGCGAGCAGTAACTGTGTACCATTAGTATTTTCATAGTTCCACTCGGTATAATCTTCAATGTTTCTAATGTTTAGGAACACTTCATCAAAGACTCCTTTGCGGCTTGCACGAAATTGAAAGCTGATATCTCCATAAGACGCATCAAATTGGAAAGTTCCGCTGGAGAACTTATAACCCATAAACCATATAGAATCATCAGTAAAAATCGGACCGGTTGCAATGCTTTCCTGAAGTTCATCCTGAGTGTGTACATCAAGCATTTCGCCTCTTAGTGCAAGCCCGTGCCTTTCCATGATTTCACTTAATTTGGCAGCCATTTCTAAGGAGTAAACCCCAACATAGCCACGAAATTCCTCAGGAACACCGCCCCAGTCACCCGATGCATCTGCCGCCACTGCGGCACCCCCCACATCATATGTATTTAAGAATTCCTGCCACTCCACTGAAGCAGTATGTTCCGGAGTGCCCAAAAAACCTGATAATGCTATGAGTTGCATAAGGCGTTCTTCAACAGTGCCGTCCGGACGCTCGTAAGAATGAACAACACCGGTGTCCGGTAATGTTAAGTCCCGTAATCCAAAGAAGTTTGTTGCTATTACAGTAACTGTTAAGCCAAGTACAAGACATATTGTTGCGGCAATAATAAACACTTTACTAATTCGTCTATCACCTGTCCTTTGAGTGGTTATCGTTGATATATTTCCCTGTGTATTTAATACTTTACTTACAAAATCTTTAGGTGCTTTTACACCGCTAAATGCAAGTTTTACTCTTTCGTGGTTATGGTTTGATACTTTAGTTTCGAACTTATTGCTCGGCTCTGCCGAGCCACCAACGCTATGGTTTGATACTTTAGTTTCAAACTTAGTCATTTCCCCATTCCTCCTTAAGTTTATTTTTCAGCATTGCTCTTGCACGCTGCAACTGTGTCTGTATAGCTGTTTCTGTCCTGTTAAGTATTTGTGCGATTTCGCCGATGGAATAATCCTCGTAATAATACAACATGATTACTGAGCGGTACTTCTCCGGCAGTGACATAACAGCGTAGTATGTATCTGTAGCTGTATCAGTTTCCGTACGTTCATCTGCGATAACCGGGTCATGCTCGGAAATTGGTACTATTTTCTTAGACCACGAGGATGTTGAAAGACTCTTAGCAATATTCACAGTGACCCTAATAAGCCACGCTTTTAAGTGTTCTTCGCTTTGAAGCCATGGCATCTTCTTTATATAACGAAGAAATGCCTCTTGTGCAATATCTTCGGCGTCCGAAGTGTTCCGGCAGTATGTGAACGCAATTCGGTATATAGTATCCTGATAACGATATATGACATCTTCAAGGCAGTCCGGAAAATACATAATCGGAATCTCCTTTACAAGCTCCATAAGCATTTCTCCTTTTTTGTGAAAATTAAAGCCGCTTCACTAGTAATACTCCTGAGATAGCTAAAATATCACAAAAAGTGAAAAATATTTTTATTTAATTTAAAAACAGCCTACTTTAGGAAAGCAAGGGGACAGTTTTTTGCTTTTACATTTATTTGTTGAAACTCATAATTATTTAATATATACTACGCAATGTTACACTGTTTTGCGCTAGTATCTTAAGGAGAAAACCATTGTTACTAATTCTTATTATAACAGATGATGAAGGACATGACTTAATATATAGTCTTTATATAAAACACTATAAACGAATGCTCTATACAGCTTCACAAATTCTTGGTAATGATCGTGGTGAAGACGCTGTCCACGATGTTTTTGCAAAAATAATAGACAAGTTTAATGGAAATTATCAAATTCTTGGTGACAAACCGGGTCTTTATTTTGTCGTAATGGTAAGGAATCATTCTCTTAACATCATTAAGAGGGAGAAAATGGAGCTTTTACCGTTAGAAGACGAACTCTTAAAGGGAGATATATTCGACTTCATCAATAATAATCCTGAAGCAATGCTGTTGGAAAGTGAAGCAATTGATAGGCTTACATCGCTAATTAGGCAGTTAACGCCGACTATGCGACAAATTTTGGAGTATCGATATATAGAAGGATATTCAAATATTGAAATAGCAGAAATGTTAAATACAACGCAATCAGTAGTATCTACAGCAATCCACAAAGCAAAGAAGCGGTTAAAAGAGCTTCTTGAATGTGAGGTGGAGTAGGATTATGAAGATAACTGAAGAGAACTTTGACAGTTTATTAACTGCCGCCTTATATAAAGCGGCTGAATTGGATTATGGTGATATTCCGACTGACGATGAAATTGAGCGAATAATAGAACCTTCTTTACAATTCCAAGATAAAATGAAGATTTTACTTCGTAATAAAAATACTTCACGCAGTAAATATAGATCGACAATCATAAAATTCATGCAATCTGCTGCTGCTGTTTTAATTATTTGTACTGTATTGCTTGGTACATTAATGCTTGCGTCTCCAACAGCCCGGGCTGCTGTCTTTGACTTCGTACGTTCTTGGTTTGAGGACAGGATAGAGTACTTCACCCCGGATTCGAACTATGATTTTAATAAGAAGTGGTCATTTGAATATATCCCGGATGGGTTTGAGCTTCTTGACGCTTTTGAAACAGAGCTTCAATTGTTCTATGTTTACCAAAACGTTGAAAACACTTTGCTTATGATATCAATATCAGATGGAAGACAAATAATTGATAATGAACATTCTGAAATATCACATGCAATATTGGAGAATGGGAACTTTGTTGATATATATGAAAGCAACGACCCTGTATACCCAAACAATATTATTATGTTTGATGAAACATCAAGGGTAATAATAACCATTATTTCCGAACTACCAATCAACGAACTGCTGATGATAGCAGAGAACATAAAATAATGTGATTTGTTCAAGTAGTTTACCAACTCTGATAAATGAGTTGGTAAATTTTTTTATTTCCGGTGACAAATGACATTATTAATTTGTCATGATTATGAAAACATAAAATTAAAAGGGAGATCTAATTGTCATATCCGCATTTAACCAAGTAATATCACCAGAAGTATTCGCCTTGTTATTAACCGGAGGTTTATCAAATGAAAATACGAACATTTTTCTTCGCAATAGTTTTTACTTTATTAATAATATCAATATCGTCATGTGCAAATATTAAAGATAATCATAACGACCCGGATCCGCAGGAATTTATACAAGACGATACATCAATAGATGATAAAATCATTATTAAAGACGATATAACAGATAATAGTGTCGTTTTTGCGGAACTAACTCATATATCACAAATATTAGCGGATAATGTGACGATAGATGCAAAAGTTGCATTGCCAATCTCAAATCTTTCGTCTTATCGTATTACTCGAAATACATTAACACCAGATGATTTATTTAAAATATTTAACGAGGATATCAATAATGCATCGATTACCGATTCTGAATATGATCAAAATGGTTTTACAGCAACGACCACAAAAGGTGCTTATATGTACCATGAAGATATCACACTACGATACAGTTATAATCAAAAGTATGCAGAAATAGCAGATGTAATGTGTAATTACGCAGAAAGGGTAACAAGTATCAACGGAGTTGTTTTTGACACATTCAATCGAGAAGAAGCTTTTGAATATGTTGCATCAGTATTTGAAAAGCTGGGTGTACTTGGTCTTCCGTCTATAATGGTCTAGGATAATCGGACAAAGAAATTGAAAAACTTAATGGAATGATGTAAATTAAAAGAGACGAAAAGGAAGGTAAACATCATGCCAAAAAGAAGAGAATTTAGTCCAGAATACAAAGCGAAAATAGTGATCGAAGTATTGCGCGAAGAAACTACGATGAGCGAGATAGCGTCCCGTGAAGGTATAAGCCTCAATCTGCTTAGCAATTGGAAGTCTGAGTTTATAGAAAACTCTTCCCGAGCGTTCAGCCGGAGCAAAGACGAAAAGGCGATAGCGCGGCAACTTGCGGAAATACAGGGAGTTGAAAAAGATTATCAGGCGAAGGTTGGTCAGCTCACACTTGAGAACGATTTTTTAAAATCAGTGTATAAAAAAGTTAGCGGACACGACTGGGAGACTCGCCCTGGTAGTAAAAGATAAAGCGTTGACTGTGAAGCGTCAGTGTGAATTGTTGGGTGTAAACCGTAGTAGTTTTTATTACAGCCCAAAAGAACCGTCAGAGGAAGAAAAAGCTTTGGAGTACCATATCAAGAAGCGACTCGACAACTGGCATCTGAAGTTTTGCTGGATGGGGTCAAGAAAGCTCGCCAAGAAGCTTAGGGACTGCGATGGCATAGATGGTGTTGGACGACAGCTTGTAAGGCGTTATATGCGAGAAATGGGGATATTTGCGGTCCATCCGAAACCCAACCTTTCAAAGCCTAGAAAGGATCATAAGAAGTTCCCTTACTTGCTTCGTAAAATGAACATTTGGCTTCCTAACCAAGTTTGGGCGATAGATATAACGTACATCCCGATGAAGCATGGATATATGTATTTGACCGCAATAATCGACTGGCACAGCAGATATTTGATAGGCTGGGAACTAAGCGACACGCTTGAGACTGCGCCTGTTCTGGAAGCAGTAAATAGGGCAATAGCGACACACGGAGTCCCGGCAATAATTAACAGCGATCAAGGAAGCCAGTTTACAAGTGATGAATACATAGCGTTGTTGAAAAAGCATGGAATCAGGCAGAGTATGGATGGTAAAGCACGATGGATAGATAATGTGATAATAGAGAGATGGTTCAGAAGTCTTAAACAGGAGCATATCCATATTACAGAGTATACGAGTCCCAAAACGCTTCGCCTTGGAATCAAGAAGTATGTCGATGAGTATAATGTTGACCGGCCGCATCAGAGCTTGGGATACCAGTCACCGCATCAGGTTTACACCGGATTTTTCCAGACAACAGAGTTATCTGCGGCAGCTTAGGACGAAGGCCGAATTTTGGTGAATATTCCCCCTCCGCTACGCTCCGGTGAAATATTCACCAAAATTCGAAGAGAAACGTTACATATACAAAAATTCATTACATTAAGAAACTTTCA
>JAITFR010000054.1 GCA_031281255.1 Oscillospiraceae bacterium
AACACCTCTTTCTTATAATTAGAGGTGCTTTACAGCCTTTTCTTACTCCCGACGGCAGCATTATCTGCATCCGGTAATAAGGGTTTAGTGCAGCATTTTGCACATTCTCAGCCACCAGCAGGCAGCACCCCATTTTTAATATTTTTAGTTAATAATGAATAATTAATAATGAACTTGGAACATAGAAAGTAGAAAACTCCTTGCCCTCTTTAGTTAAAGAGTGTGGCTAATCCGTGCGACGGGAAGTCCGCAGAGCCGGATGATTTGTTCCTTACTTAACTAAGCTTGCGACTTCGGCGGCGAAATCATCTTGTTTTTTGTCGATGCCTTCGCCTTTTTCAAAGCGTGTGAATGAGTTTATTTTAATTGTTCCGCCGAGAGATTTTGCAACTTGTTCAACATGCTTTTCAACCGTGATTTTATCACCTTTGACATACGGTTGGTTAAGTAAGCAAACCTCTTCAAAGAATTTGTTCATTCGACCTATAACCATTTTTTCTGCGATTTGACGAGCTTTATCCTCAGGCAGGTCTTTTGCTTTATTTTCTTCGATTGCTTTATTTAACTGTATTTCTTTTTCTTGTTCAATTTCAGCGTCATCAATGGAAGAGGAGTCTAAGTAAAGCGGACGCATTGCAGCGATTTGCATTGCAATGTCCTTACCAAGTTCAGTGACAGCTTCCATGTCTGATATACCGTCAACATCAAGATTGACTATGACACCAATTTTCCCGCCTGCATGTACATAAGGAATACTTAATCCTTCTGTATAACGTTTGAAACGGCGAATTGATATGTTTTCGCCGATAACAACAATCATTTCCTGCTGTTCATCAGCAACTGTTTTATCACTGGCAGGGAACTTACATGCCAAAAGTGCTTCAATATCTTTTGGTGCTTGTTTTGCAACAACATCAGCAACACATACAACAAAGTCTACAAACTTATCGTTTTTAGCAACGAAGTCAGTTTCTGAGTTTACTTCGACTACCACACCGATACCGTTAAAAACTGCGGCATAAGCAATACCTTCAGCTGCAATTCTACCGGCTTTTTTCTGTGCTGCGGCTAAACCTTGCTCACGTAAGTGGGCTATAGCTTTTTTAATATCTCCGCCTGTTTCAGTAAGTGCTTTCTTACAGTCCATCATTCCAACTCCGGTTGCTTCACGGAGTTCTTTTACACATTGTGCAGTAAATGACATTATAATATTCCTTTCTATCTCTAAGTCTAAGAGTTAAACAATAATTTATTCTTCTGTTTTTGTTGCTTTCTTAACAGCAGGTTTTTTAGCAGCGGGTTTCTTAGCAGGTTTTTCTTCCGCTTCATTAATCGCTTTTTCATCTTTTTCAATTGCTGCTTTTTCTGCTTTTTGTGTAGCGAGTTTTTTTGTAGTTGGTTTTCCTTCAACTTCTTCTTTTTTTGTAGCAGGCTTTTTTGCAACGGCTTTCTTAACAGGTTTTTCTTCTGTTGTTTCTACTTTAATTTCTTCATCTGCGGGTTTTGCTGCATTTGCTTTTTTAGCTGCCGGTTTTTTAGCAGCAGGTTTCTTAGCTGATGGTTTTTCTTCAATTATTTCTTCAACTACTACCGGTGTTTCCTCAATGATTATTTCCTCTACAACAGGTTTTTCCTCAACAACAACAATTTCTTCAACAATTGGAGCTTCTTCAATTACAACTTCTTTTTTAATTGGTTTTTCAGCATCAGTTGAGTAAGAGAGAACCTCTGTTTTAGTTTTAGTTACGAGTTTTTCAAGCGCTAAATCATCTGCTTGTGGATTAGGTGTATTATCTTCGTTAACTGTTTCGGTTGCACCTTCGCTTTCGTTTATTGCATCTCCGCTAACTTTTATATCAGGTGCTGCATGGTCAACTCCTTGGCGTCCTTCGATAACAGCCATTGCCATTGCTTGTGCAATTAGTCGAATTGCACGTATTGCATCATCGTTGCCGGGGATAACATAATCGATTTCGTCAGGGTCACAGTTTGTATCAACTATAGCAACAATTGGTATATGTAGCTTACGTGCTTCTGCAATTGCATTTCTTTCTTTACGTGGGTCAACAATAAAGAGAGCAGCAGGGAGTTTTTTCATTTCTCTAACACCACCGAGATATTTTTCAAGTCTGTTTATCTCGTTGGTGAGCTTAATTACTTCTTTTTTCGGTAAAATATCAAATGTACCGTCTTCTTGCATGGTTTGCAGTTGTGCCAAGCGGTCAATTCTTGTGCGCATTGTTTTAAAGTTTGTGAGCATTCCGCCAAGCCAACGGGCATTTACGTAAAACATACCGATTTTTTCGGCTTCTTCTTTAATTGCATCTTGTGCTTGTTTTTTTGTACCTACAAAGAGTACGTCTCCACCGTTTGTACTAACTTCACGTATGAAGTTATAAGCTTCTTCGAGCTTTTTTACTGTTTTTTGCAAGTCGATAATATAGATTTGGTTGCGTTCCATATAGATGTATGGTGCCATTTTTGGATTCCAACGACGTGTTTGGTGTCCAAAGTGTACCCCTGCCTCGAGGAGTTGTTTCATAGAAATTACTGACATTAAGTGTTCCTCCAAAATATATTTTGATTTTTTCCTCCGAGATTGTCGTCTTTTTACACCACCGTTAAAACGGCTCAGGGCATAATAAATCAAACCTCGTGTGAATTGCCTTGATACTATAACAGAAAGAAAGATTTTATGCAACTTTTTTTTATTTATCGCCTCATGCAACCTATTTCCCCTAATTTTTTGCCACTCCCTGTCCGCAGACAGATTTTCTTCCAGGTCTGAAAGATTTAGTCAAAAAATCATTTAAAACACCTTACATTCGGCTTTTGTTTTAACTCGCTCTATCCATACAGAGGGCCATAATTTGCACAAGCTCTGTAATCGGCACTTTCTTTATCTCTTGTACCAAAAGACGACCATGAATGAGGGCGGAAAATATCAACATCTTCAACATTGTGCATTGACACAGGTATTCTGAGCATAGAACAAAGTGTGATAATATCTGCACCCTTGTGACCGTAACAAAAAGCACCATGATTTGCACCCCAGTTTGCCATTACACTATAAACATCGCTAAACACACCGATACCGGTAAGACGTGGAGCAAACCATGTTGAAGGCCAAGTCGGGTCGGTTCTGTTTAATAATGTATCATTTACTTCTTTTGGTAAATCTACTGTGTAACCCTCTGCAATCTGCATTACAGGGCCTAAACCATTAACAAGATTTAAACGAAGCATTGTAACAGGCATAGTTCCTTCGGTTTCAAACTTTGACGAAAACCCACCACCTCTAAAGTAACCATTATTTGCAGGACACCAACCGGTTTTATCAAGACATGCTTTTATATCGTTTTCTGTCATATCCCACCAAGGTTTCATAATGCTTTCATTATTATCATTTTTTGAACCACCACTACCATCTAATGCCGCAGCACCGGAGTTGATAAGATGTATGAACCCGTCTTTTGCCAATCCATCAAGCTTAACACCGGTAACTCGCTCCACTGCATCAGGACTCCAGTATGTTCTGACATCTGCAAATATTGAAGCCGCACCGTCCATTAGATGTGTGAAAAGCATGGAAACTCCGTTAAGACTGTCGTTTTCTGTAGCAAATATTAATGGTTTTCGGTTGCCGTTCCAATCAAAAGTGGAGTTTAGAATTGCTTCTGTAAAGTCACCGTTTGGTTTATAATCAGTCCACATGCGTTGACCTTGGAAACCTCCGGCTATTGCGTTTCTACCAAGTGCTTCCTCAGGGAAACCCAGTTCCTTAAGCTTTGGATTTCCAAGTAGAATATCGCGACAGATAAGAGTCATTTTTACGACAAACTCCCATTGCTCTTTTTTTTGTTCAGGTGAATACTGTTTGTGAGAAGGATTTACATCAAATCCTTCTTTGCAATTGGCAAAAGTCCATGCTAAAGCCTTTTCGTATTCAACAGGGTCATAAATAGAAAGATCAATTCGTCGTAAGATTTCTGTCATATCCACCCACTCAGCACGAATACCAAGATATTTTTGCATAAATGCCGGGTCAAGAAACGACCCGACTATTCCCATAGAAACAGAACCGATTCCGACATAAGCCTTGTTTTTCATCTGTCCAACTGCTATAGCAGAGCGGGCAAATCGAAGTATTTTCTCACGTACATCATCGGGAATTGAAGTATCGGTTGCATCCTGCACGTCACGTCCATAAATACCAAAAGCAGGTAAACCTTTTTGTGCATGTGCGGATAAAACTGCCGCAAGATAAACAGCACCCGGACGTTCTGTTCCGTTAAAACCCCACACAGCTTTGATTGTGTCAGGGGATAAATCCATAGTTTCACTACCGTAACACCAGCATGGAGTGACAGTAAGTGTTGCAACGACATTTTCACAAGAAAACTTATCAGCACATGCAGCAGCTTCTGCACCACCACCGATTGTAGAATCAGCTATAACACACTCTACCGGAGTACCGTCAGCATATCGAAGGTTTTCGCTTATAAGTTTTGCGGCAGCATCTGCCATATTTTTGGTTTGTGTCTCTAAGGACTCGCGAACACCTTGCCAACGCCCGTCTATAGTAGGTCTGATACCAATTTTTGGATATGTCATAATTCACTTCACTCCCAATAGATAATTTGATATAATGTAGTTACTAGAAAAACCTGTGTCAGGGAAATAACTTACAATTGACAATAGCAGGAACTATTATACCATAATTATGACAAAGTACGATGCTTTATATAAATATTTTGGGTACAAAACATTTAGACACTCACAAGAGCAGGTCATTGATGCTATTCTTAAAGGTCGAGATGTGCTTGGGGTAATGCCAACAGGAGCAGGGAAGTCAATATGCTTTCAAATTCCGGCATTGTTGCTACCGGGTGTGACTTTGGTTATTTCGCCGTTAATTTCACTTATGAAAGACCAGGTTGCACAGCTAAGATATGCAAAAATCCCTGCTGCATTTGTAAACTCATCACTAACTGCCGAGCAATACCGTGAGGTGCTACGCAGAGTAGGGATTGGAATGTATAAAATAATTTACATTGCACCCGAGCGATTACAAACAGCAGAGTTTATAAGGTTTGCTCAAAATAACTTGATTTCGCTCATTGCTGTTGATGAAGCACATTGTGTTTCTCAATGGGGACAGGACTTTCGTCCAAGTTATTTAAAGATTATTGAGTTTATCAAAAAACTTCCAAAACGTCCGATAATCGGAGCATATACAGCAACAGCAACAACAAATGTAAAAAAAGATATTATACGATTGCTTGATTTACACAACCCTGTGAGTTTAACAACAGGCTTTGACCGACCTAATCTTTACTTTGGAATTGAAGAACCAAAGAACAAAATGAAACGTTTACATGAATTAATTGCTCAACGGAGTGGTAAGTGCGGAGTTGTATACTGCTCAACAAGAAAAGATGTTGACAAAGTTTGTAATGAGCTAAAAAGCTACGGAATATTAGCATCAAGGTATCACGCCGGTCTTGATGACAAGGAGCGGCATAATAATCAAGATGATTTTATACAAAGCAGAATTACAGTTATGGTTGCGACAAATGCTTTTGGAATGGGTATTGATAAACCCGACGTGAGGTATGTAATACACTATAGTATTCCAAAAAATCTAGAAAGCTATTATCAGGAGGCCGGGCGGGCAGGTAGAGATGGTAATGCATCGGAGTGTATAGTTTTGTACTCGTATGATGATATAAAAACAGCGGAGTATCTAATCAAAGACTCGGGAAATAACAAGGATTTAACAGAAAAAGAAAAAAGAAACATACGCAGACTTGATGAGCAAAGGCTTGACAAAATGATACGTTATTGTGAAGTCAGCTCGTGCCTGAGAGCGTATATCTTAGCATATTTTGGTGAAAAGCAAAAAGGTGGCTGTGGTAATTGCAGTAGTTGTAACAAAACTACAGTATGGGAGAGAATGAGGAGGTAGAGACTTCTAAAATTACCCACCCGGTGAGACTTTAACTAACTCTTCCTTGTTTTTATTACATAAGATTGCTCTAAGAAAGTAAAAATTGCTCAATATCATAAGGTATCCAAAAACCATATTGCTTAAAATCATTTAAAACAGATTGTATATCAACTATGAATCCCATATTCTTAGCTTTTACAACCACACCTAATGTGCCCGTTACAGATAACTCATATTCTTTCGCTAAACGACGTGCTTTTTTATCATCGAGTATTATTAAAGCATTTTTTTGCTCTAACGCTAAGGCTATGGTACTGGACTCACCAATTCCAAGTCCACTTGATATTATTTTTGTTTTTTCTTTATCTTTTACGGGTTCAACAGTTATCCATTTTGGAAGAGAATCACCGTATTCAACAGCAACCTCATCTGTTATCATAATAGTTTCATACACATCATGTAATAGATTTAGTCTATTTATATTAGATAAGATTATCAAACAACTAGTGTTAGATATAATATTGTTATGCATTTGCAATATCCTGTTGTAATTCATTAACACTAACAGCGAATAATGAAACTCCGTATTGTCCAATTATCTCAATAAAAGATCTTTTTGAAAGACTTGCTACTTTTGCTGCTTGTCCAAGTGAAAGTATTTCCATCTCATAAAGTTTTGACGCTAGTAGTACCCTTAATTCTTTTTCATTAACTCTTACCATTTCAGGGATTTCTACATTCAACGGTATACTTTGCACGACATCACCTCCAGTTAAATAATTATATCATTACACAAAGTATTAGTCAAAAATACCCATAACAAAACACATATAATTGTAAGATACTATACATGATGAGGAAATGACATCAGAACTGTTCGTTTATATGCGTTCACTCGGGTTCAGGTAGTTCAACTACCTCATACAAATTAAATAAGTTATTTCCACCTGATTTAAGTGCTTTTACTTCATTACTTAATATTGTTAAAAATCTACTATCGGAATCATAATTCGTAAATGAGAAATACCCATTCTTTTTTCTAGAAAAAATCCAATATTGTCTAGCTTTCATAAATGCTCTGTCTTTTGAGAAATTTGGTTTACTCATTACACCATCACTATCATTATCATCTGTACGCGAAAGCATATAATCATTGTACGGGATTTCTAACTCGCATATATTATTACCAACTTTTTTACCATTACATAATGTATCCGGATCTACTTTTAAGAATCTGAAGTATTCCATTCTTCTATATGTAATATAACCAACTTTCATATTAACCGGCTCTGATGTATATCTTTCAAATTTGAGGTACATATCACTATCAGAAACTTTTATACGGTATATTTTCCCATGAATCAAATTATCTGATGGTGTAAGAATTGTACTTTTTAGAATCCATTTAGAAGTATCATCTGAGATGTTTTTCTTCAAAACAATTTCGCATTTATCATTTTGAACATCTCCCTTTCCACTGACAGAATATGCTTCATCAATTTTGCTCAATAAAGAAATAGTTCTATCATCATTAATAATTATCCTAAACAATTGACTATCCGGATTAACACTATCCTTTGAACGAAGATTCAAATGTGAGTTTAGGTCAGGTTCATTTAGCTTCATTGATATACTTAAGTACAAATCCTTACAATTAATAGGATTTAATCTAAAATATTCAATACCGTTATCTACTACAGCTTCTAAAATCCAATGTTGAGATACTTGGTATTGGTCACTTTCTGTATACAGATAAACATATTTACCATTATAATTGTCAAGAGATAATTTTGAACGATTATTGAGAAAAACACAGTTCATGCCACTTTGAATTCTTCTTGGAATACGAAAATAACCAAATATGTAGTTACTAGTATTTTCAGCTTTTTCATAGAAAGCATCTTCTATTTTGTTACTTAGTTCTTTATCACTGACCAAATCCCATATTGGGGTGTAATAATCAAGTTTTGCTAGTGTTGTCAAACCGGGAGTATTAAAGGAATTTCTCCAAGTTTCAAAAGCTTTTGGTATTTCATCAAAATGACTATTACCGGCAAAGGAAAATGAAGTACCTCCGGTAGCTAAAATACTAATTCTTAGTGAATCTGAAATATTTTTACTCTTATCAGATATTGTTATTGTTCCTCCACCTTCAGCATACCCTGTTTTAAACTCAACTGCAGCAGAAATATCTCTGTTACTTTCTCTGGTTTCGGAATCGTACAGTGCACATATACTTGCTGAACCACCCATTGAACAACCTGTAATTATGTGTGTGCCATATTTATTAAACAACTCAATTGGATCATTGTTTCCATTTTTCATTTCTTCAAGAACGCTATCTGATATAATTGTTCTTAATTTTTCAATATTCCGATAATCACCATTGAGTGTATGTTTTTTTGTTAAAATCGAACTAATAGAATTATAAAATTTCGTTTCACTATGTAATGATGTTTCAGTACCATATTGTGTTCTTACACTACCGGAGAAAAAAGGTACTTTTTTGCCTGTTTTAAGGTTAATACCAATATCTAGTTTGGTATATGCTTCGCTTAGTGAATTACTGATTACAGTGGTTGTTGCGGTTTCATTCAAAGTCGTAAAATTAATGTATGATATCCCATCGTTAGTACTACTATTTTTATATACTATATCTTTAAAAAGCTTGCAGGTTGTTGCTCCGGCATACGTAGAGCCATTAAAAACATTTATACCATAACCAATAAATGAGTTTTCTAGTTCGATATTATTACTGGAATTGGTAATCGTAGATAAAGAGTTTGCGTTTGATTCATTATTAACAACCTCTACTTTTTCACCTTGAGGATAAGCTACATTTGTTTCTATAAAGCCAGCTTTGTCATTCATAACGATTCTCCTTAAGACCTAACACTTTTTTGTTTGATGTTGCTGCTAATCATTGTGCAAATATCGAAAAAACTACTCTACGATTTTTGATTGTAATTTCAGCAATTCCTTACGCAATTTTTCGTTCTCTGCATCTTTGTTAGCGAGTTCTGCGTTTTTCTCAGCAAGTTCTGCCTTTATACTAGAGAGTTCTTCTTCCACTTCTTCAAATTGTTCTTTATAGAATAAGAAATTACTGTCATAATCTGTTTGCCATTTACGTTGACTCATATTTATTGCTCGCATACGGTCATCCTGACTTATTGAAGCTAATAATGATCCTGCCATTCCAATCTCTCCCTTCTTTTCCAAAACCTTATTTATTATATCACGTTTTGATCGGTCTCCTGAATATCTTAAAAATGTTGACCACATCTCTATTGGAGACATTTCTTCCACTGGTTTGTTTAACACATCATCCAGTTTACCGAGTTCAATTATCGTTAAGTTTATTTGATTGCTAATCTGTGTACCGTCTTCTGTGCGTAATGATGCTTCTGTAATATATTCGTTTTGTTTGAAGATGTTTTGAACACAAAATGTTATCTGATAAGTACGAACAAGTTTGTTATATTTAATACCTTTTGATTTTTGTGATGAATGTAAATCTGTTAGATAATAAACTGATTTGTTGACTAACATCTCATGTCCACCGTCTAGACCTGCTAGTCTAGAACCTTGCATTTCAACATCAACTTGACTCCCGTCATCAATAACACAGTTTAAATCCAATCGCACATTCTTTTCTTCTGTGGTAATTGAATGTAACTCATTATTGCGTATTTCTACATCTGTGACTTTGCGATGGATGAATGTGGTTATTAAATCCATTAGTGCGGGTTTTGCTTCCGGATGTGTTAAGACTGATTTTAGAACATAATCCTCCGACATCGGAAGAATATCTTCATGTAGTGGTAAAATTGCCATTGTTTGTGTTTCCTTTCTAATTATATAATTGTTTTATTATTTTTTCAAGTTGTTTAGTATTTATATAGCAACCATATTTTGTGTTTATATAGCAACCATATCAGAAAGTTTTTACTATTGTCAATCGTCGTTTGAATGTAGAAAAAGCTCTCATCATGTTGATATTTCTACATTTGACAGAATGTAATGTAGATAAAAATGAACAACTATCACCATTATCTACATTGTAATGTGTATTTCGAATTAAATAAAAATATGTAAATAATTTTAAATTGCAAAGTCAAGAGTTAAATGCGACTTTTTTTGAAATATTTGCAAAACTTTTAGTTTTGTGTTTTTCGGGGCTATTTTTCGTGCTAATTTTAATAGCGTTATATAAAATTACACTCAAAATCCCCCTCTTACGATTTGCGAAACGTCAAGATTTTACTTGGGAGTTCTGTTGTTCAAGTAGGAAAAAGCAAGGTGATTCTATCATGATTTACTAATATCTTCAAGTAATCGCCTGTTTACAGCGTTTTTAAAGTGTTCTTATATATTTTTAATTAATACTTAATGCTAAATTTGCTCTATCACCTTATGCAAACAATTGATATCACTAGCTTTTTTTAAAACGTATTTTGTATCTCATAATTTCACGCTGCGGAGCTGTAGCCGGCACAACAACGAGATACATTTTGATAACATTAGCTTTTAAGATACTGTAGTTTTGTTAATCAATTCTGAATATATTTCGTTAGCTGATTTGTAACCGAATATTTTACGTGGGTAGTTGTTGAGCCAAGTTTCAGCTTGTGAAATGCTTTTTTTGGTGACGTTGTCAAAGTTTGTGCCTTTTGGGAAGTGTCTGCGTATCATTCTATTTTGATTTTCATTGCTTCCACGCTCCCAGGAGCTGTAAGGGTGACAGTAATATATTTTTGTGTACTTTTCCATTTCTAAGCAGTTTTGAAACTCTGAACCGTTATCTACAGTTATACTTTTAAAGTTTTCTGCAAACCTTTTACCGTATCTTTTCTTTAAGCGTTGAAGTGCTTGTATAACACTAGCTGATTTTTTGTTAGGTATTTTCTCATTAATCTGTATTCTTGTCATACGTTCAGTTAGTACGAGAATTGCAGACTTGCTTTTTTTCGTTCCCTCTAATAAATCCATTTCCCAATGCCCGAACTCTATTCTGTTATTTATTGTATGTGGTCGCTTTTCTATGCTGTCGCCTTTAGATGGTCGAGATTGTCTTATACGTCTATATTGTTTTTTCTGTTTTCCCCTGTTTGGTAAGTCCTTATTAGTTACTCTCAAAAATACACCTTTTGATATATAACTGTATAATGTACTAATTGATATTGTTGTATCAAAAACAAGTCCATTGATTTTAATCTCTCCGAGTATTGCACCCGGAGAGTATTTATAATGTAGTATTTTGTGTTCGATATAGTCGGCTAGTTTATGGTCATCTCCTATTTTTAGTGCCGGACCTTTATTTTTTAAGTTTTGCCGGTATCGTTCATGTGCTATATCGGGGCTATACGTTTCGTAGTAAATATAATCGTGAGATAATCTTGTATAACGTCCTCTGTTTAGTTCTCTGTAAATTGTACTTTTATTAAATCCTAATCTATCAGCTATTTCTTCCGGTTTTCTCTTTTGATTTAACATACTTTCTATTATTAATCGGTCGTTTTCGGTCAGGTGTTTGAAGTGTCTCATAACAGCTACCTCTCTATTTTTGTATCTCGTCATAAAATTTCGATTGAATACGTTCTTAATCAGGATTTTTTTTTGAGATACATTAATGATAAAAAATTAGATTTTTTGCTTGTGATACAAAGCTATCTATTTGTTTTAGTTTGGTTGATATGTCGCTCATGCTCATTACATCTTCGGTTATTTCTTGTTTTCGTTTCTCTAAGCGTTTTATTTGTTGTTCGAGTTTCTCTTCGGTTTCCATAAAATGTTTTACCATGTTTTCTAGTTTTTGGTTGAAGCCTGTACCCTCCGGGTAGTTCATGATGTAGTCTAGTGTTTCATCGCTTAATCTAACGCATTTCTGATTGTTCTTCATTTTGGATTGCCTCTCTTTCTAATTTAGTATATTTTTCTTCTTCTTTGTTTATTTTGTAATCATTAACTATTCTTTTGCTTTCTTCGGCTGTTTTAGGTTCATAAGTGCCTTTTATCATTCTTTCATTCATCATTCTTTCATTTTCTAATAGCCTGTTGTATTTTGGTATTTTTTCGGGTTCTTTATCATTAATATAATTAAAGAAGTTATCCATACCTTGAATTTCCATATATGTTTTTATTGCATTTCCTGCCTGTTTAATTACGAATTTTTCTAAATGTACTAATTGGTATTCAATGCCCGGCTTCTCGTATATTTTGATTTTTTCTGCTGAGTTGATAAACTTTTTCCAATATGGCTTCATATTCCACCGCCAACGGTTAGTATCTGTTCCCGGGTTTACGTATCGTAAATAATTATTAACTACTCCGGAGTACATTTGACCTATCGTGTATTCATTTCTAACTAGCTGTTTTAAAAAGCTTTGTGCGTTTTCTTTTCGTAGTTGCAATTCAACCCTTATCCAATGTACATCTGATTTTTTCTGTTCTGCTGCTTTATCGTATATCCGTATTAGTGTTTTTGATATTTTTCGTCCATGTTGAATTGATATGCCTCGTGTACCGCCTGTATACATGTGTTCATCACATTTACAAATGAATAATTTATTGACTACATCTACAAATATTTTGTTTATATCTAATATGCCCTCATGGTCGTCATAGGCGATATCTAGCCTTGTTATGTTATATACATCATCAGTAATTAATTCTTTAAATAATGAATCATAGTCGCCTGTGCCGTATTCCTCAAAGGCTCTACAGCCTTGTCCGGTTAATTCACACCATATAGTGTCATTATTTCCGTCATAGTGGATTGATATGAAACTAAAATAACAACGGCTCTTGTATCCTTGTGCGCCTTTTGTATCTTCCCATGTAATATGGTCTAATCCGAGAAGCTCCATTATTTGTAAAATACTTCGATATTTTGTTGTAAAACTGATGTAATCAATTAAGTAGTTGTTTACCTTGTGTTGCATGGATTTAACCTCTTTTCCTTTGTAGGTAGTAACCCCCTGTTAGCGAGGGGGGCGAACCGTAATTTTTTCGGCTTTTTTTAAACGGTTTTATACTTTACCGGTTTATATTTCCATGGCATTTTACAGATAAGTTCATTGCGACACTTTAAACAATCCTTAGTGTGGCACAAGTAACGTATATCGCTCGTTACACACCCAGGCGATGGGTCCCCTGCTCGCAAGCTCGCCACCACCCCATCGCCTGGGTGTGGCTCTGGCGATGTCGCTCTTGTGTCAGCACTTGCATTGTTATATGTGTCACCAATACGCTTGCCGTAATGCTCTTTGGTGAATAACATCATTGTGTCGTATAGTTTGCCGTCTCGTTTCCTGTAGATGAACATTTCTGAACCTATTCTCAGGTTCTCGCCGTACCATTTTTTAACACCAACGAATAATTTAACTCTACATAAAGTGAACAAAAAACCAATAAACTTGAAGTTGTTCGCTTTTTTGAATTTTGTTTCGTATTCAATCATGTAGCGGATTTGTCTGTCTATTTGTCTATCATGTTGACTTGACATCAGAAAGTCATAGCCATAATAACGATGAAGAGCAAAAAAATCAAGCCATGCCCCTCTATCCCATGACCCGAACTCCCTACAATTAAATAGTCTTCCGGCTTCGTCTATTACTACTAGTGTCTGACCCTCTACACCTGCTTTATGATTTTTAAATGCGTAATCTATTAAATAATCTACTGTTAGTTCAACATTTGTCTTATATATGAACTCGCCTACTTTTTTCTTGCCGTTTTTTGATACTACATCCATGTTGATGGGTCGGTTACAAATAACTGTCATTTTATGCATTCTTGATACTTCGGCTATCTTGCGTGCTATATGTAAACTTTTTCCGCTTCCGGGTGTTCCTGTACATAAAGTAACCATGTTTTTTCCTTTTTTGTATCTCATTACAGTTTATGATCTCAGCTCATGCAGCTCCGTATCATAAATTAATGAGATACATTTTGTGTTATGATATTGCTTTTGCCCATCTTAGAACGATTGAAATTGCGTAATATGCTCCTATTGAAACTACCCATGTTGCGGTTATGGCTGCCATTTCCGCTATTGGTAAAAAGTAATTTATATAGCCGAGCATTTCGCCGCCGAATGTGCTTGATATGCTCATTATCGGTCCGTGTAATGGACATCCCCATCCTATTATCCTATGTGGGTCTGCGTTCCAGTCTATGCCCCAATCGTTCAATTTATCCACCACCTGTCCATATATATCTGCGTGTGACGACTACTAAGCCGATTACAAATGTTATTAACATGCCGTTTCGAAATAGTATTCTTATTGTTTCAAACATTGTAAAATCTATTACTATTGTTGTATCTGCGTCTGCAAAGGGTACTATGTCGAATTCAAAGCGTGGCTCTATTGGTGTTGCGATTAATACGTTAAATATGTTGTAAACATCAAAAGGTATACAAAATGGAAACATTGCGAAGCCACCCAGGCTAGGCGGTGGGAGTGGGATTGATATTGTCTGCGTTAGTTCTCTTACTCTTGTTATTGAGCGTGTTAACGTTAAATCTAATATTTGTACTTCCGTTAGTGTGGTTACATTTTGTAAGTCTAGTGCTATTTGTCCTAAGCCTAGTCTGATTAGTTCTCTTGTTTGGTGGTCGGTGATTTCGCCTGTTTTTTGCCGTAAGCCCTCTAGTTCTTGTTCTAGTGTTAATTGTCCGGGGCGACCTAGTCCACGGAGTTCATCAAGCTTTTTGCGGATATCGCCGAATAGTTCTTCTATTGATTTTGTGCCGGGGATATATCCACCGCCTATTGTACCCTCGCCGGGTCTTGGTGGGTAAAATGTATCTTCATAAGTTCTTGATGAGCCGTCAGGATTTAAGACTGCTGCATTTTCGCTTTGCCAATTCTCGTTAACAATTATATGAATTTCTCGCCGTATCTCAGTTATTATTACGTCAGGGCATGGACACTCTCCGGAGACTTCTTGCCAAATACATGGTCGCCATTCTCCAGCTTCGTTTTGATGATATATAACAATGTGCGTTTGTTGTGCTATATATTCCGTTGTTACTTCCTGTATGCTGATTTGGTTAGAGATTTTTGTTGTTTCAATTGTGCTTAATTGAAATACACCTAGACTATGAGCTGGCAAAGAGGCAAACAATATACCATCTACAGTTATTGCACTGTAACGAATATATACAGTTTCACCTATTAATACTCCATATATAAAGTATTCATATATTTTATATTTTACATCAGTAGTAAAATTAACTTGTCTTACTCCGTTTTTATATGAATCAAGATGATTCCATTGTGATCCAGTTCTCAATCGAAATGACCATATTTCTCCTTGCACCTCTACTGTTTGTATTGCCATACTATTACTATAAAATTCTAACATTGTTGAAGTTCCAGGCATTAACGGCAAATAAAATGTTCCGTTTGCTGTTCCTATTGGTACATGCTCGCCATCATGAATATCTGGATCTATATAATATCCTTGTTCATACATATCTTTTTGTGTTAGATTGGGGTTGACTGCATGAATTCTTTCTTTTTTGCCTCCTAGCCATTCTGCGTAAAAATCTACAATGTCTTCAAAAAGCCTTTCCGGCAATTTAAAGTGTTGTTTATATTCAGGCAACACTGCATCATCATTATATTTAGATGCAAATTCACCTATTAATATTTTCATTTCATCTAAAGCGTTTCTTGATACACCATAAGATTTATTATAAAAATCTAATAATGCAACTTGTGCCTGTTGGTCACTATTAAACTCATGACCTAGTGATATTAATAGTTGAGTAAATATGTAATATGATATAGAACCTATTGCAAATGCAGCAAATGAAGCCTGTGCATTATTATCAGCAATTGACAAAGACATCATTACAATAACTATAACCAATAACATTGCTATTGTTTTAGTTAGTATTTTCTTTAATTTTTGACTTTTGTATCTCATTTATATATAATCCTCACGAGGTGATTTACTATGTTACTAGATTATTATTATTATCTTTTAGAAAACTTTCCAATTGTCCTTAGTTTCACGTTTTTTATAACTCTTCCTATTTTGATCATTTACTCTTTTTTTAGAAGCATTATCTATAAAATAAAGAAAATAAAGCGTATAGATGGTATTTTCATTTCTAAATATTCTTATGATGTTTATAAATATGACGCTGATAAATCAAATATTTCAGTAAAAAAACATTTAAGTAAATTATTTACTATAGCAGCTAACAATTTAGAACATCAACAAAAATACAGGAATTAACCGTTATTGCTTTACAGGGGTTGAGATTATCAACCCCTGCTTTGTTGGTGCTATTTTGCGTTTCCGATTAGTTTTCTGAACCATGAGATTCCAAATCTTATTCCAATTACTAAGCCCACAAGACCTAAACCGATTGGAAGCACCAATAGAATTGTTGCAGTAACATCTGTTACTATGGCTTGAAATGCTGTTTGAAGCACTTCTGCTGTCGTATTTGCGGAAGCTGATACAACTAGTGCTGTTGCCATGGTAGCAACTGTTGCTGACATTATGCCGATTTTTTTAACGATTTTTTTCACTTTTCTCACCTCCCGCTATGTTTAGTTTTCTTCATTGGTTCGTCAACCAATGCCAATAATCCTGATTATAAGTCTTATAAACACACATATCGCCCAGACAAATATGCCTGCAAATATTGTTGCTGCAATTCCATATGCTATCGCATTTGCTCCTTGTTCTATAATTATTTCCATGCTTATACTCCTACATTCCATTTTGATATTGCAGCAAGTCCAATTATTCCACCGATTATTAAAGATAGTAATACAATTATTATTGTTTTTATTAAAGTTAATTCTGTTATTAACTCGTCTTTTGCGTTTTCGATTGTATCAATTAATGCTTGTATGTTTTCATCGTCAATTGTAATTGGTTCTCTGCCTGGTGGCTCTGGTGTGGGTGTGGGTTGTATAACTGTTTCGATTTCGTGGAAGTTGCCGGGAATCCTTATCATAGGAAATTCAACTTGATATTGTACGTACAAGTAACGATAATTTTCATTACTTTGAATACTGTAAGTTTCAAGTCGTCTGCCGTAAAAATACACTTCATAATCTTCTGATAATTCGTAACCGTCCATGATTTGTATTGCTACGTGATATATGTATACCGGTGGTGTATTATTTACGTGCTGTATACCGTTATTTGTTAATATATAACCCTCATTTTGAATTAGTTCTAAAAATTGATAGGTCATATCTGACGAACTTTCGGGAAGATTTACGGTGTCTATGCTGATTGATTTGATTACTTTACGCTCTACCGGTGCTTGCTGTACTTGTATTGGTTGGTGCTGTGTGAAGTCGTAGTCGATAGGCTCACCAGTTTCATCATCTATAATTACGATTTGTATATCAAAGTCAGGTGTCCATTCTGCTCTAGCTATGTTAAACGGTATGCTAATGGCAGCCGATATTATTATTACTATGATTGCAAGTTTTTTCATGCGTTTAACTCCTTTTTCGTAGGTTAAAGGGTACACAGTAGAACCGTGTACCCTTTTTGTGCCTATGCTGATTTTCTGGGTTCTACGTAGCGCGCTCTACCGCGTTTGTTGTATGCGATTTCGATTTCTTGACCTAAATTAAAGATTGGAGCTGGCTCATACTCACCTTTTTCATTCAGTTCTCTAAATGTCAATACTTCTACTTCCAACCCCTCATCAATTTCACCAGTGTCAACTGTCAGAAAATACTTTTTCATTTTTACCAGCTCATTATCTGACATGAAATCTACTTTCTTCATTCCTACTACTGTTGCTTTCATTCTTAATGCTCTCCTTTCTTTTTATTTCAAAGTCGGTTAGACTGTGATTTTTTCTTTATACTTTAATAATTCTTTGTCATACATATCTATTAATGCTTCTATAAATAATGCTCTGTCATCAATTCCACCAATATTGTTAATTTCGATATATTTATCTACTATTCGAATATATTTATAACTTATCTCAACACTAATCATTTATTTTTTCACATTCATCAAAGCATTTACCTAGCTTGTTATAAAATGTGCAGTAACTATAACAATCATTGTCACCACCTCGAAAATTGCTTGCTGTGGGTTCTTCTTTTTGTATCTCATTGTTGCCGGCTTTTTCCGGAACGCCCGGGACTTCTTGAGATACATTTTTTTCACGTTTCTTTTTCTTCTTACCTTGCTTCTTGGTTTCTTCTTCCTGCTCTACAAAATATTCTTCCATGTATCTTAATAACTTGATTGCAAATTTCTTTATAAAGCCTCCTGCGTAATATGTGCCTAGTAAAAAGCCTATCCCTATACCTACTAAACTTGCCGAGATTATAAAGATTATCCACATCGCTTGACTTACCATTCGCCGTTCCTTCCTTCCTTTTACACACGCTAAAGCGTTATATTAAACCTGTCGCATTTAATATAACAACTCACCTAAATAATTTTAAATAACATCTGCTATAGTAAAAGGCATACTTTTGCTATATAATAAACACATGAGAAAACATCAACAAAAACAAATACTGGAAGTCATTGAAACCCTTTATGAAGCACAAGTATCAGAGTTATATGCTGATTGCCAGGAGGGTGCTCTTGGTGTGGGTGAATATATTGAAGAGATTGTTGGAGAGGGAACAG
The DNA here is from genome assembly GCA_031281255.1 of Oscillospiraceae bacterium. Taxonomy (GTDB): domain Bacteria; phylum Bacillota; class Clostridia; order Oscillospirales; family Oscillospiraceae; genus WRMH01. Next base: position 18,596 of record JAITFR010000054.1, read on the forward strand.
CGACAGTATCTCTGCTTGAAGAATATTGCGAGTTGATTTACAAGGCAAGCAATGGTGAAGCAACACAAAAAGAATTAAAAAATAAACTGAAGCAAGTAGAAAAATCTATAGTTACCGAATTAAAACCTAATCGTATAGAGATGATATTTCTTAGCTACAAAGCAGCCATGAGTGACAGTATAGAGTCTATCTATATGGCTGCAAAAGAAGATCCCAATTGCGATGCTTATTGGATTCCGATACCTTATTATGACAAAAATCCTGATGGTTCATTCGGAGATAAACACTACGAAGGAGCGGAGTATTATAAAGAAAATATAGTGTGTACAGACTATCGGGAGTACGATATTCAAGTACGATACCCTGATGTGATAATCTCATTCTCACCGTATGATAACTTAGGAAAAATGACCAGTGTTGACCCTGATTATTATTTTGAAAATCTTCGAAATCAAACAGATATGTTAGTGTATGTACCATATTATGTTACAACTTTTGAGGCAGCAAAACCACCATTTACTCAATGCCCCGGTGTGTTATACTCCCATAAAGTAATAGTGCAATCAGAAGAGATTAGAGAATGTTTTATACGTGATTATAATGAGCTAATTAAACTTGGATATAGTGAAGAAATATATGGAAAAGCAGAAGATAAGTTTGTTGCATTAGGTTCACCAAAGTTTGATGCAGTAATAAATGCAAAACGTGAGGATTATAAACTGCCGACCGAGTGGCAAAACCTTATACAAAATCCAGGCGGTAGCAAGAAAAAAGTTATATTTTACAACACCAGCATCACAGCATCACTTAACAATCCCGGGCAGTACCTAAAAAAAGTAAAATATGTGCTAAATACATTTAAACAACACAATGATGTACTTCTTTGGTGGAGACCACATCCACTTGCTAGAACTGCATATTCTGGTATATACCCGGAACTAGAGAAAGAATATGATGATATTGTAGCAGAATATAGAAGTGCAGGGTGGGGAATATATGATGATACACCTGACCTGCACAGAGCTATAGTATGGAGTGATGCATATTATGGAGATTATAGCTCTGTGGTTCTGTTGTATGAGGTGACAGGGAAACCGGTATTATTGCAAAATGCAGAAAAAATAGAAGATGATAATGATGAGCTTTCAAATGTGATACGATTTACAGATTTGTACGATGATGGAGAAAATTACTGGGTAAGTGCTTTAGATTGTAATGCATTATTCAAGATTGATAAAGCTACACTAAAAGCTGAGTACAAAGGTAGCTTTCCAGTACAATTAAAACACACTACGCTATTAAGAAAATTTCTATATTCATCTGTGTGTGAAATTGATAATAAACTGTACTTTGCTCCCTGTAATGCTACTGAAATAGGAGTATATGATTTAATTACAGGTATATTTTCTTCAATTCCTATAAGTATGGATTATAACATAAATTCTAGTATCTTTAAGTTTATGGGTATATACAAAACCGAAGAAGGATTTTTTCTTATTCCTGCTTATTATCAAGCTATTGTTTTTTATAATGTAAATAAAGATGAATTAAGTTATTATAACGATTGCTATGAACTATTAAATGAAATGTGTTTACGAAAAGGAGAAAAATTTGCACCCATATCATTGGGAACAGCAGTATTCAATATGTATAAAAACAAATTATGTTTTCCATGTTATAATGTAAGTGCAATAATTAAACTTGATATTAATAGTGGTAAGGTAATGGTATCTGAAAGACAAGGCGATGAGTCGAACCGTTTTTCTAGTGTTATTGAAGTTAATGATAAATGTTGGCTTATTAAGATAAACGGTGATATAGAGATAGTAGCTTCATTAGATAGTGAATATTATAGTGAAGTTATAAAACTCCCAGATGATGATTCTATAAAAAATACAAATCGATTTGCACCTCCTATTTTATACGATGATTTTATTTGGTTACTACCTAGTCGTGGACAAAATGCATACAAAATTAATTCGAAAACAAAAGAAATTACACATCTTGAAGGATTAGAGTGTGATAAATTAATAAATGAGTATGGTTATATTTCTTATAGTTTCTTAAAGGTAGAAAATAATCATATAATTACATTATCAATAAAAGAAGGGTTGTTCAAAAAAATTAACAAAAAAGGAGATATAATTCAAAGTACTCATATTAGGATAACAGATGATGATTGCAAACTCTCAAAAAGAAAAATGAAAGCTGAAGCTCTGGCTTCTACATTATTTGAATACTTGTTTTTTAATCTAACAGATTTGATAGAATCTGTTAGTGAAATTGAGTACAAAAAAATGATAAAGTGTGAAAGCAATAGTGGTAGTAATATTTACGAGTATACTAAACAGGATATATTTAAAGGAAGATAGAAATGCAGCCGAAAGTCAGTATAGTTATCCCTTGTTATAACAAAGTAAACTACATAGCTAACATGTTTGATTCAATTATTGCTCAAAAATGGGATAACATTGAAATCATACTTGTTAATGATGGCAGTACTGATGGTACACGAGAGATTATAACAGAATATGAACATAAATTCATAAAACGCAGTTTTGATGTTGTAATTATAGATCAAGAAAACAAAGGATTACCTTCTGCAGTATATGTAGGTTTTTTACAAGTAACAGGAGATTATGTTTGCCAAGTAGATGCAGATGATTCACTCGATAAAGAATATGTATCAACTTTGGCGGGATGGCTTGATGATAACTCCGATTATGACTGGGTTGTTTGTGATACGTTATATGTTGAAGAAGGTATTATTAAGTATGTTAAATATTTCCGTAGTGATATTGCAGAGTTTAGAGATTTATCAAAGTTAATAGAATTACATTTGTTCTTTTTAGTTCATGTTACTGTACATGAATACATGGTGAGGGTTGATTATCTTAAAAAAAGTGGTGTATTAGATAATTATTACGTCGATAATAAACATACTCAAGAACAACAATTTGTCTTTCCGCTTATAATATCCGGAGGTAAGCTTAAACATATTACTAAACCCTTATATAATTACATTCAAAACGATGATATGATGTCAAAACGAATTACTAGTAAAGACTGGAAAAATTATGGAGATTTGTATTTTGATATTGCAAAAGAAACAATATTACGATTACAAGTAACGCAATCAAAAAAAGAGTATTACTTAAAAATTATGAAACTAGCATATTATCATTATATATATAAATACTGTTTACCAATAGATAAACATATAAACATAGAAGCACTAGAATTTGTGAATTCATTCTTAACAAATAATGCACATATCTCTTTAAGTGAGTTGTTAACAACTAAAGAAAAATCATTTAGAGCAATATTTGATACTATAATGGGTGTAAATACATCTATTCCAAATAAACGAAGGATTGCATGGGGTGTATTAGGAAACCGTGGAAAAGAAGCAATGGAAGTATATAACCGCAGGAACTTTGTTTTTGATGAATTATGGGACATTAATGGAGATGGTATAGCAGTAAAAAAACCAGATATAAGTAAATTAGGAACTAATGATTGGGTACACATTATGCCATATACTAATATATCAGAAAAAATTGCAAATGAAATTACTTATACAGGTTGTGACATGCTTGTTGGTGGTAGTGGTGAAGAGGAATCCTTCCTTGTGTATGTCGATTGCGGTCAATTCTTTGAAGGGAATTACAATGATGTTATACACAAAGTTAGATGTTAGTAAAGATACTAAATATATATGTTATGGTGCGGGTAATAATGCGACTAAATTGTTAGAGGTACTTGAAAAAAAAGATTTATTAAATAGAGCGTTGTTTTTTGTTGATAATAATAAAGAGCTTCATAATACTAATATAAAATATGGTGAATTTTGTTATTCGATTTACCCAATCGAAAAGTTAAATGAAAATCCTGATGCTATAGTTATTATAACACCATGGCAATCAGACGAAATTGTAAAAGAAATAAAAAAACAAAACACTGTAAAGTATTACATGACATTAAATGAATTCATTGCTTTTATAAATATAAAAGAATGTTTTGCAGAAAACTATAGTATCAATACACGTTTTATTGTATTAAACACACCATCTTATGGAAATTTAGGAGATCATGCAATTGTAATAGCACAACGCGATTTTTTAGAAAAATATTTCACTAATGAAATAATAGAGATAAACGATTTTAGTTGCACATGGGGTATGAGTTGTATCAAAGAACATGTAAATGATAATGATATTATCATAATCACAGGAGGAGGAAATCTAGGTTCTATTTGGGGATATCTTACAGAAAATATACTGAACACTATTGAAGATTTCCCAAATAATAATATAATTATCTTTCCTCAATCTCCATATTATGAACCAAATGAAATAGGTGAAGAGCTTCTACATACATCACAAATAATATTTGCAAAACATAACAATTTGTTAATATGTGTTAGAGACAATGATTCATATAAACGTACAAGAGATTATTTTCCAGAGAGTGAATATTTATTAGTGCCGGATATAGTTCTATCATTAAAGTATGATATATCTTCATCACGAAATGGTATTGGTATTTGTTTAAGAGATGATAAGGAAGGTGTTTTATCAAATGAAGAACATAAAATGGTATACAATATTGTGGAAAGACATAGTAATAACGTTGTGTATAAAGAATTAATGATAAATGAGTATGATAAAGAAGTGAAGTATATAGAAGAATTAACAGAGGATATGATTAAGAGTTTTGCAAGATTGAAATGTGTTATTACAGACAGACTTCATGGAATGGTGTTTTCTGTAATAACCGGAACACCATGTATTGTTATAGATAATTCATATAAAAAAACCAGTAGTTTGTATTTTACATGGTTATCAAAAAATGATAATATTATTTTTATAGATGAAATCTCAGAAGAAATAATTAATGAAGCAATAATTGATGTACTAAAGAAAAAACCTATAGTGTACAATGTTGATTCTATACAACCTTACTACAATGAATTAATCGAATACATATCAGAATTAGTTGGAATGAAAAATAATGATTGAAAAACCGGTAAGATATATAGATTGTTATGTACCAGTTGATGCTTGCAATTTTAGATGTGAGTATTGCTATATATTGAAAAACAAAGATTTTAATGATAAAAGTTACATACCATTTTCAAAACCAGTTGAACAAATTGCTATAGCTTTATCAAAAGAACGTTTTGGTGGTGCAATGTTTCTTAATTTCTGCGGAGATGGAGAAACTCTTCTACATCCACTGCTTGTGCCTTTGATAGAAGTATTGCTTAATGAGCATTATATCCAGATAGTAACCAATGGTACAATACAAGAAGAAATGGATAAGTTGTTTAGTTTGCCAAATCACTTACAAGAGCGATTATATATCAAATTCTCTTTTCATTATCTTGAACTAATAAATAAGGGATTATTAACAAGATTTATAGAAAATGTAGAAAAAGCAAAATCATTGGGTATATCATTCATTATCGAATTAATGGCAGCAGACTGTTATGTTCAATATATTGATGAAATCACAGATTTATCTATTAAGCACTTTGGAGCACTCCCACATATACAAGATGTACGAGAGATTAATAGCAACTTAAACAGAGCAACTAAACAGGATTTGAACTCACACATTCAAACATGGAATGTATTTGAATCAAAACTTTTTAGTTTTAGAGTCGACACATGGAATAATAATCCGGCAGATTTCTTCTGTCATGCAGGCGAATACTTATACACATTATCACTTGCAACAGGAGATTTATTTAAATGCTATTGTGCGTGTAAGATAATGAATATATATGATGATATTAATGAACAAATCCAAATTAACCCAGTTGGATACAAGTGTTGTTTTTCTCGTTGTTATAATAACCATGTATTTGATTGTTTAGTTGGAGTGGTTCCTGAAAAAAAATCTCCAACTTATGCAGAGATACGTGATAGAGTATGTACTGACGGCACAAATTGGCTCACACCATTATGGCAAAAGTTGTATTCAATGCGGATTTGTGATAATAGAAGTGGAGTGTAAATGAAAAAACCTGTGATTCCAATTGTATTTTCAACAGATAATAACTTTGTACCATATTGTGGTGTTGCTATTAGTTCTTTAACTCATCATACATCATTTGATGTTGATTATAATATTTTCGTTTTTCACACTGAATTATCTGAATACTCAATCAGAAGATTAGAATCATTATCATATCTAAATATAAAAGTTGAATGTGTTAATGTAACAAAATACCTTTCAAAAGTAAAATTATATACTATGCACCATTTTTCAGAAGCTACATTTTATCGTATTGTTATACCAGAGGTGTTTAGTCATTATACTCGTGTTCTGTATCTTGATTGTGATTTGATTGTACTATCTGATGTAAAAGAACTATATGATATGGATCTTAATAGGAATGTGCTTGGAGTATGTCGCAGAAAAAATTTAAGTAGAATTGAAGATTATGTTATAAATAAATTAAATCTAACTGCAATTGAGTATTTTAATGCAGGCGTATTGGTTTTCAATATAAAGTATTTTATAGAAGAGCAAATAAAAGAGAAGTGTTATAACTTAATTAATCATGGTCTCAAGTATGACTATGTAGATCAAGATGTATTAAATATCGTATGTCGCAATAAAATAGAAATATTACCTGCTGAATGGAATTACTTATCGAATTATGATGACATTGAGAATAATAACATAAAACCCAAAATCCTACATTATGTAACTGCTGAAAAACCATGGTGTTTTCCTAATGTTCCTAATGCAAAGGTGTTTTGGAAAGTAGCAAGAAAAACTAAGTTTTTTTATGAAATATTGCTTAAACATATTAATTGTGATGTTGATACTTTTGAATTAAATCTTTACAAAGAGTATGAAAATGCATTAACTAAAGATTAGGTAGTTAAGAATGATTAATAAAAATACAATTAAACAAATATATAATGCATTACAAGATGAAATGTCAAAGTTTATATATATTAATAGATTGCTGTATTCATTAACCGGTGATTTTTTACTTCTTAGAAATAAAGATAATTTAAATAACGAATATATGCAAAAGGTACTACGTAAAACCAGCAAGTTTGTATTATATGGTGCTGGTAAGATAGGTGAATCATTATTTGAAGATTTTCCATCAATG
>JAITFR010000077.1 GCA_031281255.1 Oscillospiraceae bacterium
CAGGAATAACTGACAAGAAAACCAGTGACAACTGTGCATTTATACGAAATGCAAAAATAAGTGCAAAAACCATCATAACAGGAGCACGTACACCCATTCGTATAATCATTTGAAATGCATTTTGTACATTTGTTACGTCGGTTGTAAGTCTGGTGATGATACTTGCAGTTGAAAACTTGTCAATATTTGAGAACGAAAAGCTCTGTACATTATAAAAAATATCATGCCGTAAGTTTTTTGCAAAGCCGGTTGATGCAACAGCCGCACCTCGTCCTGCTAATATACCTAAAAACAAAGATGCACCTGCACATAAAACTAAAGCAGCACCAATCCACATTACTGCTGTCATATCATTTTTACTTATCCCATTGTCAATTAAGACTGCCATCAGAGTTGGAATGGTTATTTCCAGAATTGTTTCGACAGTCACCAAAATAGGTGTTGTAATGGTATTTTTCTTATAATCACGCACACTGCGTAAAAGTTTTTTAACCATGTGACAAATTATAACATAAATCTACAAACAACTATAAACAAATCTTAAAATATTTCGATAATATATGTGATATATAATTTGATACTGTAATTTCTATGTTTGTTAAAAGGAATTAACCGAACAATTTGCAGTGACATTCGCAGGATTTTATATTGATAAAATAGCAAGGATGTGAGATACTACGATATTGTGAGGTATTCTTAATGAGTACAATAAATAATATAAATAATTCGAGTGCTGTAAATAATACACAATATATTCCACAGACAGATGTAACTAATAGCACAACAAATAATGGAGAGTTTTCGTCAGTACTTTCAAATGCACTTAGTGACATTACCTCATCAAATAATCTAAACATCGGAAACTTTGCAAGTCCGGGGTTTGGCAGTATACCTAATACTTTTTTACCATTTCCATCACAAACACAATCATTAGAAAATGCTATAATAGCTGCCGGTGAATCCGGTACAAGCAGTGATATTATGGCAGCACTTATGATGCTTATGATGATGATGCAAACAGGTGGTGATGGTGGAGATATGAGTCCAATGATGCAAGTAATGTCAGCACTTATAGCAAATTTGCAAGGTTCAGATGCACTTCGTAACAACTTTTTATATAACTCCGGTGGAGAACCGTTTGTGCTCGATACAATAGACAGAATGGTTTTTAATAGACCAATTGAACATATTGAAACTAGTGGAACAAATGAAGCTATACTACCTCTGCAATGGTGGAGACCAACCACACCGGCAATCACAAGCGATCCCACATACAGAAGTACTGCACTTTATCGTGCAGTACTAGACCAGTTTAATGTTGAAACCGCAGAGCGTTATCGCCCCGGTCGTGAAGGTCACACATATTGTAATATATTTGTTTGGGATGCTTCCCGGGCAATGGGTGCAGAAGTTCCATACTACACCGACCCGGCAACCGGAAATATCCGCTCATACCCCGATACACAAGGTGCAAACTTTAACGGAGCTATAGCAATGTGCAAATGGCTTGAAACTCATGGTGCAAGATACGGCTGGGTGCAGGTTGATGCTGCAACCGCACAAATGCACGCAAACATGGGTAAACCTGCTGTTACTTCATCGGGAAGTATTGGGCATGTGCAGATGATTGCACCTTCTCAAGATGGTTTATATGACCCATCAAGAGGTGTAGCAATCACACAAGCAGGTGGGAAAAACTTTAATTATACATATATCACAAGCACATATGGATTACAAAGGCTTAACAGTGGTCAAATAAAGCACTGGATACATCCGTAGTGGATTGAAACTATGTCACTCCTGTCATCCTGAACGAAGTGAAGGATCTTAATAAAAAGATTCTTCGTAGCTCCCCACCGTGTGGATTGTACTCAGAATGACAGTAAGGGAAACATTTATAGAAGTTAGAGGGGGAGTACACATGGTGACCTTGTTTGAATCATATAAGATTCTTGGTGTCAAAGTTGGTGCCGGACTTACGGATGTTACTACTTCCTACAAGCAGCTTTGTAGAGAATACCACCCCGACATTAGCGATGACCCCGAAGCCGAAGAATTAATGAAGCAAATAAACATTGCTTATACGATACTCAGAGAAAAATTCAAACGGGAAGCTGCTATAAAAAACAGACAATTTTCCACACGCCAACCCAGAAGATACCCGCATACACCCCCATATACTCCACCACAACAAACGCAAGCACAAACAAAACGAGCAGAACAAACAGAACCTAACACAAGTCAGCACCATCAAACAACCCAGGCACATTGGCAAAAAGCCGCCGAACGCACTGCAATGAGTGCAGAGGCAGAGGTTGATGCAAGAGCGGTGCTTCACGATTATTTCCAGGCATTAAATGCGTATGACTTTAAAAAAGCTTATGAATGTTTAAGTACACATGATAAAAAACATATCACCCTTGAAGGGTTTATCGCATGGCGTGAGTCTGTATCTCGCTTGCATCCACTCAGAGAGTTTAGGATAGCAGGCGGTTCATCTGTTGCAGTCATTACATGGGGTGATAACAGAACCTTTCAAACAAGAAAGTTTCGTGTAGAGATAACTGAGGGAGATTATTCCAGCAATACCACACAATCAGAAGGTATTGATAAGCTCGTTATAAATGAGAGTGGTAAATGGGGAGTATTTCTCGGATATAAAGAAATAAACGAATTGACACGTACATTTGACAATCGTTTTGAAACAAAAAAGAAAAAAGATTTAGAAAAACGTGGAGAAGAGTACGTTGCGGGTTTTCATACCGAGTATGATATGTTAAACTTAAGTGGTATGAAAAAAGCAGTTCAAAAGGAGCTTTACAGACAACGTCGTTATGGCGGTTCAATGACCTTTACGGTTATCGAGGTCAAGCGTAGTGGTGACAATAGCACAGGGCAACCCGAGCTTTTAAGAAGTGCCGCAAAAACAATAAATAACTCTCTACGTGAAATTGATATTTCAGCTTATGCAGGCGATGGTGTTTTTGCAGTATTATTCGTAGAAATGGGTAGAAAAAATGCAGAAAATATCATAAGCAGATTAGTTGATACAATTCGTAAAAATGCAGGGTCGGGACTCGGTGAAAACGCTGTTATAGAGTATTATTATGAGTCTTGGTCTGACAACAGTTATGCAGATATGGAAAATATTAATTCTAACTTAAGCAAGTTTGGCAAAAAAATGTGAAATTATCTTAATAAAAGTATTAAGTTACAAGTAGAAACTTCCGATATAAATATACAGAGTAGTCTATGTCTGTCATGGAGGACTGACAGTAAAATTATTTACAAAAGGATTTGAGGTGTATTATTTATGGTTAACCCAATGATGAGATCGTCGCCGACCCGCCTAATGGGTCTGCAATCAGGAATGGATACGGAATCTATTATCCAGGCAACACTCCGTATGCATCAATTTAGAATTGACAATCAACTACGCAACAGAAGGCTTATTGAGTGGAGACAACAAACACACAATGGCATTAGAGATGAGATTCAAAGCCTACGTCAGACATATCTGTCAAACTTAGGTTCTAAAACAATGATGAACCGCAATACGTTTAACGCCACTTCTGCAACTGTAACAGGCAAAAATGCAGCAGCGGTTTCTGTCCGTACAATTACCGGTGCAAACCCCGGTTCAATCAGAATAAACCAAGTTGTCAGTCTTGCAAGTGGGGCAAATGTAACATCTGCAAACAGAATATCTGCAAATGGTCAAGGATTTTCCACAAATACCAGACTTGATAATATGAACTTAGCAGGAAGTCAAATAGATTGGAATCAAGATCCAGAAAATCGATTTGCAGCAGTTGGTGACAGTCTAGTAACTGAAAAAGCTGTTCGTGATGCTGCATGGAACGATGCTTCAACGACCGTCAGCATTGGCGGAGTTTCAGATATAGTCATCGGTAAAAGAGATGATGAGGGATATTATACTTTCACAACCGGTGAAGGTGCAAATAGAGTATCCGGTAGATTTAAATTTGATGATGAAGGCAAATTAGATGCGTCAGATATCGAATATAATGTAAATCTGATGACAGACTCTGACGTAGATCCGGAGGCAAGGAAGCTCGCTGTTGGTCAAGCACTAGCTGAATTAAACGAAAACGAAGAAAATATCAGATTAGGTAATAACAATCTTAATTACTTCCAAACAGCAACAATAGCATCTGATGATGGTCTTATCGAAATTAGAAGACGAGACGGCGCTGATGCTCTTGATGTCCAGTTTGAAGGTAGAAATCTCGATTTTTATGCTGAGTCAAACATTACAATTAATGGCAAAGAAATAACAATCAAATCGAACATGACTATTAACCAAATGCTCACTCATGTAAACAAAGAGCTTGAGGGAACCGGTCTAACTATGAAGTACGAAGGCTTCGCAGATAGATTTTCAATTGAGTCAACCCAAAGAGGTGGTGATGTCGAAATCACAACAAGCGGTCATTTATTAGACATGTTTGGTGTTGGAATAGGTGCAACTCGTAGTGACGGTTCACAAGCAGAGATGATAGTTACCATCAATGGCAAAACCGAAACAATATTCAGCGACACCAATGTATTTAACATGGGTGATGCGATAATTACTGCTAACTTTGTAACAGAAGCAGCAGATGAACCGATAAATGTAACCCTTGCTCGTGATGCAAGCAAAGCAGTTGATGCAATTAAAGACTTTATTGACTCCTACAACTCAATCATTAAAAGACTTGAAGGTTTGTTAAACGAACGTAAAACCGGAAATGAAGCATCATACAAACCGCTTACAGACGAAGAAAAAAGCGGAATGACTGAGAAACAAATAGAAGAGTGGGAAGCAATTGCAAAAAAAGGCATTATGAGAGGTGACCAAGGCATACAAAACCTCGTTTCAAGTCTTCGCAGGTCATTCTTTGAAACAATTGAAGGCACAGGAATGTCAGCATCTCAACTAGGTCTTACTACCGGCAGTCACTTTGATGGTACCGGCGGTCAGATAATGATAAATGAAGAACGCCTAAGAGCAGCTCTCGAAGAAGACCCGGACAGAGTAGCTGATGTGTTTATAAAAATTGATTCTTCATCAGGCACTGCTCAAGGTGTTGGTCTTTTACATAAAATCGATGGAATAATGCGTGACTATGTAAACACCAGTCAAAGCACCTCGATAAAAAATCTGGAAGAATCTCTAAAACGCACAAATGAACAAATTGCCAGAATGGAACAAAGAATGTTCGCTGAAGAAGATAAGCTTTACAGACAGTTTGCCGCTATGGAAACTGCACTCGCAAGACTTCAACAGCAAGGCGACTGGTTCGGAGCAATGCTGTAAAAAATGCATAATGCAAAATGCAAAAATGCATAATGAACTCGAATTTTAATCTGTTCTTTTAAATATAAAACCTTAGTATTGAGTAGCAAAAAAAAGTCGTAAAACATACGCAAATCCAAATAATTATGAATTATGCATTATCAATTATGCATTAATAAGAGGGGAATTAATACAATGCAACAGATGGTTATGATTAACACACGTGCACACGATGCTTATCGCAAACAAGATGTGCTGACAGCATCACCAATTGAGCTGATAATAATGCTCTATGATGCGCTTAAGAAAAATATAGTGCTTGGAAAACGTGGAATAGAAAAAAACGACATACAACAAGCACATAAAAGCTTGATAAAAGCTCAAATGATATTAACTGAGCTGATAAACAGCCTTGATATGAGTTATCAAATATCACAAGAGTTGATGGATTTATACGACTTTGCCCTAAGAAGCATTGCTGATGCTAATATGCACAAAGATACAGAACCATTAGACCCCGTTGTTGAAATGGTTGAAAGTATTAGAGAAGCATGGAAAGAAGTGAGTCTAACAAACAAAGGAACACTTAAACTGGAAGAGGAATTAGCGTGAGTAAAGATGATGCTCAAGGAGCAAATAAATTAATAGAGCTTCTTAGTGAGGAATTAGAACTGTTTGAACAGATTTATAAAGCAACAGAAAAACAAAGTAAAATACTCAACGTTGAAGACTATGATATTGAAGCATTTGATAAACTAATCGACAAAAGACAGGAATTAATAGAAAAAATCAATGGATTGCATCAGAAATCTAACCCGATGATGCAGTCTTTTGTGACATCACCATCGTACAAAAAAGATAGTGAAGTTGAAAAACTAAAAGAAAAGATACAAAGCAAAGTTAAGCAATGTGCAAACTTAAATGATGAAAATATGGCAATTATCAGTGATAAAACTGATAATCAAAAAGATAAGATTGAGAAACAAAGCGCAAAAAGAAAAGGAATAGGTGGATACGCACAAGCGGTGCCAAATACCCCCGAGGTTTTTGATAGGAACGCATAATGAGTATGAGAGTGCAAGGGCAAAAAGCAACAGAATCAGGCGTTGTTCAAGTGCGTGGAACTGAAGCTCGCTCAACAGGTGAAACAGAGAGTTCTGCTTTTCGCCGTACACTGACCGATTTATCAAAAGAGATGTATGCAGAGCGTCTTTCGACCATGAGAGATGACATCGAGGAACAAGGAAAACGTCTTGCTGATAGGGTCGATG
>JAITFR010000085.1 GCA_031281255.1 Oscillospiraceae bacterium
ATAAAAACGTCAGTCTTTTTTTTGTTTTTTTTTTTTATTTTTCAAAAAATCTTTTTTTTTTTTTTTTTTTTTTTTTTTTTTTTTGCAAAATGCACAAATAATCTCACTCGTATAAAATCGCCTCATTTGAATAGATAATTTTTTCCTTGAGTGGCCGCTGAAAATCAGCAAAAAAACGAGATTCACCTAATCTCGTTTTTTACAGTTATCGGATTCTTTCGGGGTCTGCGGTTCATCATAAATGAAAGTCCGCTGCAGGATATTCAAAACTTGTCGAAGCAAGTCAGCAGGGAGTTCTTCTATGAAGCTGTACCCACGTTCGTTAATGTCAAGAGTTTTCACTTGTTCGCATTGAATCACCCCTGTAGTCGTTGTATGTTCATTGAGAGCAACGTGGAAAGGAAAAGCCCTCATAGTGTTAGTTATGGGGCAAACAACAGGCATTTGCGTTGTTTTGTTGAACATCTCGCAGCTAACCACTACCGCAGGACGGTACCCGGCTTGCTCGTGCCCTGCCTGAGGATTGAAATTTGTTTTGATAATATCGCCTTGTTTTAACCTTCGGCTCATAATACACTCCCTTGTTTTCAAATTAATTCTCTCCCTTGCGGTTCGCCCCAGTCGTATTTTTCAGGAGGATTCCCATCCCATTCCGAACAATTGGCTATTAAGTCTTCGAGTGGTAATAACTCAGGCGCACGTTTTATGATAATCTCATCACCACGGGTAGTCATTTCGACATAAATTTTGTCACGCAGACGCATCGTTCTAACGAATTCACTTGGGAATCGAACCCCGAGAGCATCGCCCCAGCGATTTATTTTCATAGTTTTAATCATTTATATCACCTCTATCTTGATATTATACTATATATCATATCATATCTTTTTTGTAATGTCAACCTTTTTCACCACCTAATTGGTTGGGATTTTTTATAGTTTACGGCGAAATAATCCGAATAATCCACGGTTTTTCGAGTTTTTCTGTAAATCTGTCTCTGTTTCTTCAAAATATTCCTCTGTTTCTGATTCGTTGGCAGGAGTTTCAGTGCCACCGATTCGCTTAATCGCTTCAGCGTGTAACGCCTGTTCAGCCAAGTAAGATTGTTGGGCAGTTTCTAAAGCTCTTGCGTTTATGGCTGCTTGTTCTTGTGCTGAAACGAGCGCAGACGAGAGGTCTGTTATTTGTTGATTCTTAATAGAAAGCTCTGATTTTAACATATCGTTTTCGGATTTCAAGGTGGAAACCAAATCGCAAACTGTTTCCGTTTGGTTTCCGGAAACATGGTTTTCGATGTGGTTTGGAAACGCTGATTTTAACAGGGTTTCTCCCTGTTCAGAGATGTAAACCGTGTTTCCGATGGTTTTCGCAAACCGGTTTCTGATATCTTCAGTAAGCTTTTTTCTGACAGCCGTTTTTGATACACCAATTTCATCAGCGATTTGTTTGATTGTTTTCATGATTTGTCACCATATTCATTGAGTTGGCTTTTGATAATTCCAAGTGTATATGCAAAATCGTCTTTTATGGGTTTGTTTTCTTTAGATTTTTTGAGCTTTCTGTAGTTGAGTTCGTTGTTCACTCTTTTGAAAAAGTTTATGCGTTTTTCAATACCCTTTGGTGCGTTCGGATTGTTGTTCAATCTTTGCACAATGATTTTCATTTCATCTTCGTCAAAACGAAACTCAAAAGCACTCGCAAATGCTATTGTATCAGGGTCTTTATATAATTGATAGGGCTGTTTTGGTATTGACAAATTATTTTGGTTTACTGTTTCTTTGTCGAACAGAGTAAGTTGCTCGGCTTTATCGCTCTTCGTGATGAGGAATTTGACGGCTTTGACCGGAGAAGTCTTTCCGCTGCCCCGCTTTATTGATTCGTATGTGTATTTAATGTCGGTGCTTTCAAGGGATTTTTTGCAGACTTCGAGCACCCAGTACTTGAAAGCACTCCAAATTTTGTATTGAGTAGGTTCGATTCCCAATCGCTTACGCAACTCTGCAAGAGAAAGTGTCACTTCTCCCAAACCCTCATATTGTTTTAATATTTGATACATACGTACATGATTTTCGCCTTTTAGCCCCAATATATTTTTAACTTCATAAGTAACGTACTTTTCTTTGAATTCAAACATTAGAGGCAAGGCTTTATCGTGGGCATCGAACTCAATACACCACTCGTCATTCTCTATTTTTATGTCACACTCTTTGAATAACTGAAAAGTGCTTTCGCCAATGATGTCTCCTTCTTCGTTTTTGATGGGTATAATCACTATTTTTTGCAGTAAACTATCACGAACTGGGCGAATATTACGAATGTCAGGGCGAATTATGTCCATGTTGATGATGAAGTCCCGTAAAAGCATTTTAAATTTTCTTGAACTTAGGTCACGAGAGTTAATTTTAGAAAGATATAAATCAAAAAATTTTAATTCTTGCAAACTCCAACCAACTGCACGCATTTCGTTTAAAATATTTCGTTTTTCTACTAAATGTTCTTTTACAGTTATATTTGACATAGGTTTCTCCAATCTGCATTTGTGCATTATGACTAATTTTGTTTTGTTTTTTCATTATATCATATACACAGTGGGTTGTCAATTGCCTATGCAAGGTGCGTTTTGTCCTATGCAAGTGTGCGTTTTGTCCTATGTAAGCAGCGGTTGTTTTCAGCATGGTTGACACGTTTTTTCGAGGCGTAAACAAGTAACAAACAAATTTTAAACAAGTTTTTAAACACAGACTAAACAAACAAAAACCGAAACTTTCAACAATTCAAAAAGTGTTGAAAACTTTACAGGCAACAAGTTTCTCTGTTTGTTATCAAAAACATAAAAAAAGTAATAACCTCACAAACACACAAAACACAAGCCTGAAACAAAATGCATTGAAACCCATCCGCACAGACTGACAGCTATCAATCATTGTAGCTTCTTGGATTAACTGCATGAAAGTTGATATTATTACAATACCTCAAATTTGCGTAAGAGACATAACTTAAGCCGTTATAACTTATAACAATCCTGCAAATCAAAATATTTTTTGATTTGTAGGGTTGGAATTAAAAAAAGCCAATCGAACGAAAGCGGCTCCGCCCAAAGTTAAGATTTTCGCCGCAAGATTTGCCCTGCGCATCGTAGGATGCACGTAGAGGTCGCTTCAAAGTTTTTAGCGAGAAAAGACCCCAAGGTCAAAAATATGCCTTGAAACGCAAAATAAGGGCGTTCTAATGAATTTGAGTTGCATAGTTGACTTTGTTTGAAATATATGATACAATACTCGGAAGGAAATTTTTTTGGAGGTTATCTTACCATGAAACATAAAGGACTGAAAAAAATCTTATCGGTATTGCTTGCTTATGCAGTTATACTTAATGCAATTGGCGAGGGATTCATAGAAGATATGTTATTTTCTGTCGCATTTGCAGAGTTGGAACCCGCAACAATTATAGTTTATGATAATTACACAGCAACGTATACTATTGTTGGTAGTTGGGAAAATCATCAAAATATCAATGTCACAATCACGAATACAGGCACAGAAACTATTGAGAGTTGGATGTTGATGTATGACAATTATTGCGGCGAAATATTAAACATATGGAATGCCGCTGTGACTTATAACGATGTTGATGTTAAGCATATTCGTAATGTTGGGCACAATGCCAACATTCTTCCGGGTAAGTCTGTGAGTTTCGGCTATACTTTGACAAATGTTACTTACGAGATTCCGTATGCAATGGTGTTGGTTCAAGAACGAGTTGAAAAAACTGATGGTTTTGTTGCTTCGTTAAATGTGATGAACTCATGGAATGGTGCGTTTAACGGTCAAATCGTTCTTGCAAATGAAACCGATATGCCAATTGAATGGTGGGAATTTACATTCAGCAGCAATTTTACGATTACAGAAGTGATTGCGAGTTGGGATGCAACTTTTACTAACATTAGTGACTGCGAGTATATGTTCAAGGGAACGCACACGGGAATCATTTCTCCGAATTCAAGTGTTACTTTAGGTTTTCAAGCGACAATGAACGATACACCAGCGATTTATAGTGAATTGTTGACAGAGGTTGTGTTATCACCGGATTTTTTAGAAATACCTGAAAATTGCCGATTGGGTGGAACTATTTCATCCCCATTGAGCGGTTTTGTCAATTTT
The DNA here is from genome assembly GCA_031281255.1 of Oscillospiraceae bacterium. GTDB lineage: Bacteria > Bacillota > Clostridia > Oscillospirales > Oscillospiraceae > WRMH01. The sequence goes on from JAITFR010000085.1 coordinate 4,161, forward strand.
GTAAATGGAAACACGGAAGGCAGTAGTGGTCGGGCAACGTTGAACATAGATGTGCTTGAACTCATTCAAGGTACTACTGTTAAAGCAAGTGACATCTATGGCATAGAGGCAATAACATGGGGAAACAATACAGAAAATCGTCAAGTGTTTATTGACGTAAGAACGGACGGCGGTTGGGTATCTTCGCCCAGATTTCATGGTTCAAGCAATCCACACCCTGACTTTATTTGGGCAACAATGTCTCATGGCAGTACGCCTGACAATGGCGGTCGAACAGAAGAAAATATATTGACATACATGAACATATATGGAAGTACAACAGATATTTTGAATAACGTTGTTCCAGTAACTCCGTTTACATCTGAAGAAAATCCATTGCGGTTTGAGTTTCGAATTCGTGCCAACAACAACCATTCTTCACTTGTGGCTGCTATTATATTACTTGACATGAACGGTGAGCCTTTGGGGAGTATTACGTATTCTACACAAAATGCTGACGGCATTTGGGGGAATTTTTTCTCGTTAGTTAGGGAGTGTATTTGTGATTCATGCGAATTTATAGATGATGAAGAGGATGACATCGTTGTAATTGATTATTGTAATCTTGGCGGGATTATTGAACCACCATTGAGCGGATTTGTCAATTTTGAAAACGGCAACACCGAAGGTAACAGCGGACGCACTACTTTGAATATTGATGTTATTGAACTTATCTCTGGAACGCCCATTAAAGCAAATGAGGTTTACGGAGTTGAAGTTTCTACGTGGGGAAATAATACAGAAAATCGTCAAGTGTTTATTGACGTAAGAACGGACGGCAGTTGGATTTCATCGCCTATGTTCCACGCTTCCGGCACACCGAATGACAACAGGATATGGGTAGTCATGGAACACGGTGATACCCCTGATAATGGTGGACGAACAGAAGGTAACATACTGACGTACATGAATATGTATGGCGGCACTCCGAAAGTTGCAAGCGATATAGTAGAACTTGCTCCGTTTGTCGATGATGAGAATCCCGAGAACTTCGAGATGAGAATTCGTGCTAATAACAATCACCCTTCACTTGTGACTACAATTGTGTTACTTGACATAAACGGCGAAGCTTTGGGTGGCATAGGCTACACAACACAAGATGCGTATGGTGTCTGGACTCCGTTTGTATCAGTGGTTGAGGATTGTATATGTGGAATGTGTGATTTAGATGACGTTGGTAATGAAAACGATGAATTTGTTGCAATTCAGCATTCTGTCGCTTTTTCTGCTATGTCAACAACTGTAAATTGTTTTACAAATCATCGCTCAAATGTAGTGTATACTGGTTGGACTGATGCAACTTGTACCACAAACAGAGTAGAACATTATCGCTGTAGACGTTTGCTATGTAGGACAATGAATTTCAATGTAATAGTTCCAAACACTTCTTTAGGTCATGTACGGGCAACGAGATTAGTTACAGCAACGTGTGTCACACCGGGGCGTTTTAGATGCAATCGAGTTATAAACATGAGCTCGGGTTTTGTATTTTTAGGCACAAGAACGTGTAATGTGGAATTCAACACCTCCAGAGACAGTTCAAATCACTCAATGAGTTCTTGGAGAACAACAGTTCGGGCGACTTGCACAGTGAGAGGCACACGAATTAGGTCTTGTAATCGAAATGGATGTAACCACACAGAAACCGATAGAACTGCGGTATTGGGGCATAATTTTGGTTCTTGGCAGTATGTTAATACTACAAGTTGCAATCAGAGACGAACTTGCAGTAGAAGCGGTTGCACAAGAGCAGAAAACCGTACTCAGCATTCTTCTAATTTTAATGGTTCTAATAGGGTTTGTACAAGAGGAACGTGTGGTATGGTTCGAGGAACAACTTCTAATTTCCGATATATGTTTAGAGGCTCGAACGCAAGTATTGCACGAAGAGTTACTCAAAGATATCCTGTTTATTCGTTTGGTGGAAGTCATAGTGGAATAGACATTGTAACTACTACTGGAAACAGCGAGATAGAATCAATGGCAGTTTATCCTGTTTCAAGTGGGATTGTTACACGTGCAAGTATTTTCTCGGCTTACGGGTTGTGTGTGTTTATCAGTCATGAAAATAATTTGGAAACACGCTATGCTCATTTTGAAAGTGGCTCTGTACCGTCTGGCATATTACACACGGAGATAACACATTCACGACGTATAGGTAGGGTAGGGTTTACTGGAATGACTGCCGCACACACATGGCATGGCGGAGAACCGAACAGCACCGATGCACATTTGCATTTTGAGGTTAGAGAAAATGGTCAGCTTAGAAATCCTGTAAATTATTATCCAAATGGCGTTTTTGCAATGCCTAATTATTAAGGAGGATTCAAATATGAGAAAATTACCAATATTATTGTTGTTGCTTTTTGCAATTTCAGCTTGTGATAATGTAGAAATTAAAGATGATGAACCGCCAAAAACACAAGACGTAGAATCAATAACGCAACCACAAACCACTGAACAAACGATGATAAATACGTCATCTTCTCCGCAATTACCATCTGTAAATTCTTTTGAACATTTTGAAATGCCTATACCTTTCGGCGAGATACACGGTGCAGGTGGAGGTTCGGAAGAGTTGGCATTATTCTCAATGTTGTGTTCAAATGGTATATCAGATCAAAGGATTGACGGTATAGACTTATTCATTATCGAGGCTTTTTTCGATGATAGTGCAATTTTCTATGATTGGTATAGTAGTGTTGACATGAATATGCATTGGGAAAATCCGGTGACAACCCTTATGGACTATCCTAACCTTTTTTCGCTAATCAAAACTTTTGACCTCCCTATTGATAGAGTATATCAATTACTAAAAAACCAACAATTAAGGGCTGTTGAAATTGGATTGGATGAAACTTTTTACTTCACTGATGAAGAGATAAAAATAATCACATCACTCGATGAAACTGCCATAATGGAATATTTTGTAGCTGATTTTTCAATTTATCACGATGGTGAGATATTTACACCTATGTGGTTGTATTATCACGACATTGGTGCCTATGAAGAAGTTGGCATAACACCCGAAATGGTTGAAGAAAAAATAGAGTTATATGCTGAATTTAGTTTTACTGATGAGGCTGATGAAGCTTTTTCTGAAAAATTGTCAGAATTCATAGGTGAAGAAGTATCTCTTAGACGGATTAGGAGTAGAAATCATGGTCGGCGAAGTTAGGTATAAAAAAATATTGTCAGTCTTGTTGTCTGTTGCAGTGTTGTCAACCACTGCTTGCATCAGTAACACCAATGAGGAAAAAGTTGATATTACAACCTTGCAAGAACCACAAACAAGCAAATCTTCGCAATCACAAACTACTGAACAGACTGAAGCAACTACAATGCTATCTGATCCTCAATTGATTATGGAAAAAGATTCAGATATGCCTATACCATTTGAAAATATAGGGGGAGATGAAAACTGGTTTTTTTATATGCGTTATCTTAGTAGGTTTTCTGCTTTTCCAGGTATGATAACTGATGAAATTGCTCAACAAATGGGATGGGTATCAACCAACAAAGAATTTGATAGAGCTGTAAAAGAAACATGGGGTGAAAATTATTTAATTGATTGGGATTCTCAAAATAGAGTGACTGATTTTCCGGGAATAATTTGGTATATAACTGAATTTGAAATTCCTGACGAAGTGATAGTAAATTCCATAAGAAAGCATAACGAAAGGCTGTGGTCTTACGTAAACGAAAACACTTATATGCCGGGATTTCTGCTTTCTATCTTCACCGAAGAAGACATAAAAGTTATTCTTTCACGTGACCCAGAGAGAGTTACTGCTCAATTTGCAGAAGAAACAGCTATTGTGGTAGGAGACAAAGCATTTGAGCCGTATTGGCTGTATCTCCACTCCACCGAAGCTTATGAAGAAGTTGGCATAACACCAGAAATGGTTGAAGAAAAGTTAGACTTATATGCTGAATTTGAATTTACTGCCGAAGCAGATGAGGCTTTTTCTGCGAAGTTATCAGAATTCATAGGTGAAGAAGTGTCTCTTAGACGGATTAGGAGTAGAAATCATGGTCGGCGAAGTTAGGTATAAAAAAATATTACCAATATTATTGTTGTTGCTTTTTGCAATTTCAGCTTGTGATAATGCAGAAATTAAAGATAATGAACCGCCAAAAACACAAGACGTAGAATCAATAACGCAACCACAAACCACTGAATTAGAGGAAAGTGACACCACCTCAACTTATCAACCACCACCATTAGGAAATAATCCTTTTGAAATTAGCGGAATGCCTATAGTCATTCACTATTTGAAGTTCAACGAAGTAACGCCCCGGTTGAAGAGTCGGGAAATGCGGTGTCATAGGGAGCGAAATACTCAAGTTCCTCCAAGCATCACCGGTGGAAACGGGTATTTGATTTCCATGAATAAGTGTCCCTGTTGTCCCTACCAAGCCAACACGCCATGTCGGACGAATCCAGCCTTGCTGTGGACCAGTTGGGTTACTATCACCTGTCCATTCGATACGCCCGTGAATAGTGACAGACATTCCGCTTACGTTTGCTGCGGTTATAGCTGCGGCCACGGGTTGATTTGCCGAAGTTTTCGGCACCGTTGACAGCACCACCATTACCATCGCAAGAAACAGCGACACAATCCTTTTGTTTAGGTTTTTTGACCTCATGTTTAATTTTACCTCCAAAATTTTACTTTCACCATTGTATCAGCAAATTTTACAAAGGTCAAGCCTTTTTGTGCTTTTTCTATGTATTTGTCACAAAATCGACTTGTTTTTTTTTTTTTTTTTTTTTTTTTTTTTTTTTTTTTTTTTTTTTTTTTTTTTTTTT
>JAITFR010000087.1 GCA_031281255.1 Oscillospiraceae bacterium
AAGTCTTATCAACGACACTGTGCAGCTTAATATCATGCGAATTGGCAGCAAGGTAATTGTATTTGAGCTTCAAGTTGATGAAAATATTCCCGAGTATTTAATCGGTGATGGATTACGTGTGAAACAAATTCTTAACAATCTACTCTCTAACGCATTTAAGTACACACAGGAGGGTAAGGTTACTTTAAATGTTTATGCAGAAGAAAATAAAAACACCGATGATGAGGTTATTATAGTTTTTGAAATATCAGACACCGGTCTTGGAATGTCAGAGGATCAAGTCGAAAGGCTTTTTGACGAATACACACGTTTTAATGAAAAAACCAATCGTTTCACAGAGGGTACAGGGTTAGGAATGAGCATTGCTAATAATCTTGTAACCCTTATGAATGGTAGTATAACTGTAAAAAGCAAAATCGGAGAAGGTACACATTTTACAATTCGTTTACCGCAAAAGAAGAATGGTTCAGATGTTTTAGGTCATGAGGTAGCAGAAAACTTAAAACTTTTTCGTACAAACGGCAGAGCACAACTGGAGCGTGCTCAAATGTCACGAGAACCAATGCCTTATGGAAATGTGCTTATTATTGATGATGTGGATGTAAATATTTATGTGGCAAGAGGTCTTTTAACACCGTACAGACTAAATATTGATTCTGCTGATAATGGATTTACTGCAATTGAAAAAATAGAAAAAGGCAATGTATACGACATTATATTTATGGATCACATGATGCCGCAAATGGATGGTGTAGAAACAACTAAAAGATTGCGGGCACTTGGTTATGCAGCTCCAATTGTTGCTTTAACTGCCAATGCCGTTGTAGGGCAGGTTGACTTTTTCATGGAAAACGGTTTCACAGATTTTATTTCCAAACCGATTGATATACGCCAGCTTAACATGGTGCTGAATAAATATATCCGCGATAAGCAACCTCCTGAGGTGCTTGAAGAGGCCAGACGTTTGAATGATATTCAGATTAGCAACAATATTGATAAAGGCCGATTATCAGGTGTGTACATTGCAGGTATCAATATTGATGAGGCTTTAGAACAATTTGGTAATGCCGAAGCATATATAGAAATCTTAAATGTTTATGCGATAAATACTCGAAAATTACTCGCAAAAATTAAAAATGTTACAAAAAATGACTTAGAAGCTTATGAGATTACTATTCATAGCTTAAAAGGTTCAAGCAGAAGCATATATGCAAAAGCTTTGGGAGCAATGGCAGCAGATTTAGAAAGCGCAACTATTCTTGGTGATATGGATTATATAAATCAGCACAACCCACTATTTATAAAATCCGCAAATGATTTACTAATAGAGCTTGATGCGTTTTTTGCTGAACTAGATTCCAAAATAGATAAACAAAAAAAGGATAAACCGGATATTAAGTTATTGCAAAAGCTTCAAGAAGCATGTGAATGTTTTGACATTGAGGAAGTAGAAATGTATATGAAGGAAATCAAAAGCTTTCAATACGATTCGGATGATGGTTTGGTAGCCTGGCTCTACGAAAATGTTGAGTTAATGAACTACGATGAAGTGGCTCAGAAGATTGCAAAAATAGTTTAAAACCGGGAGGAGTATAGTTATGTTAAATAGATTAAGAGAAGTTGAAAAAAACGAAAACACTGAGGAAGATAACAACCTCAATAATAAAAACCGCAAAAATGGTATCGACGATGATGATAATAACATCGGTGGGAAAAAGACCACAAAGAAAGAAAATGAACACAATGATGAAAGTACTATAAAGAACACAAAATCCCTTGATAAACCTGTTATTCTAGCTATTGATGACTCCCCTGACATCTTAAAAACGCTGCATATAATTTTGCGAAATAAATACAAGGTTTATACCCTGCCAAAACCTGAAAAACTAAGCACTATGTTAAGTACAATCGAGCCTGATTTATTTTTACTGGACTATAAGATGCCTGCAATAAGTGGACTTGATCTCATTACAATTATCCGCAAGCACCCAAAACACAAAAAAACACCTATAATTTTTCTCACCAGTGATGCTTCTCGTGATATAATAACTTCTGCGGTTGCTTTAGGTGTATGTGATTATGTTGTAAAACCTTTTAAAAGTGATAAGCTTCGTGCAAAAATTGAAAAACACTTAAACATCTAAAAAACTATAAATACGGAGGATAATAAATATGTTACTTATGAACATCATCATGGCGGTGTGCTTTTTCCCGATTTGGCCAATACTTTTCTTTATGATTCGCAACACAAAAGAGTCTAAGAAAAATATTATCATCGGAGTAACACTTCCACCAAATACTCACAAGGACCCGCAAGTCCTTGCTGTGATTAAATCATTTACCAAGTGGTTAAACATCACAATGATACCACTTTTCCCATTACTTGCTATACCGTTTTTTATGACTTTGATGGGTGCAGCACTTACATTTTATATGGTGTGGTTACTTTTACTCATCGTTTTCCCAATGGGTACTTTTGCGATTCATCGCGAAAAGCTTATGAAGCTAAAACGTGAAAACAACTGGTATAGCGAAGCAACAGAGCAAGTACAATCCGAGGTTAAAGCAACAGTTGTACCAACCAAAAAGATAAATAATGTTTGGTTCTTTATTCCGACAGTTATATCTTTATTACCACTCATTTATTCACTCACAGGTACAATAAACTGGGATGTTTCAGCAGTTTATATAACCTTTGCTTTAATGACAGCTTTGTTCTGGCCTTTTTATTACATCATCTTCCGGCTGCGAAGTGAAGTTTTGAACGAAAATATCACTCTCACAACAGCACTTACAAGAGTACGTCGCAACAACTGGGGTAAGTTTTGGTTAATCGCAACATGGGCGACAGGTTTATTAAATCCGTTTTTATTACTGTTTGAAGAAAATATGACTGCACTTTTAGTTCTCATTTTAGGGTACACAATCTTGTTAATCGCATTATCAATTTATACAGAGTTTGCAACAAGAATTGCACAGCAAAAACTAACACAGGGTGAGACAAGTGATAGTTATGTTGATGAAGATGACTATTGGATTTGGGGTTTGTTTTATCTTAATAAAAATGATAAACATTTCTTTGTGAATGACCGTATCGGCATGAATATGTCATGCAATCTCGCAAAACCTACCGGGAAAGTGTTGATGATATTCGCATTACTTTGCTTAATTGCAATGCCATTTTTTGGTATTTGGATGTGGATTGAAGAAATTACCCCTGTTCGTCTTGTGCTAACTGACACAACTCTAACAGCACGCAGCACCGGATTATACACTTACACTATCAAACTCAGTGATATAAACTCTGTTGAGCTTGTTGATGAAATGCCACTTATTCTGTCAAGAAATGACGGCTTTGGTTCTGCTAATTTATTAAAAGGGCGTTTCACAGCATCACATTTAGGTACAGTTTTTCTAAGTGTGCAACAAAATGACCCACCGTTTTTGATAATCGTTGCCGCCGACCGAACGTACATAGTCAACGATGCAGACAGTGCAAAAACGCGAGAGGTGTATGGAAAGATTGGAGACTAGGGAGTATCAATTTCGCTCTGATAGATATATCGACACCTTGCTCTGGATAATTTCTGCTGTTCGTTCTGCTGTTTGCAATCCATTAATGTAATCTTCAACACTTTCAGTAATTAATGCAAGTAAGGTTCCATTAATTGTCTTAAGCACAGTAGCACTATTTACCATATCCCAAAGTGCAGTTTCTCTCTCAATAGACATTGAAGTAGAACTCATATATTCTTCAAAATCATCTATTCGTAATGTTAAATATCTCATCCCGGTAATTGTTGCTTTTGGTAAAAGAGCTTCTCTAACAAATTGCCAAGCAGTATCTTTATTTTGACTACTTTCAAAGATGCTAAATGTATTTGGTATATGAACTAAATGCTTACCACCCGATGCACTTGGTACACCTATAAAGTTATATTCAAAATTATCAGGAAATCCATGTCTATCTTCTCCTATTATCCAGCCACGTAGCCAATATGTTCTTACTAAGTCAACAAATATCTTCTCACTTATTAACTCACTAAAGTTCGGATCCGGATTCCAGAAACTATAAGAATCCGGGTTTTCAAAGATATGTGTTGTTAACTCAAGTAAATGAATAAAAGCATCACTATCAAAGTAACAATTATTGGTATCGTAATTTATAAACTCATCGCTCATAAGCTCAACCATAGTTAAAACAAAATCAACACCTGTTAAGCCTCCTAATGGTTCTGTGTTCTCTAGATTGATAGTATTATTCATTACTTTAAAAAACTCATTAACTGTCCAAGTTTCTCTGGTTATCGAAGGGTCAACAGAAATCATAGTTGTGAGTAAAAACCGATTATATATAACCGGCAGTAAACCATTCCTATCTTCATAACCTTTTAATATGTTAGGAAAGAAATCTTCACGGCTTAGTACTTGATCTGAATCAATAAAATCATACAAATCTGATAGATATCCTTGTGTAATCAGAGCATCACGCAATTCTGCTAAATCAGTAGAGCGAGAATACTCAATCCAAATAATATCAGGTGCTGCACCTGTCAGTAAATCTAAATGAAATCTAACTATCGCTTCGTCAAGCTTAATATCACTATTTGGATCATAATAATCTTTTATGATTACTTGTTGAAAAGGGTTTCTACGATTATAATCCATAACTTCATCTATAAATGGGCTATCCAAATTGAACCCAGCTAATACCACTTGTTCAATTTCATCTAGAACTGATCTATGCATTGGTTTTAAGACAGACAGTTCAATTATGGTATCAAAGTCAAACGGATCTCTTGGATTTCGATTTTGTGCAATGGCAATCTTATGACCCGAGCCAAAAGTCAAAATAAAGTCGGTCATTGATAGATTTAAATTAGATTCAAAAAAATCCAAGATATGATTTAATTCTTCTCCATCTAAGGTAAATCCGTAGAGATGTCTCTCTGTATGAATAAAATAATCAAAACGACTGGATTCATCTGCTGCATAAATGTCCGTAATATAACTATC
>JAITFR010000175.1 GCA_031281255.1 Oscillospiraceae bacterium
AAACGATTACTCCAACTGCCCTGCACATTTGGGAAATCATTTTCATCTTCAAAACCAAGCATTTGCCGAAACTCATCAGACCATATAAATACATTATCGGGGCTAAACGGGTCGTCACCCAAAAACTCTGTATCCCAAAGCCCGATTTTTGTTGCTTTTACAACAAGCTGCGACTTTGCCAGCAGCATTTCATGTTGAAAAATCAACTCATGTTTTTGATTAAGCTCTTGTATAATCTCCGCATTATAAGCTTCAAGATCTTTTATACGCGCTTCGAGATTTTGTAAGTTTTGATTAGACATTAAAACCTCCGATAATCTAGGGGCCTAAATATTTTAACGAAAGCATTGTTATATCATCAGCTTGCTCTGCACCTTTGGTAAAATCATCAAGATCATTTTTTATATGTTCTGTCAAATCCTTTGGAGACAATCCTTGTGAGTGATTGATTGTTGCGATCAGTCGAGGGTCACTGTAAAACTGTAGAGAATTATCCGTAGCTTCTGTTACACCATCTGTGTATAAGAAAATCTCATCTCCCGGGTTTAAGATAACTTCATGTTGTTTATAAGTGGTAGTATCAAAACCTGCAAGGAATAGATTGGGTTTTACGATTAACCACTCAAACTCACCGTCTGCTTTTTTTATAAGCGGTGGATTGTGCCCTGCATTTACATACGTAAACCTACCTGTTGGAATATCAAGATAACCAAGAATAGCAGTTACAAACATGCTTGTTTCATTACCCTCAAGTAACATTTTATTAACTATATTAAACACATCAGCAGGACCTTGTTCTGTTTGAACAGTATTTTTAATTATAGTTTTAGCAATGACCATAAAGAGTGCAGCAGGTATTCCTTTGCCTGAAACATCAGCCATAACAACAGCAAGTGTGTCTTCATTTACTAAATAAAAGTCATAAAAATCACCACCGACTTCTTTTGCAGGCTCCATACAGGCAAACAAATCGAACTCCTCACGATGTGGAAAAGGTGGAAAAATATTCGGCAACATCCCTGATTGAATTCTTCTGGCAACATCAAGTTCAGCACCAATACGTTCTTTTTCGGCCGTCACTCTGGAAAGATTGTTTATATAATCTTTTAACTCAACTGTCATGCTATTAACACTATCAGCGAGGCTTTCAATCTCATCTCCTGTTTTTATTTCTATAACAGTATCAAGATTTCCACTTGCGATTAAACTAAGATTGGTTTCCAGCATAGTAATTGGTTTTGTTAGAGATCGGGCAAATCTGTTTGATACAACACCACTTAAAAATGCTGTTAGTAAAAGAAGTAACACAAATATTAAAAGCATCATTAGAATAACTGTGCGAACTGTATATGTAGAACTCTCGATGTACTCTCTGATACTTCCTTGCATTTCAACTGCTGGTTTATTTACTTCATCTAAACTAATTAACGTTACAATATTCCAAGGAAGAATGTTAAGTCCTGTATAGACGATAATGAAGGATGTAGTTTCATCATTTTCATCAGTTAAATATAAAGTACCATGACCTATAGTACCGTACAGAATATCATCAAGAAGCATAATATATTCTGTTCTATGGGTGAGATTTTCCCAAATATCATCCCAGTTTAACTCTTCATGACCATCACAGGCAACTATTGCTTCTCCATTTCTATTGATAATAAATGATGCTTCACTTTCCCATGATTTTCCATCACTAATAATCCAGTCCAAATCACTAAGATGAACATCAAGACCAACAACACCGGCAAGCTCTCCGTTAGTATAATAAAAAGGTGTAGCACATGTAACTGTTAATCCAAAACCAAAAGCATCATCATATACATCAGTCCATATTGTGTGACCGGCTTCTTTTGCTTCTATATACCAAGGTCGGGTGCGTGGGTCGAAATATTCGCTGGGTGTAGGTGCTCTACCTCCCGAAATGAAAAATCCATCTTCGGTACCCACAAATGATAAACTGATATCTGATCCCCGTAATAAACCACGCATAGCACCTTGCATATTACCCATACGTCCAATTTCGGGGGCTAAAGCTACAATATCAGTACCCTCAGCGTACCAGAGCCAAAACAATCTGTTATCCAGTTGATTCTCATTATATGAATCGGGATTTCTTATAATATCTTCAGCAACACTAGCGAGTAATTCAGACGATAATTGCCATGACATAAGTTTTTCGTCTATAAGTTCGGATCTTTTTGATATGAGTTTTTCAGAATCCTTTCGTGCATTTTCGTTAAACACAGCCATTGAGTCAGCTAAAACTGTCTCACGCAAAGAGTTTAAAACAGATGTTGTATTATACTGTAAGTAAAGCATACCACCGATTGTTATCGCACCCACGATAAAAAGAGCAACAAGTGTAGATAAAAATATCAGTAAAAATATTCGTTTTTGTATAGATGTTTTTTTCAATGTCTGCACCTTATATAGGAAATTTTACTAAAACATAAGATATTATAATACAAAATCACCGTTTTTAAAAATATCTACCTGTCGGTTTGTTTTTGTAATACCAATGATTGACATATCTTTTGAACCAAACATAAAGTCCTGATGACTATCACTTATATTGATACCGGCAGCCCTACGCTCATTTTCTGACATAGCACCACCATCTTCAATACAGTCTGGATATGCGCTGCCAAGAGCCAGATGACAACTTGCATTTTCATCATAAAGAGTGTTGTAAAACAATGTATTCATGTTTGATATTGGTGAATCAAAATCAACAAGAGCAATTTCACCCAAGTAATCCATACCTTTTATATCATTTATCATGCTTGCCAAGTGTTCTTTACCAACTTTAGCATCATAAGAAACAACCTTTCCATCTTCAAATGTGATTGAGAAACCATCTATTAAATTGCCACGGAAAACATTTGGCATAGTGCCAACCACAGTGCCGTTTACACCATCATATTGTGGAGCTGTAAAAATCTCTTCTGTTGGGATGTTTGGTAGAAAGTCAATACCATCCTTAGCTGTATCACCACCACCCATCCAAAGATGTGTAGCAGGGAGTTTCATTCTCAAGTTTGTTCCGACAGAGTTTTTTAGGCGAATTTCGATAAATCTATGGTCATTTAATGCTTTTACGCGACTTTTTAACGCATTGATGTGTGCATGCCATCTATCAACAGCTTTTCCACTGCCAACTCGTGATGCTGTGAAAATATTTCTCCATAAAGAAACCATTGCACTTTCTGTATTTGCAGCACTTGGAAACACCTTTTTTGCCCATGCTTCTGATGGTACAGAAACAACACACCAACGTACTCCACCGGTTATAATTTTCTCGTGGTAAGCTTTAAGTGCATTTGTTGCTGCGATGCTGGAACGACTTAATCTATTTGCATCAACTCCCTTAAAAACCTCAGGGTCTGATGCAGAAACACTTAAAAATGCAGCACCTTTATTTGCGAGGTCATCCATCATGAGCTTGTCCCATGCCGGATATGTGTCAAATATCTTGTCGTCCGCCATAAGATATTTTGTGCGAGCACAAACATCATCAGACCAACGCATATGTACATTACTTGCACCGGCTTTAAATGCCGCTTCCATTGCTTTACGTGCGAAAAAAGCACAATCTACACTGCAAACGATAACAAGCTCTTGTCCTTTTTGTATGTTTAAACCATGTTGGATAACCAACTCAATGTATTCATCTAAATGTGCCTCATCATAAAGTGTTTTTTTCATGTTTATCAATTCTCCTCAATAGTGTTTTATTTTTCATATAGAATATCAGAAAAGTTCAAAATTAACAATGATAACATTGCAAATGTATATATCAAATGGTAAAATGCAGTAATAATTAGAGGAGGTTTTTTTATGAGTAGCACTTTTAGGACACCACTGGTTACGCATATATACACCGCAGACCCATCAGCACATGTATTTAACGAGAAAATCTACATTTATCCATCACATGACCTTGTAAATGAAGGACTCGATGACGATAAAGGCGACCATTTCCAAATGATGGATTATCATGTGCTTTCACTTGATGATATTGGAGCACCCTGCGTTGACCACGGAGAAGCCTTGCACATCAATGATGTACCTTGGGCGAGTCGTCAAATGTGGGCACCTGATGCAGCATATAAAAATAGTAAATATTATTTTTACTTTCCGGCAAAAGATAAGGACGGTATTTTCCGCATAGGAGCAGCAGTCGGTGATAAACCTGAAGGTCCGTTTAAAGCAGAAGAAAATTATATTCAAGGAAGTTTTTCTATTGACCCTGCTGTGTTTATTGACGATGACGGAAGTGCATATATGTATTTTGGCGGACTTTGGGGTGGTCAGCTTGAAAAATGGCAGACAGGTAAATACGTCGAAGGTGACGAAAACATGGTACCCGGTTCTGACGGTCCTCAAGATGATGAAGCTGCACTTGGCGTTATGTGTGCAAAAATGAATGAAGATATGATAAGCTTTGAATCAAAACCGGTAGAGCTTAAGATTCTTGATGAAAATGGAAAACCAATTACAGCAGGGGATAAGGACAGATGGTACTTTGAAGGCCCGTGGATGCATAAGTTTAACGGTAAGTATTATCTCTCATATTCAACAGGCCCAACGCATTACCTTTGTTACGCAGAAAGCGACTCACCAACAGGACCATTTACCTACAAGGGTAGAATTATGGAGCCTGTTATTGGTTGGACAACTCACCACTCAATAGTTGAGTTCAAAGATAAATGGTACTTGTTCTATCATGACAGCAAACTCTCAGGTGGCAAAACACACCTGAGAACTGTAATGTTTACAGAGTTGGAGATTGCCGATGACGGCACAATTACAACAATCAAGCCATATGAGTAGATTATATGTTTTCTGGCACTCTACCTAGCTTTAAAATGTAGCAGTGATGGCAGCTTTATACTCCCTATTCCCTAATCCCTATTCCCTAATATTGTGAGTAAGCCTATAAGCCGGATTCTGTAAGAGCCATCATAAAAGTAAGTGTATTACTTATATGATGGCTTTGCTATCATCTATCTTGGCTTACCGTTACCGATAAGCTCGTGCCACCTCCCGAGAGCGGTCGGGCTAACCTTGCGATTTAACGCAGCTCTACCCACGGTGTTGCTCCGAATAGAGTTTACAGCGAAAGTACGTCTCCGTACCTCGGGTGAGCTCTTACCTCACCTTTCCA
>JAITFR010000152.1 GCA_031281255.1 Oscillospiraceae bacterium
TTGGAGTTTTTCCACCTGTTATTGAGATGATTCGTGGAAGTGTGGTATCTTTTTCCCATTTTGCGTTAAAAGTTGGTACAAAGTTTCCTTTTTCAGTATTTATGACGGGAAACTCAGCGTCCGGTGAAAATACATACGGAGGCATTTCATTGTTTTCCATATATTGTTTTATATCGTCAAAGCCTGTTTCTTCAGCAGTTCCAAGTATAATTTGCACTCCATGTTTTAACTTCGTTTTTATTTCGTTTATACAGTACAAAGCGTACATTGCAGCAATTGACGGGCCTTTGTTGTCCATAACTCCACGTCCAAAAAGTTTGCTGTCTTTTACTACTAACTCGAATGGATTTGTACTCCAACCTTCACCTGCATCAACTATGTCTAAATGTGCAAGCACTGCAACCAGTGGCTTTCTCGGGCCTATTTCTGCGGTTACTATCATGTCATTAAAAACAGTTGTCTTAAAGCCGCGTTTTTTTAACATTTCCTCAGCAAGAGCAAGCGCTTTTCGTGAGTTTTGCCCAAAAGGTGCATTGGGTTCACTTTTACTTCTTACGCTGTTTATTTCAATTAGCTTTGAAAGGTCGCTTATCATTTCATCTGTGTTTGCTTCAAACCATTTATTTATCTCTTTTTTTATTAAATCTCTATCCATTATTTAACTTGCTCCTTTTATATGTCATTCTAATCACACTCGCAAGAGTATTAATTGTTATCCAAACGATGAGGAACTCAGAGTGATAATTTGTTATTTTACATATTTTCAGGCAATATTTCCTTAAAATACGCAACACATTCATTAATAAACTTCTTAGAATTATCGCTACTATTATGCAGAATATGGTCGCAGTTTTCTATGTAAAACTCGTCATTTTGTTGTGCATTTATTCGTGCTAGTGCTTCGTCTTTTGTGAGTTTATCACGCTTCATAATTCTGGATAAACGCAAATCAACCGGTGCTAATATGCTGACAACTACATCACATTTGTTGTTTTGTCCGCTCTCAATCAATGCTATTGCATCAATTGCCACTGTTGTAACTCCTTGCATACCATAAGTTATAAGCTGATTGTCGATTTCATCATCTATAAACTTGTGTGTGATGTCTTGAAGTTTTTCTAAGAGGGAATGTTCACTAAGTACAGTTTCGCTTAGTTTTTTTCGATCAATTTTGCCATCAACCATTGCATAAGGAAACTCTTCTTTTAACTCTTCAATCATTTTTTTGTTATTCCGCAAAAGCTCATGGTAAATCTTATCACAATCCAACGTTTGTACGTTAAGAGATTGTAATGCTTGTGTTGCCAATGTTTTCGCTGCTCCTGTCGGACCTGTGATGCCAATAATAAACACTTTTTCTTCCTCAGTTGAATTAATTTGTTAGTTTTGATGTTTTTTAAGAGCTTTGTAAATATCTTCTTCTGATAATGCACCTTGTCTGAATATTTTATACGGTTTTGTAACCAATGAAATAACCGTTGACTCCACGCCAATTGTACATTCACCACCATCAATTATACACTCGATTTTTCCATCGAAGTACGCAAGAACGTCATACGCATTTTTTGGACTTGGTTTATCGGAAATATTTGCTGATGGTGCTGCCGCCGGTACTCCTGCAAGACCTAACAGTCTTAGCGTTTTTGCGTGGTCGGGACATCTGACACCGATTGTATTACTATCTGCGGTAACAATAGACGGCACAGTATCATTAACCGGCAATACTATCGTAAGAGGTCCGGGCCAAAAGGTTTTTGCAAGTATGTACGCATCCTCCGGAAACTCTGCACACACAGTCTTTGCAACTTCTATGCTTGGCACCAGTAAGCTTAGAGGTTTTACCTCAGGGCGACCTTTTACTTCGTAGATTTTTGCAACTGCGGCGGCATCAAAACCGTTGCCTGCAAGCCCATAGACAGTTTCTGTAGGCACACCAACCAACCCTCCGTTGATTAATGTTGCCACAGCATAAGATAAATCATTGTCTTTTAGTATTCTTGTTTGCATTGGTTTATGTTTTCTTTCTACTTGTTTTATTGTGTTTAAGCTTCTTTAATCAGTTGCTTTTAGTTTTTCTGCTCTATCTGCCATTACCAGTGCATCGACTAACTCATCGAGTGCACCGTTAAGTATTTGCTCCAGTTTGTACAGGGTTAGACCAATTCTATGGTCTGTTACACGCCCTTGCGGATAGTTGTATGTTCTAATCTTTTCGGCACGGTCGCCTGTTCCTACTTGGCTTTTTCGTTCTGCTGCAAGCTCTGCCGTTTGTTTTCTACATTCTTCTTCGTATAAACGTGAAACCAGTATTTTCATCGCACGTTCGCGGTTTTTGTGCTGACTGCGTTCATCTTGACATTCAACAACTGTTCCTGTTGGTAAATGTGTGATTCTTATGGCTGACTCGGTTTTATTGACGTGTTGCCCGCCTGCTCCGCTCGCGCGGAATGTATCAATGTTTAAGTCAGTGGGGTTAATTTCAAAATCTACTTCTTCCATTTCCGGGAGAACCGCAACCGTTACTGTGCTGGTGTGTATACGTCCGGATGCTTCTGTTTCAGGCACTCGCTGGACTCTATGAACACCGCTTTCAAACTTGTATCGTGAGTATGCCCCGTTACCTTCGATAATAAAGCTGACTTCTTTTATACCACCGATTCCGGTTTCGTTCAGATTTGCGATTTCCGCTTTCCATTTTTTTGATTCTGCGTACATAGTGTACATGCGGTAAAGGCTGTGTGCAAATAATGCAGCTTCTTCACCACCTGCTCCTCCACGGATTTCTATGATAACGTTTTTATCATCGTTTGGGTCTCGAGGTAACAGCAACACTTTTAGCTCGTCATTTATTCTCTCTAAATCGGCTTCTGCTGTGGTTAGTTCCTCTTGTGCCATCTCTTTAAACTCAGGGTCATTGAGTAACTCCTTTGCATCTTCAATGTCTTTTTGTGCTTTTACATATAGGCGGTAGGTTTCAACAACAGGTTGTATTTCTTTTTGTTCACGTGCAAGCTTTGCGTATAACGCAGGGTCTGAATAGACCTCTGAATCTTGCATACGTGTTTCGAGATTTGTATATTTTTCTTCGATTGCTTTTAGTTTTTCAAGCATATTGTGTTATTCCTGTGATTTTGATAAAATGTTGTGGCTTCTTGTTAGTTTGCTAAGGTTCTCTTAAAATTAGTCAGCGAGATATAGTACCATATTTAACAATGAATGTAAATATGCACCCGAAGCTCAAATGTAAATATTCGCCCGTAGCTCGCAAACTGAGCTGTGAGGATTTAAGCATAAGTTAATACTCGCCCGTAGCTCAGTTGGATAGAGCATCAGACTCCGACTCTGAAGGTCGTGCGTTCGAATCGCATCGGGCGAACCAGAATTAACAATACAGGAGGACACTATGATAGATAATAAGTTTCTTATACAACAGTTAAAAAGACCAACAGGGATTGTTGATGCGGTATTAGACACAGATACATATAATGAAATTGATGACCAGTATGCGTTGGCGTATTTTCTTTTATCAAAAGAGGTAATTAATCCACAAGCTATCTATGCAGCACCATTTTTTAATCAACGGTCTGAGTCACCTGCTGATGGTATGGAAAAAAGCTATCAAGAGATAAAAAGAGTTTTAAAACATTGTAAAAAAGAAAAATATAACGATGTCGTTTTTAAGGGCAGTCAGAATTATCTGCTTGATGAAGAGACACCTGTGCTTTCAGATGCCGCTTATGATCTTGTTCAGCGCGCAAAAACATATCAGCCTGATAAACCGCTTTATGTGTTAGCAATCGGAGCTATTACAAACATAGCCTCCGCACTTTTGCTTGACCCGTCAATACGTGAGCGAATTGTCGTTGTATGGTTGGGTGGACATATACATTCGTTGCCGTATTTAAGCAAAGAGTTTAATATGTCGCAAGATGTGGCTGCGGCTAGAGTAGTTTTTAACTCGGGTGTACCTTTTGTGCAGCTCCCATGTATGGGTGTGGTGTCTCATCTTTCGACAACAGAACCCGAGCTTAGGCACAATATTAAAGGGAAATCAGATTTAGGCGACTATCTATACGACATTACCTGTAAGGTAGCACTCGAAGACGGTGGAAATGCTACTTGGAGTCGTGTGATTTGGGATATTTCTACCATTGCATGGCTAAAGGGTGAAGATTATGTGAAAGACACAATCATTACTACACCGATTCCCAATTATGACTATGGTTATAGTTTTGACGTAAATCGACATTTTATGAAGGTTGCTTATCATGTCAACCGTGATGTTATTTTTCATGATTTATTTAACACATTAACACGTTAACACAGAAGGAGCAACACAGGAGCATTGTTTAGAAAATTAAAAGGAGAGATGTATGATTATGGTTATAATTAAAATGAAGCGGATTTATGAAAAAGCAGCACCAGCAGATGGTTTTCGCGTGTTGGTCGATCGTTTGTGGCCTCGTGGTGTGAAAAAAGAAACAGCAAATATTGATTTATGGGACAAGGATATAACACCTACTACTAAATTACGACAAGATTTTCATAGTGGTGTTTTGTCCTGGCAGGAGTTTTCGGCTTTATACAAAACTGAGCTAACTAATAATCCTGCTCTTGATTCTTTTGTAGATTTAATCAAAGATAAACAAACCGTAACATTACTTTTTGCCGGAAAAGACACAGATCATACACATGTGAAGGTTATTATTGAGGTGTTAGAGCAGAAGATGGGAATTTCTTAGCAGTAAATAGTAATATTCTTATATGGTCTCGGAAAGCGGAGCCATGGATGGCGTAGCGCCGAAACTCTGAGCATGGAGGCTCAGCGTTTCGGAAAAGAGACTATCATAAGAATATTATTATTAAGATAATAAACCCTTTATTTGCAAGGTGTTGGAACAAACCGCCATTTTGACGGTTTGTTCTCTGTCTCTTCGACATTTTTATGTACAATAATAAAATATATAAATTATTTAATAATATACCTTGACAGGCGAGGTATTTCGTGTTATTGTATACAACGCTAGCAACAAAACTAGAATGTTTTAGGAAAGGAAAGTAAGGAATTATGTCGATTGCAGCCGATCTCTTACGAGGTCACACCGATACAATCATTCTCGCACGGCTGATGGATAGTGATAACTACGGATATGAAATCAACAAATCCATCTTGCAAAGAACCGGTGGTGATTACGAGCTTAAAGAAGCCACATTATATACCGCCTTTCGACGTCTTGAGCAAGCAGGTTGCATCTCGTCTTATTGGGGTGACGAGCAAACCGGAGCAAGACGGCGATACTACAGCATTACAACAGCAGGACGCGATACTTACAACTCCCTCATTAGTGAGTGGAAAGTAGCAAAAAAAA
>JAITFR010000014.1 GCA_031281255.1 Oscillospiraceae bacterium
GGAGTTGAGTTCTTCCAGCAGATTCTCATGAAGGTAGTTGCAAAAATGCGTACAGGCAACTTGTACAACATGAGTAAAGGTGGCGGTGCTGTCCAAGACGCATTTATTGACGGCAGCGAATAAGTGTAATATTAAAATTAGCGTAAAAGGGGCTGTTGCAAAACTCATTTATATTCAAAAAGATCCTTCGCTTTGCTCAGGATGACACCCATATGTGTCATTCTGAGGGAGTAATGCCACGCTAGCGTGGCGTTGTGACCAAAGAATCTTATTTATGCATCGTTGGGGCTGTTACAAAACAATCCCCAAAAACAAATCACTTGAATCTACAGGTGATTTGTTTTTCATTTTTTGGTTTAAATTATCACTTTACATACAAGCTGCCTTTGTCCATCTCGCACACAGTATCACACAAAGTTTCTATGTCTTCAGCAGAGTGACTGGCAATTAGAATTGTTTTACCTTTTTCTTTTAATGATAAAAAGTATTCTCTCATATCACGAACGCCGTCTTTATCTAAACCATTCATAGGTTCATCAAGTATAAGCAAGTTGGGATTTTCCATAGTTGCTTGGGCAAGCCCTAAGCGTTGTCGCATACCTAATGAGTATTTTCTGACCATCCGCCGTAAATCCGGGTCTAGTCCAACCTCAATCATACTCTCACGCACTCTTTGCTTATCAATAGTACCACTTAGTTCAGATAAAAGTTTCAGATTTTTAAATCCGCTGTAGTACGGTATAAATGCAGGAGTTTCTATAATAATTCCGGTATTTTTGGGGAAATCACAATCCTTGCCTATTCGCAAGCCTGCAACTGTTATCTCACCCGACGTTGGTTTTACAAATCCACATATACACTTCATTAACATGGTTTTGCCACTACCATTACGACCTATAAGACCATGGATTTTTCCTTGTTCAAATGATATTGTTACATCTTTTAGTATTTTTGTTTTATTAATTGTTAAATTAACACTATCTACAACTATCATCACTTACACACTCCCATACTCAATGTTTGTAAATTGTAATCTTTTTAATATAATCAAATTAATCACAGTAGAAACAGTTATTAATACAGCAAAGTACAAAATAGAAGTCGATATTAACCGCACAGGTTGACGTAATATTTCGTGATAATGAAGCCAAACTATTGTATTAGCCATAGGGAAAATCCACATGAGCGGTGATCTTAATGCTGTTGTCATAACACCTAATGATATTATTGAGAAAACTGAAAATATTCCTGCTGAATGTAAATAAAGCATTTTTGCTATACATAAGATTAATGCTAAGAATATAAAGTATAATACCATCATCAGTATTGTTGTAAATAAAGCAGTAAATATATGAACTTGATTATATAGATTTGACGGAAGTAATTCTGACGCATAATGATGCATTTCATCAGGAAACTCCGCATTAAACTTAGTTACAGTATCACTCCAATGTGACGAAAAAGTTCCTTGACTCATTAATGCACATGATACAAATATTATAAGAATGAATACAATAATACAGATTATCATAAAAAGCATTTGTCCAAAAAACCAGTTGTGTTTTCCGGCACGAATAATAAATGGTAAAGTTCCCGGATTTATCACCGGAAAATCACTTATGAGAATAATAAATACACATGGCATCAGCATAACCAATATTCCTGAGTTTCCAACTGCAATAAATGGCTCAAGCATATTTAGTGGTTCCCCAAATCTTTCAACACGCTCAAGCAGAGGTTCCACTGCTAAAGTATATATACAAACTATTAGTATGCCTACAATAATAATTCGAGGATTTGTTATCCATCTTAAAAACTCACTTCTGGCTGTATACCAGATAGCACGCAAGCTAATCTTACTCCCCATAATCTACTCTCCTATTAAGCATGATTATATAAAATAGATATGAGCATATAATCAATGCTGTGTAAAAAACTAAAATCCAAATAGTATAACTTCCTGATGAAAATATACGACTTGGAGTAGATGGATTAAATAATGCAATTAACAATGGTGGTAATGCATCGTATGAAAACCTTATAACTATCTGTGATATTGTATAAACAAAAAAGAATGGAATACAAATAATCAAATATTTATTACGTAAAACACTGGTTAAAAGTAATGCCGGTATTACTGATAACATACCATATATAAACATTTCTAAGAGTTTTAGTAATACCAGATATGGAAAACCAAAATTATCGAAAAACCTATATGAGTATGATAACCATTGGAAATATATTTCTTGATCAAATTCACTATACTCTGAAATATTTGGAAACATGATGTATACAGCAATTGCAAACACTATAAATCCGCACAATATTGCCAAACCTCCCACTAAGAGTGCAGAAATATAGTTACCACTTCCAAAACTTAACTTAGATACACGAAATGATAGGTATCGCATAGCTCCGGAGCTTCGTTCATTACACAGTAGCGGGATAAATGTAAATGCAGCTAATATTGGAATAAACAATGATAACCAACTACCACTTCCATGCACCAGAGCAGAATATGATGATAAGTCTGTATACCACAACATATCTTCTCTGCTAAACTCCATAAAAACTGAGTATATTGAATAATCTTTTTGCGTATAGTCTGTATATATGGTTGCTGAAAAGCACAGTATCACAGTTAACAAAACACACGCATAAAATGCAGGATTTGTGATAACTCTTTTAAGATTTGATTGAATAACTCGTATTGTTTTCATAACTAGTACCAAAATTATTATGATTAATTTGTTTGTGTATAATATCTAAAGTTACTACCATCTGCTGCATCTACATAAGCTATATATCTAAAATTATCATTTACATTGTATAATCTCACCTTCCATGCAGTAGTGGTTTGGCTGATTGCTTTGGTCCTTTCAACATCTGGATAAGTATAATCCTTGCCAATGTAAACCAGGTCAATTCTCTCAACTATGAGCTCAACTGCATCAGTTAGTGCATCACTTACCTGCTCTAGTGCTTGATTTATTGATATTATTGAGTCAACTGTTTTTGTTGGAGATACCTCATTTAATCTTTGTAGTCCATATATCGAATCCACTTCGTAACTCACTAGCATAAACCCATAACCTAAGAAAAAAAAGTAATTTTTTGTTACTTCTGTTGGTTGCCAATTGGTACCGGATCTCATATAGTCAAATGGTATATTTCCATACACTTTTGATGTGATAAAATTGTACCCATACAAATCTTCACCAACTTTTAGCACATCAACTTCCATAACACGCATATCCATAGTTGGGTTTTGTAGTAATGGCAGACTGTTTATAAACTCTTCAAAAACCGCAACTGCTTCGTTAATAGGACGTTCACCATCTAGTAGTTGATAACTGATAGTACTACTTGGCTGATGTGTTGTAACACGTTCAAAATGTCTTGCCGGTTCAAATGCATATACACTAGGATATCTACCATAATCAGGCATTATTCCTACCAATGAAACTCCTCTACCTCTGTTGATACGTGTATAGTTATTGCCAACTGGACTACCAAAAGCCATTGCTATCTCATTGTTATACTCTTGTAGTCCATATTCACTTTCGTCATATTTTAATATTCCATCAAGATCAAAAAAGAAATTATTATCCATTTCTCTATCCGGGAATATGAATGAAAATATTTCATTAAAAGCTCGGTGTTGCTCACTATCTGATTGAGTATTTTCCCAAATAGATGATAGCTCGGCTATGTTGTATATCTCATCCGGAGCATTTATAACTAAATCATCTGAAGCTGTTAAGTCCGTTTTTGTGTTTATGAACTCTTTTATCTCTTCAACACTTGGTACATCGATGTTTATTAAAATAACATCGATAAGTTCATCCGGTATATCTTCATCTTTGCAACCTGTAATTGTTATTGTAATTATGATTACTACTAAAACTAACAATAAATGCTTTTCTGAGATTCTTATGTGCTTTTTCATGCTTTATCTCCTTATAAACCTTTGATTTTTTGTGTAAATAATTGTAGTTAATGGTATGAATGTTTGTTAGTAAATGCGGAGTTATATCCGCATTTACTAGTCTTTAATACTTATGGGTTTGCAGAAATTATTCCTTGAGCTGTAAAAGTGTTGTTTGCTATGTTTGTAGTTGCAGTAAACTCGAATGAGTAAGGTGTATTTTAACATTTTGGGTTATCTATGAAACCGTATGCGGTTTTACATTACGTGCTGTACTGAGTAGCTTTTTTGTGTCGAAGACTATCCATAATAGCATAACCAATTTTTGCACGCTCATGTATATCTTTTGTTATTTCCTCATAACTCATATTGCGATAATGTATTTCAGCTTCATCGCGCATACGTCTTATGTCATTAACATTAAAAGACTGGTATACTGTAGAATTTTCAATCATCTGATATGCTCCTTTCAAGTAACACCGGCGGCGAATATATATCTATCGGACTAATATTATTTGACAAACAAAGTATACGAACTCCATCTATTGTTTTTACATTTACCATGTGTCCAAAATTCCATGATACTATAATATTACAACTACAATATATTGCAGCTGCTATATGAAGCCTATCGAAAATCTTTTTAGCTGGTAGAATGCTTAAACTCTTTATTTCCTTTTCAAGTAATGCAATTTCTTCATTTCCGTCTACTTCAATTAATGTGTATTCAATATCGTTTATTAACGCAAGTAATTCAGAACGTTTAGGTTCAATACAATTCGACAACTCAGTAATCATAACATCAGATATAAATACATCGTACTCACCAAGTTTTATTAAATCCCATAATTGTTGTGTTTCTGCCATTTGTACGGGAGTATCATCTTGTCTAAGATAGCTGATTACAGAAGTGTCAAGATATATTTTCTTTTTACGCATTTTTGACTCCTGACTATTTTATTATTCCTTGTTCTTAGTATATCTTAAAAAACGTTTTATATCAACAAAACCATATATACTATGGTGCGTGTTGGGTATTTTAAGTAATTTTGAATTACTGCTTTCATAGAAAGTATTCCTCTAAACTAATGCTTCATCATGATTTTCATTGGCTCATGGCGTGAGATGAATAAAACAGTATCGTCTATCAACTTCGCTCTGATAGATATATCGACACCTTACTCTGGATAATTTCTGCTGTTCGTTCTGCTGTTTGCAGTCCATTAATGTAATCTTCGACACTTTCTGTAATTAATGAAAGTAAGGTTCCGCTTATTTCCTTAAGCACAGTAGCACTATTTATCATATCCCAAAAAGCATCTTCTCTCTCAATAGACATTGAAGTAGAACTCATATGTTCTTCAAAATCATCTATTCGCAATGTTAAATATTTTGGATAAGTGACTGTTGTATTTGGTAAAAGGCTTTCTCTAATAAATTGCCAAGCAGTATCTTTGTATTGACTATT
>JAITFR010000032.1 GCA_031281255.1 Oscillospiraceae bacterium
TCTCTGCCTGCGGCTTGTAGTAATGTTCTGTACGTGTCCATTGCTTTTATTTGAGATTCTGCTACTGTGAGCTGACCATCCCATGCAAAAACAAATAAATCAAGTAAACCATCCCAACCTCCCATGTTAACCTCGGGAATAATCGGCATTGGTACTGTGTATGGTGTTTGCTCAAGAATTCCTGCAAGATACTGGTCATCACTTAGACCGGGGATACGTGAATGGTCAAGAAATGTGGGTAATCTGTTTTCAGCCTCGTAGAAAAATGCAGCACCGTGTTCATTTGATAAAAACTCAAGAAATAGTTTGGCAAGCTCGGGATTTTTTGTATAGCTTGACATACATGCTGCACGAATTCCAAGGAAACAAATTGGTTGTTTTCCATTAACTGTTGGAAGCTTTGTAACACCAAAGTTTATATCATTATCTTTTGCTGTTGCAATTGCCCACTCACCGGAAATTGTGAGAGGTACGTTTCCATTTTGGAACATTGCTACAGTAGCACCATATCCTGCATCTCCGGATGGAACATCAAACAAATTCTCACGCAGATATAGCATATAGCTTATTCCATCATACGCAGCTTGTGTATCAAATCCCGGTTTTCTATAATCATCTTGATTTGGACCCATAAACTCCATGCCATGAACACTAAACCACATATAGTTATGATATGCATCATTTATCTGCCACATAATTGTCCACTTATTAAGGTGGCGGTTATTATATGTCTGTGCAAAGTCGATAATTTCTTCCATTGTTGTTGGTGGTGTTTCGCCCCAAAGGTCTTTGTTGTAAAATAGTGCAATATTTTCCAGTGTGACAGGCACTGCATACATAGAGCCATCAACAGTCACAGTATCAACCGCTCCTTTATGCAGGGTTGTTTGTAATGTTGCCTGTAAGGTTGAGTCAATAGGTTCTATAAGCCCGTCAAGTATTGCATTTCCAATATGATCATGTGGCAGGAAGAAAACATCGGGACCGATACCGGCAGGTCCATCGAGTTGTAATCTTCCGCGAGCTTCTGTGTGAGATACACGCTCGTATTCGATTGTGATATCAGGATGAATTGCATTAAATCTTTGTTGCAGTTCATCAAAGCGTTCATCATTATCATACCAAATCCTAAGCACTTTGGAGTCATCGTTTCCGGTTTGTCCTTGATTTGGGTCGTCTCCCGGCAAGAGAACGACAGGTCCCGGCCCGCAGGCTGCTACAATTGTAACCAATAGTAATAATGCGATTAAAATAGCTGTAATCTTTTTCATAACAATGTTTCCTTTCAAAGTAAAATCTTCACTCTCTACTATCTATTATCTACTCTCTACTTTCTACTTTCTATTCTCTTGTTTTTCTATTTCTCAACAATATTGGTGTAGCAACTAATCCGCCTATGATTAGAGTTGCTCCTAAAGCCATAACAGCTAAAAGCCAGCTTGGTGCGGAGTTTATTGACCATCTCTCACGAGGGCCGTCAAAAGCACTGTTTACCAAGACATAACCCGATTGTGGTTCAAGTATTATAGTGTTTTCCGGTACCTCAAACAAATGTGTATATCCTGCTCTTTTTCCATCAGTAACAACTGTCCAATTACCCTCCGGCAGCTCAAGTGTATAAGGTTTATCGTCTGTATTTACTGCAACAAGAAACTTTTCATCACCAACAATAGTTCCGTCGAGTGTATAAGCAAGCACATGAATCTCTGTGTCGATAAATGTTATTGCATCATTTATTTCTGCGGCTGTTCGTAATCTAAATGCTGGGTGATTTGCTCGTAATGCTATTAAACCTTTGTAATACTCAAACAGGGGAGTGCGTTCTTTTTTATCCTCCCAGCGTATCATATTTACAGAATCCGGTGATTTATAACTATTTTCGTCACCATCCTTAGTGCGTGCAATCTCTTCTCCTGCATGAATAAAAGGAATACCCTGCGATGTGAGCACAAGAAGTGCAGCCATTCTGTTCATCGCCAGTAATTCATCATCACTTGCACTCGGATTGGTAACAACCAGCTTATCCCACAGCGTGAGGTTATCATGTGCGGAAGCATAGTTTACAGTTTGTGTAGGAGCAAGAGCCCAAGGAGCTTTTGAATATGACATACTTGCATAATCAATCTGCGGATGCCTTACAGAGGCA
This sequence comes from Oscillospiraceae bacterium, assembly GCA_031281255.1. Taxonomy (GTDB): domain Bacteria; phylum Bacillota; class Clostridia; order Oscillospirales; family Oscillospiraceae; genus WRMH01. Next base: position 2,147 of record JAITFR010000032.1, read on the forward strand.
ACAACACCAAACATAACATCAACACGTTTTCTTGGGTCGCCATTAACAAAACCGGGTTGTGATGCGTTAAAAACATGACCTTTTATGCCATCTCTCATATCATCTGAAAAAACTGCAATTCTCTCATGCAACATTGGAGCATTATCTTTTAAGGCCTGTTGCTCTCTTGGTAGCGGAGTACCTCCACCTGTCCAACCCTCACCGTAAATGATTATTGTCGGGTCGATTTCGTCCAAAGCTTCACGGACTAGATTCATCGTTTCAATATCGTGTAAACCCATTAAGTCAAAACGAAAACCATTTATACGATATTCTGTCGCCCAATATACAACAGAATCTATAATCAATCTGCGTACCATTGCACGTTCTGATGCTGTTTCATTTCCGCAACCTGAACCATTTGAAAAACGTCCTGTTGCCGGATTATGGCGATAATAATAATCCGGTACTAACAAGTTTAAATTACTGTCTGCTGTAGCACCTGTATGATTGTATACAACATCCATAACCACAAGCAAACCGTTTTGATGCAGGGATTGAACCATTTGCTTAAACTCATTTATACGCACATTTCCATCATAAGGGTCAGTCGAGTATGAACCCTCCGGCAGATTGTAGTTCTCCGGGTCATAACCCCAGTTAAAATCTCCACGATCTAACTCACGCTCGTTTATTGACCTGAAATCAAATACAGGTAGCAGATGAATATGCGTAACGCCAAGCTCTACGAGATAATCTACTCCGGTTGATAAACCATCAGGGTTTGTAGTTCCTGTTTCGGTAAACGCAAGGTATTTACCCCTGTTTACCATTCCTGAGGTTTCATTAATTGAAAAATCCCGCACATGAAGCTCGTAAATAACAGCATCTACAGGATTTGTAAAACCCGGTACTTTATAATCAAACCAACCGGTTGGATTGGTGGCTTCCAAGTCAACAACCATTCCTCTGCGACCATTTACACCGGCAGCTCTTGCATAAGGGTCAACAGCTTCTCTTTCCCATCCGTCAACAAAAACAGTAAAAGTATAATAAACATTTGCCAAATCACCTTGTTTGACAGCTTCCCATGCACCGTTTTCTATGCGAACCATCTCTAATCTTTCAGTCATATCAGAATCGTGACCTGTCGGATAAAGATTTACATAAG
>JAITFR010000092.1 GCA_031281255.1 Oscillospiraceae bacterium
TAATCGGTTTCTGACGGTGCTTCTTTCATGGTTTTCAGCTCATTGTCGTTAAGGATTTTTATTTCAAAATCCTGCGTAGAAAAAAGTTCGTTAAGAGCATTTTTTATAGAACCTAAAAAGCGTTCCTCAATAACTGCTTTTTTGTATTCGGACGGAGTGTGGAGTATTAAACGGCTTCCCGACAAGTCAACAGCACTACAGTCATCAAACCATGTAGTTATAGCTGTTTGAGTTAAATCCTTGCCGAGAATATCAAGAACCTTACTCCATATATCGGTGGCGGAATTCATATTCTAACACAACCCTTTCATAGATTGATTTTTGCTAATCCATTCTATCAATTTTTTATTGTAAAAGCAAGTAAAAAGAGAAAACATTTATACATATTTGAACATAAAAATCATGTCCTATATAATGCTTATTTTCATTCAAATTGTATGATTCTAACAGGAAAAAAATGAAATGGATTAAAAACTCCTTGACAAATGGAAGAAAAAGCGACATAATCCTATCAATGTCTAAAAATAGATAATTGAAATATGGTATTATTGCGAGTATGTGGGGGTGTAGCTCAGCTGGGAGAGCACCTGCTTTGCAAGCAGGGGGTCAGCGGTTCGATCCCGCTCATCTCCACCAAAATTGCAGTAAATACCACTTTAATACAAACGAGATTTGCTATGGGCCCATAGCTCAGCTGGTTAGAGCGCACGACTGATAATCGTGAGGTCGGAAGTTCAAGTCTTCTTGGGCCCACCAAAATAGGGAGATAACCTTAGAGGCTATCTCCTAAAATATTTTTTATCTTCTACGTCAAATACCTTCTTAACACCTTAAAGACAATGCTTAAATCCAACGGTTTACCTAAGTGGTCGTCCATACCGGCTTCAAGGCAAGCATCAACATCATCTTGAAAAACGTTTGCAGTCATAGCAACAATTGGTAAATGACTACGCTTACGTTTTTCTTTTTCCATTTTGCGAATCTCTCTTGTAGCCTCGAGACCACCCATAACAGGCATTTGCAAATCCATAAATACAATATCATACTTTTCAGGGCTGAACATAAACTTATCAACAGCTTCCTGACCGTTCTCTGCACAATCAATTTTTATCTTTGTCGGCTCTAGCAGTGCAATCACAATTTCGCGATTTATATCAACATCTTCAACAACTAAAAGCCACTTGCTGCTAAAATCATCAACATAATCATCAGAATATATATCATCCTCTGTAATGTTATCTTTTAATGAATCGTCATCACAACCTTCATCGTAACGCTCTACAGGAATAGTGATAGTAAAACGTGAACCCTTGCTAATCTCAGATTCAAGACTTATGTTGCCACCCATTAAGTCTACAATATGTTTTACAATAGCCAGCCCAAGCCCGGTGCCACCATACTCACGAGTTGCACTGTTTTCTGCTTGTTCAAACGCTTCAAAGAGTTTTGCCTGATGCTCGTCAGATATACCAATTCCATTATCAGAAACAATAATATTTAGTGTTATGATTTTATCATTTTCATTTTCTAAGGTGATATCAAGAGCAATTTTTCCACCTTCAGGAGTATATTTTACAGAATTATTTAATAAGTTTTTCATAATCTGTGCAATTTTTTGACTGTCACCAATTACAAATTGTGGTAAAGTTTTATCAACATTCACAGTTACGGTTTGTTTTTTATCATCTGCTTGATGCTGAACAATAACAAAAATACTTTCAACCATTTTTGAGAAATCAAAAGCAGTTGGCACAAGCTCAAATTGCTTACTTTCAAGCTTTGTCATATCAAGAATGTCGCTCATAATACTGACTAAATGAGCGGAAGCCTCACTAATACGTTCAAAAGCGTTATTTTTATCATTAATGACTTTTGCTTTACGTCCAATATTTGTCATACCAACGATTGCATTAAGAGGTGTTCTAAGCTCATGGCTCATATTCGCTAAAAACTCTGATTTTACTTTGTTCGCTTTGTTTAAAGAAGCAAGGATTGTATTCATGCGAGTGTCAATAATTTCTGCCAAGACACCTGCAATAAGAAGACAAACCATTAGAATTGCAACAGTGATACTTGCACCGATTATTGCAAAGAGTGTGATTTTTAAAACATCACTATCAGTAAAGGTTCCTATAAAGACCATGCCAACAACTTCATTATTTGCACCAAATAGCGGAATGTATCGTGCAAGCATACTTCTATCGAACAACATCATCCTGCTTACATATGTTTCACCAGCCAAAACCAAACGGCTTATGTGTGGTGCTGCAACAGTATCTTTAATATAGCTACCATCTTCATAAATTAATGTTGACACTACATTGATGTCATCACGGAAAATTGTAATTTCACAACTTGTTAAAATCTTTAAACCTAATACAAAGTCAAGTGTATCTAACCTATATCCTAAGGTTAAAACACCAATCAGGTTCATATCATCATCATATATTGGAGTTCCGGCAGAAATCCCGAGCCTAACAATTTTCCCTTGAATTATATGAACTTCTTGCCGACCTTCAAGAGCGGCTGCAATTTGTGGTTGATACGCTGCGTTATCGCCATAACTATCAGGATCATGAGTTCTAATAATAATGTTACCGGAAGTATCAAGAATAGAACAATAATCAATCAATGCAGTACCATGTAAAAAGTATGCAAACTCTGCAATTCTTTCATGATCATTAGCAATTAACGCATCTTTTAATTCCCTATTATCAGAAAGACCAAGTACAGCATTATATGCACTTGCTTTAAGAATTAACATTTCGTGACGGACAACATTTTCTGCTGTATGACTAGCATCGTTTGAAGCTGCGGTTACTTCTCGATTGAACAAAATAAACGACGAAATAAAAACAGCTAGACCGCATCCAACGGTTAATGCAATCATTGAAATAAAGATTCTTTTTCTAATACTCATAAAAGCATCCTGTAATGACAACAAATATTATCATAAAACATGACATAAAATACTAATAAAAAATTATATACATGAGACTATACCACACAAAAAATAGAACATCAACAACAAATATTTGAAAATAGCGTATAAAATGAATTGTTATGCTAAAAAAGACAGATTTAATATAACAATTCGCTTTGAAATATTGACATTTAATTAAAATCAGTGTATGTTAGACTATAATCATGAACCGGAGGGTACAATTTTGAAAAAAACAATGATAAAAAGAATTGCGTTAATACTCGCTCTTGTACTAATAAGTACGTTTATACTAACCGCTTGTGAAACAGAAACAAGAATACGTCATCGTTACACATTTAGCCCCGGTGCTCAGTTTTCGACGAACTTTAACGATGAAGACCCTCGCAGACAAGTTAGATGTCTAATTATATTTGAAGTCATTGACGAAAATGCAATTGACGAGCTTACAGACAATAACTTTATCGTTAGAAATGCTGTTTTATCCGTTCTTGGAACTCTGACAATGGAAGAGCTCACCACTGAAAGAAACCTTGAAAATATCGCAAACAGAATTGTTAGACAAGTTAATGCAGACTTAGATAGTCCGACCGTAGATTTGGTGGTAGCAGCTTTTTTCACAGAGTTTGCAGTCGGATAAAGAGCAGCAAAAACGCACGTAACCAAGTCTTTTAGCGGTATCACTCTTGACAAATGCCTTATGATGATGTAGCATACCGCTTGATAATCCTCAGTAGCTCAGCTGGTAGAGCATGCGGCTGTTAACCGCAGGGTCGTTGGTTCGAGTCCAACCTGGGGAGCCAAAGGTGTCACCACTGGTGACACAAACCCAAAAGCCTGAGAAATCAGGCTTTTGAACAAGCAAGATACGGAATGTTAATCCGTATGGCACTTTTGCTTGAGTTTATGCACCTTCCCAGAGAACATCCACCAATAACCGAAAATGACCCTGATGCCGCTCCGGGTGAATGTGTAAACCCGGCGTGTATAACAAGATCAGACACATATTCACCAAGATTAGTATCAAGAAGCGGTATCGACCGCTGTGGATATTGTGAGAAAAGGATGGAAGAATTATGCTAAAGGATTTTAGTAAAGAGAAGTTTGACATTATTATTCAAGGAGGCCAATCAAACAGTGACGGAACAGGACATGGTTATGTATCAAATCCATACTACCCTGATGGTAGAGTATGGCACTTAAATCAAGATTTCACAATTTCGACAGCTCAGGAACGTGTAGTCGGAAATCAAATCAGGAGCGATTTTTCTTTGGAGTTTGCCAGGCGCTATATTGGGGATAATCAGTTAGCAAAAGACCGCAACTTGTTGATTATACGTGCAGCGGTTGGTGGCACAGGTTTTTCTGATAATCGGTGGGGGCTAAAGGATGATCTCTTTCTGCAAATGATGGAAATGGTTAAAACTGCGATTAATCTTAATAGTGGAAACCGACTGATTGCATTTCTGTGGCATCAAGGAGAAACTGATGCCGGTAATGGAGTGGACTTCGATACGCACTACAGTAATCTTTCAACACTTGTACAGACTGTGCGAGACGAGTTTAAACAACCAAATCTTCCTTTTATTGCAGGAGATTTTGTGCAGTTGTGGAAACAAAAAAACATAGAAATTTGTACACCGGTAATAGAAGCAATCCGTGCTGTATGTGAATTAGTTAAATACTCCGCTTTTGTAGAAACTTACGGGTTAAAATCTAATTATGAAGAATATGGAGCGGAAGCAGATGGCAACGAGGATGAAATACATTTTTCCCGCGCTGCCATATACGAACTAGGCGACAGGTATTACTCCGCATACAGAGAAATAATATCTTAACAAATTGCACAAGACTACGTTCAAAAACGGAGATTATATCCCATTTTTTAACTACATTGAAGCAACACTTTGTTAACGTATACGTAAAAATAGAGAAGCAGTATAAGAATCGCTACCAGTGAGTAACACATCTCTATACCTCTGCCATTCGTCGTCATTAATTAGTTCACTATGCCCTGATTCCTCAAAATGTTTAACAAGTGAATCATAATCAGTCAAAAATATGAAGGATAACGTAATTTCACCCTCTTTAAGCCCCAATCCAAATGTAGATGTTAACTCTTCAGCAGACCAGTTAAAGATTAAATTGCCATCATTATTGTAAACATTAAACACAGTGATGAAACCTTTAGCTAACAATTTCAAATCGAAACTGTGCATCCGTGATTCTGTAACTGTGTATGTATAGACGATGTTTGGCTGTTCTCTTACATCTTCAATGAGCTCATCGATTAACACACCGGTGGGTTCGTATTGGATAAAAAACATAATTATAAAAATGATAATTGACACTATTAGCATACTAAAGCTAATAATCCACACTTTTGGTTTACTCAGGTATATCTTGTCTGTCGTGATAATCTTGTTTTCAGCATTGTTTTTCAATGTAGAGAAAAACAACACAACTTGAGAAAAAACGCCTTTTGCAATTGCAAAAAAAGTGAAAGCTACAGTAAGCGTAAAAAACATCAACGTTACTAAAAGCGGGTGAAACCCTGTAGAATCAATAAACTTCCACACATCCTCACCCGGTAATATAGTAAATATCGACATGAACGACATGACTACCCATGATGCAAGTGACCAAATTA
>JAITFR010000111.1 GCA_031281255.1 Oscillospiraceae bacterium
AAGTGCATAAGCGATAACAGTTGCAGGGTTTTGTAACGAATCATTAACCACAGTATTAAAACCCGCTCTTGTGTCAGTGACAACTTTTTGTATTTTTTGTATTGGTATAGATATAAGTGCTTGTATCAACGCAAGAACAGGAAACATAGCAACAAAAATCAAAGTAAATAACCAGTTAATATAAAACATATATCCTAATGCTACAAAAAGTAACATCAAGTCTGATACCATAAAAAGAATACCGTTTGAAACAAGCTGTGCGGCTTGTGGTAAGTCATTTGTAAAAGTTGATAAGTTTTCACCACTGTTGGTTTTTTCAAATTTTGCAAATGGTTGTCGTAAAATAAAATTAGCAAAATTAACTCTAAAGCTATACTCAACTTTTCCTGTAAAATGTCCTAAAAGCAATACAGACAGAGCTGAAAAAACAGCTCTTATAACCATTACACCGGTTAAAATTAGTAAAAATTGGAAAATCGCTGTTGTGTCAAATTGAAAAGCGGCTTGCCCCATATCGCCGACAAGAACCTGTCCTACAATCACACATGCGGACAAAATCAACGAAGCCAATATATAAAACAGATAAAAACCCATATAGGGGGTTCGGTTTTTTCTAAGAGTTGCGAGTAATTCTTTCATAAAAATACTCCATAGTATTTAATAGATGTAAGACACTTTATATACTATTTGTGCGTTTATATCAAGTAAATGTTTTTTCTTATTCTGTCACTCCTGATACTCTTGACATCTAAACACACCTCTGTATACTTGTAACATGGAAAATATACTAATTGTTGAAGATGATGTACATATAAATAATATGCTGTGCGATTTGCTCAAGTTGAACGATTATGCTTCACATTCTGCTTTTTCGGGAACAGAAGCACTACTCCTATTGTCGCAAGAAGTTTTATAATGATCTGAAAAACAAAGGTTTTACAATAGATGTAGAAATCTCAAATGAACAGATAAATGTTCTTTGTGAGCCGTTATTACTTAAACGAATATTAAAAAATCTGCTAAAAATGTATGTGATCATGGTAAAGAGTATTTGCTAGTAAAGCTTAGTAGAAATGTAATAGAAATCGCAAATAAAGCAGATTTGGATGATATTGAAATTTATAAAATCTTTGAAAGGTTTTACACAACCGCCTTATCACGCACAAGCAAAAACACAGGGTTAGGGCTTGCAATTGCAAAAGAACTCGTTGCACAAATAAACATCAAAATCTCAGCAAAGGTTGAAGATGATATGTTAAAAATGCAGATTGAATTTTAGGAGGGGTACAGCTATGAGTAAAGACAATCGTAATGAGGGGCTTTGGGAAGAAATTAACAACAATCGTGATTTTATGAAATGTCCTGACTTTAGCAAAACTATGATATGCAGTGATCAGGAAAAAAAGCTAACACAACCACCACTTAGCAAAGATGCAAAGGGAGAGATAATAGAGTTATCAGCAGACTTTGATGATGCTGTAGTTACCGACTCTTATAAAAAGCTTCTGGACATTCGACGTAGTCTTCGTGTCTATGATAAAAAAGTAGCCATGACGCAAAATCAACTTGCATTTTTGCTCTGGAGTACACAAGGTATTCAAGAAATAAAAGGTCAAAACTATGCAACACTTCGTCCGGTAGCAAGCGGTGGTGCAAGGCATCCATTTGAAACTTACTTCATTGTACAAAATGTCGAAGGCTTAAAGCCCGGTGTTTATCATTATTTACCATTGGAAAATATCGGTGAGAAACGTGTAGCGATAAGTTTTGTCAGTGATTTTCCCGAACACAAGAAACGTGTTACAAATATGCTGGCAGGACAAAAATGGGCAAGCGATGCACCTGTGGTTGTGTTTTTGTCGTGTGTAGCATATCGTGCCGAGTGGCGATATAGTGTATGTGCGCATCGTGTAGTGCTGATTGACTTGGGTCATGTGGGTCAGAATCTTATGCTGTCTGCGGCTGCTATGGGTCTAGGAAGCTGTTGCATTGCTGCATACAACCAGAAGCTCTGTGATGAAGCTTTAGGTCTTGACAGCAACGAGGAGTATACCGTTTACGTTTGCACGGTAGGTGGTTGAAATAATATTGTTTTATCAGGTCAATTATCTCTTTGTCAGTCAGCACTCTATTATCATCTTTTTTGTAGTATAAGCTAGAGAAATTTTTGCATACTGGAGTTGCTTTATGCTACAATACAAGCATAGTATTTTTAAGAGAGCAAAAAATGAGCAATAACATAGCATCAGAATATTTAACAGAAGATAGCATTGTTTTTAAGTCATTACCAAGATATTTGCAAAATGACCTTAAAGCTCTTAATAATGGTTATGAAAGTAAACCGTCATATTTAGACTGTTTATATAATGAAGTACAAGGTTCTATAAATGCAGCATTTCATAATAAAGAAATATCGTACATCACCGCAGAAATGCTTAGAGAAGCTTATTTGTGAGGTGTTATATTGGAAAATAGAGATTTATATAATTTTAATGATTACAAACGAAATCCCATGAAATACTATGGTGGTGCAAATGGGAGTAAATTTGGCATTATTATTAACAATGTAAACTATATGCTAAAGTTTCCTTCAAAAAACAAAAGAGAATATAAAAAAATATACACTAATAGTAGTATATGTGAAGACATTTCATGCAGGATAATCAATACACTAGGTTTAAATGCTCAAGAGACTTTGTTAGGAACTTACGGAGATAAAATAACAGTTGCTTGCAAGGATTTTGAAGTTGACGGTTATATACTTAAAGATTTTGCACATCTAAAAAACTCTATTATTGATAGTGAAGAAAGCGGTTACGGAAAAGAGCTTGATGATGTTTTACATGCAATTCGTGAACAACAAATAATTGATGAAAAACTGTTAATAAACTTTTTTTGGGAAATGTTTGTAGTAGATGCTTTTTTAGGTAACTTTGATAGACATAATGGAAACTGGGGTTTCTTAATTAATGAGAATAAAAGTGATGCAAAAATTGCTCCGATATATGATTGTGCATCGTGTTTATACCCTGCTTTAAGTGAACAAGGAATGATAGAAATAATTAATGATAGAAGTGAAATAGAACAAAGAATATATTCTTTTCCATCTTCATCATTACTTATAGAAGGTGTTAAAATTCAATATGCAAATTTCCTTCAAACCACAACAAGTAAAGATGTTTTAGATGCAATAATAAAAATAGGTTCACAAATAAATCTAAATCATATTATTAAAATAATTTATACAACTCCCAGTATTACTGATACTCATAAGCAATTTCTGGAACTTATGATTAACGAAAGATATAACTTAATAATACAGCCTGCTATAAAACGAGCTAAAGAGTTAATATAAGATATCCTAAGCTACTCATAAACTAAGATGATAAAAGATTAACTCTTGATATCAACTGTTTGTACTACAGATCAAACAGAAATATTTCAAGTGGTCAAAATGACCACTTGAAAATAAAAAATTCATATTGCATATCAAATTATGATAGTATATAATGTATTAAAAGCAGAAATGCAACGGCAGCCGTGAGGTGGTGTCACACCCCACGACCTGCATATGTGGAAGAAGCCCACACACACAATAGAGACTCTACGCCGTAGATATATTATATTGTATTGATTACACCAAATCAAGCAATAATAAATCGTAAACCGTCGTAAGCTGTGTATGGGAAGCCATATACAGCATTTTTGTTTGCGGACAAA
>JAITFR010000158.1 GCA_031281255.1 Oscillospiraceae bacterium
CAATCGCTGATATTTCTGTAGCAGTAAACGCAGGACAAATTAAAACAGGCGCACCATCAAGAAGTGATAGAGTTGCCAAATACAACCAACTTTTAAGAATCGAAGAAGAACTTGGCTCAGCAGCCTACTACCCGGGCATGAACACATACTTCAACATAAAGTAAGCAAAGAAAATCATAGAGAAAAAAGAGCGACTGTTTTCCAGCCGCTCTTTTACATTATTATTCTCTAGCGTTCGTCATTGCGGCCTCCGAGTCGCAATCCCCCCCTAACAGTACAAAATCATTCTCTAGCGTTCGTCATTGCGGCCTCCGAGCCGCAATCCCCTAACAGTACAAAATCATTCTCTAGTTCTCGTCATTGCGGCCTCCGAGCCGCAATCCCCCTAACAGTACAAAAAATCTATGGTGGAAGAGTTACATCATCAGGAGGGTCTATATTTGTATCCGGTGGATCCGGAACATTAGGTGGGTCAGTTACAGGCGGAGTAACATCAGGTTGATTTGGAAGGTCCGGAGGATCCGGAGGATCGGGGTCAGGTTCCGGTGCATTAAACTCTTCCTCTGACATATATATAAATAGTATTATATTTCTGCTTGAATCCGCTGTTAAAACGATAGCACCAAAAGCTTGGCTTTGTAGAATATAACCGGATATCTCAGGAGCATCTTCCATAACCTCAGTGCCAACAGTTGAGCGTACATCCTCTTCAAAGAGAGTATTTCCATGAACATCAACTGCTCTTATTGTATAAAATGCAGTTACAAACTCCCAAGGATTAACAACAGGGTCTAACTCAACATGAGGTGGAGAAGTAAAGCTTTTTGTTTCAAGATCAGCATGAATTGGCTCCATTATCATACGCCAAATCTGTGCAGCAGGATTTCCTGATGATACCATTTCAACAGGCGTGTCAAAACCTGTCCAAACCGCAGCGAGATAATACGGAGTAAAACCTACAAACCAACGGTCTTCACTGTTTGTAGTTGTACCGGTTTTTCCGGCAACCGGCATGTGAGCACCAAGACTGGCAGAACCACCGGTACCATGTAAAACTACGTCACGAAGCATATCAGTCATCCAAAAAGCCGTAACATCGTTAATTGCTCTGATTTCAATCGGTGCTGTGTTATCTAATAATACTTCACCATTATAGTTATATATCATTGAATATGTACGAAGTTCAACACGTACACCTTCGTTTGGAAACATTGTGTACGCTGATGCCATTTCACGCACAGTTGCACCCCAGGTTAATTGACCTGCGGCAAGAGGAGCATAATTTTCATCATCAGCGACTAAGTTAAAACCAAGCATATCTCTCATAAATAAAAATGATGATCTGGGTGTGAGTTGGTCAACAACCATTGCAGCAACAGTGTTTATTGAGTGACGTAAAGCATATCTGACAGAAACCTCACCTTGGTATCTGCGAGAAGCATTTCGAGGTAGCCATGTTGTACCGGACAGTTCAATATCTGCACTGTCATTGTATATTGTATCAGGTGTGAGCATTCTGTATTCCAGTGCAGGAGCATAAGCAGATATTGGTTTTATTGCAGAACCCGGAGGTCTGCGTGTTTGTGTTGCACGGCTCAGAAGCATATTGCGTGTTTTCTCACCAACTCCACCAACAAGTGCTTTTATTTCACCGGAATATGGGTCTGCAATTATAACGCCTGATTGGAGTCTTTGTTGTGTATTTCCTGTAACAACAGGAAGATTTTCAGGATTTTGGTAGATTTCATCAACAACAGCTTGCATAGTCGGGTCGATTGTAGCTATGATTCTAAGACCACCGGAATGTAAAAGTCTTCTTGCAACTTGTTCAGAATAACCCAAACGAGTTACCAAATCGCTTACAACATCTCTCATAACAGCTTCTTCAAACCATGTGTAAACAACCTGCTCTGCATTATCGTCTATACCACGTTGAAAATGCAAAACTGAACGTAAAGCTTGATTTAGCTCCTGTTCTGTTCTTATATATCCAAGCTCATACATTCTACGAAGGACAATCTCCTGTCTTTCTTTGTTTCCTTCTCTGTTTGCATATGGGCTAAATCTTGATGGATTGTTTGTGATACTGATAATAGAAGCAGCTTCGGGAAGTGTTAACTCTGAAACCTCTTTATTAAAATAATAATTAGCTGCTGCACCTATACCGTATGTACCATGTCCAAAGTAAACAAGATTTAAGTAAAGTTCAAGTATTTCTTCTTTAGTGTATTGTCTTTCATATTCCAAAGCTCTAAAAATTTCTTGAAGTTTTCTTTGAACTGTAGCATCATCCTCATGTGTGAGGTTTTTAATGACTTGTTGAGTTATTGTCGAGCCGCCAAAAGTATCACGCATTCCAAGAAACATGTTCATAAATGCACCTGCGGTTCTATACCAATCCACCCCTTGATGTGAAAAAAAACGGTGGTCTTCAATAGAAATTAATGCATTTATCAAATGGTCAGGGAACTCATCATAGCTTGCCCAACGCCTAAACTCTGTGCTTTGTATGGTAACTAACTCAATCTCTCGCCCGGTATGTGGGTCAATATGATAAATAACACTCGAACGTGCCATCGTAAAATCACGCGGATCAATTTCTAAACCTGTTGCTATATCATTATTTAAGTAGTATAGTAAAAAACAAGTATAAATAGCACCGGCAGTAATCGCTATAAGAGCAAATGTTCCAACTATTTTTAAGCCAAGAAAGAACACATCGCTGGCAATCCAGAATGTATGTTTTGCAACTTTTTTTGTTATACGTTTTGCTTTAACTGTATCCATATTTCTCCATGATAACTATAAAAGTGTAAATATCCTATTGCATTTTACCACATTATATGGTATTTTTCAATGTATAAAACGTTTACATTCTGTGAACAACTCGTAAACAATAAGGAGTTTACAACTATGGATAATGAATATGGCAGTGATTTTATCACAATAACTGATGATGACGGAAAAGATTATGTTTTAGAACATGTCGATACATTTGAAATTGACGATGAGATTTATATGGCATTTTTACCAACTGACATTGATGAAGACTCTGATGAATACGGTTTGATTATCCTCAAGGTCGCTGATGAAGATGGCGAAGAGATTTTAGCAACTATTGATGATGAAATGTTACTCGATACTGTTTACGAACGTTTTATGGAACGCTTATCTGAATGATTCCCTACTTTACTCGTGATAGACCTTTTTAAACCCACATTTTTTATAAGGGATGCCGAACTCTCCCTGTGAAATTGCAGGCCTCCCGAATTATGCTTGACATAGTTTGGATGTTGGAAGCGCGAAGCAGGAAGGAGGCGACCCACCTGCCCACAGGTGCAGGTTATAAACGGGTTTACACGGTACGGTGGGGAAAAAGAAGAGGGTGCCGTCCGCAGACGGCGGGTGATTTGTTAAAAAACTAAAATAGAGAGTATAACTAAAAGGAAAGAAAGTAATTATGAGTGGAATGTTTGACAAAAAAACAAAAAAGGCACAAAAAAAGCAAGCAATAACTAAGAAACAAGAAAAAGCAAAGAAAAAATCAAAAATTATTACTGTTAGTGTAATTGTAATATTTGCAATTTTTCTATCAACTGCACTAATTATTAACTCGAACTTAATCCGTCGTACTGTACCGGTTCTTACGATAGATGGTATAAGCTTTAATACAACTGAGTTTGAATACTTTTTTAATGTTCAATATCAACTATATATAGAACAATTGAATCAAAGTGGTATGGAAGGAATGGGTCCCACTAGAGACAGACCACTTAGAGACCAAATCGCCTGGACAAACCCTGAAACAGAAAAAGAAGAAACATGGGCAGATGTTTTATACGAAATGACAATAGAACGCTTAGCTTTTCTTGTAGCATTCTATAACGATGCAACAAGGTATGGATTTAAACTTAATGAGGATCATTTAGATGCAATCGAGTTTGAAGTTGAAATGATTATTCTACAAGCCGGATTTAATGGTATGTCGGCAGATTCACTTCTTCAACATATGTATGGGCCAAGCATGAATATTAAAACATTTAGAAATGTTTTAACATTTACCGCTGCAGCAGAGTTTTTTAGTGAGTATACTCGTGAATCTTTTAACTTTTCTGATGCAGAGCTTAATGAGTATTATAATGAACATGCAGATGAGTTTGATGTGCATGAGTATAGAATTATGCTAATTTATGCAGATATGCCGGATCGAATGGATTTTATAGATGATGAGGAAGGATTTGAAGAAGCAACTGAAAAAGCTATCGAAGAAGCTTATGAGCTTGCATTGTCTATTGCAAACGATATAAACACAGAAGAAGAGTTTATTGCAGCAGCATTAAACTATAATGAAGACCAATACAGCGAACCGGATTCGACCTTACAAAGACAACAAGCCAGAAACATAGGTCTTGAGGTTGATATTGCAATATGGTTTAATGACCCGGCACGAGCTTATGGTGATGTTACAGCAATACCTGCCGGTAATTTAAACTCTGTTGTGTTCTATATTTCCAGAAATGATAATAACTATCACACACTTAGTATGAACCAGCTTTTGATTTTACGCGAAAAAATAAATCCCGCAGATTTTGAAGATGGTGAAGAAGATCCTGAATATATTGAAGCACTTGCAGAAGCAGAAAAAGAAGCATTAGAACGTGCTGAAGAGGTTTATCAAAAGTTCATTGATGCAGGTGGCACAAAGGAAGCTTTACTTGACTTGATTGAAGAATACTCAGATGAGAACACTCCTGAAGGATTTTATGATAACATTACATTGTTTTCATATCGTGGTTTTGACTTTACAGGAATGAGGGTTTCTGAGGAACTCGAAACTTGGCTCTTTGACGATAGCAGACAAGTTGGTGATGTTGAGCTTATAAAAACTGCCGACCACGGTTATCATCTAACTATGTTCGCAGGAGAAGGTGATATTTTCGCGCATCTGATTGCACGTGACAGACTAAGAACAGAAGCACACAATGATTGGGTTGAAAATCTGCCAAAAGGCGAACCAACAAAACACTTTATGTTCATACTGGTACACATGTAAAGAGGTACACGTATGCCTATTTCCGGAGCTGCAATTAAAGCCTTGGCAAGGAGATTGATTTTCTCAAACTCTCCAAGGCTTTTTTTTGTTACTATAATATTCGTACTCTTAACCACAACGATTTCTTTAGTATCAATAAATCTACCGGGAACTGTCAGAGGAGCAGATATAGTAGCCAGATTGGTTGATGGTGCAGCTATAAACTTTACAATACTTTTTACTAACTATAAACCTTATGGCGTTTTTTTTGGAATATTGCTTCTATGTGTTAATCCGGTAATTAATTTTGGATATAAAAGTTACTGTCTCAAAATTACAAATAAACGGAAAAGCACTTTCAAAGATTTACTTGTTGGTATTGTTTTATTTACAAAGGTTATGACAATATTTTTTGTGTCTTCAGCTATTATTTTATTATGGAGTATATTGCTGATAATCCCGGGTATTGTAGTTTCATATAAATATAAACTTGCGTACTATATTTTACTTGATGATCCGAAAAAAAGTGCTTTGCAATGTATCAAAGAGTCAGCTATTATTATGCATGGAGTAAAGCTCGATTTATTTACAATTGATGTATCATTTGTAGGCTGGTATTTTTTATATATTACCTTGATACTACCGTTCCCATTTAATATAATAGTTTTACTTTTGGCACTTTGGCTTACACCTTATTATGGACTGACACAAACGCTGTTTTATACAGAAAGAATAAACAGTATAACAAATTAGGAGTAGTAGCTTGAAGCATGATATGACAGTAGGTAAAGAGTGGAAGCTTATATTGCTTTTCACCTTACCTATAATGGCAGGCAACATTCTACAGCAGCTTTATAATATCATTGACGGAATTATTGTTGGTAACTTTGTCGGTGAGCTATCCTTTGCATCGGTAGCAACAAGCGGACCGCTTGTACTTATGTATCTGGCACTGGCATTTGGGTTATCCGTTGGTGTTGGAATAACAGTATCACAATATTTTGGAGCAGGAAAAGACGACGAGCTGCCGATTGCCATAGATACAGCACTAATACTTCTCGGTGTATGCGGCATTATTTTCACAGGCGTAGGAATGATATTATCACCACACATGCTCAGAATCATTCTAAATGTTCCGGAAGAAATATTCCCGGAAGCAGTAATATACATGCGAATATACAGTGCAGGATTGTTTTTCCAGTTCATGTATAGCTGCATAGCCTCAACACTTCGAGGAATCGGCGACTCAAAAGCAACGCTTTATTTTCTGATTGTATCTGCAATATTAAATATAGTACTAACATTTATATTTGTCATAACAATAAAATGGGGAGTTGCAGGAGCAGCATTTTCAACAGTTCTCGCGCAAGCAGTATGTGCAACGGTTTCATACATATATTTAAGAAAACGCTTCCTGTTTATCAAAGGCGGTAAACACTTTGATATTAAACTTGCAAAAACTATGATAAAGCTTGGATTACCAATAGCTGTGCAAATGAGCTTAATCTCACTCGGAAACGGAGCAATGCAACGACTTGTAAACAGCTTTGGTGTAACCACACCTGCCGTTGTACCGGCTTATGGAGCAGCGGTACGGCTTGATGCACTTGTTTTTGTACCAATGTCAGGATTCCAGGCAGGCTTAGCAAGCTTTACAGGACAAAACATCGGAGCAGGAAAACTTGAGCGAGTACGCACAGGATTAAGATCATCACTTGTTATGGCTGTACTCTGTACAGTATTTATCAGTTTGTGTTATTATATATTTGCAGAAACAATTGTTGGCTTCTTTGGTTTATCAAATGAATCACTTGTAATTGGCACAAGCATTGTACGGTACTTCACATTCTTCTTTTGGATACTGGCTTGCAATATGATGTTTAGCGGAGTTCTGCAAGGAGCAGGCGATACTGTAATAATAACACTCGCAACACTTACATCACTTTCAACACGAGTTGTACTTGGTTATCTCGCTGCACATTTTGAAATACTCGGTTACTCAGCAGCGTGGATGCCTGTTCCACTCGGATGGTTATTCTGGGCAACAATAATCTACTCACGATATTTCTCAGGAAAATGGAAAAATAAAGCAGTCGCAGGGAGACTTAGTCATGAAAATAGCTAAAACGATAATTGGAATATGTTTTTTTCAGTTTCGTCAAGCGAAACCATGGACGGTGTAGCGCCGAACCTCTGCACATGGATGTGCAGGTGTTCGGTAGGAACTGCTAAAAAAATATATTCCAATTTGAGCAAAAAATAAAAGGAATTAAATTAATATGAACAAAAATAAAATATTTGGCATAATTATAATGGTATTATTTCTTGGAGTATTAATTGCAATGATTGTGCAGTTGTTGCCATTACTTACAGATATTTTAAGTAATAGAAATGATGAAACAAGTATAGTCAGCACTGTTGATGCATTAGGGTGGCGAGGACCATTATCACTAGTAGGGCTTGCCGCAATACAAGTAATAATATTTTTAATACCGGCACCGGCTATTGGCGTACTCACAGGACTAACTTATGGAGTATTATGGGGTTTGCTAATATTCCTTGGAGGTGTTGCTCTTGGTAATCTATTTGTTGTATTTTTCATGCGGAAGTTTGCATCACTATTTAGAAGTAATAAAAAGAAAAAAATAAAGAAAAATAACGAATCATCCTTAAAAGATAAAGTCAACAGGATAAAACGCCCTGAAATAATTGCATTCTTTCTATTTATGATACCCTTTGTATCAAGTGCAGGCCCATATTTATTTGCAGAAACAAATGTAAAGCTGTGGAAATATATAGTTGCCGTTGTATTAGGCACATTACCAACTGCTGTATTATATGTATTCTTGGGTAACACAGTATCACAAGGCAACTACACAAGCTCTATTGTAATAGCAGCAATATTTGTTGTCGCAATCATATTTATATTGATTTTTAGAAAAAAATTATTAAACACAATTCTCGGCGGAGTGAAATGAAATAAAGCGAAAGAACTATATCTACATTTAAACGTTGAAAGGTTGGAAAAAAGTGATGATAAAACACAGTTTCTTTGCACTTATCTCAAGAATGAAAAATATTTCACGCTGGTCATTGATGAGAAATAACTCGATTGAAAATATACAAGAACACTCCCACATGGTAGCAGTTATAGCACATGCACTGGCTATAATTAAACGTGATGTATTTGGTGAAAACATCGACCCGGGGCTTGCAGCATCAATAGCACTATATCACGACTCATCAGAAATATTCACCGGAGATATGCCAACACCAATAAAATATTATGACCCTGAAATTATGGAAGCATACAAAAAAGTAGAAAACGTAGCTTCAGAAAAATTATTAAAGGCACTGCCAATTGAGTTTAGAGAATCTTATGCAACATACATAAAACCCAATAAAGACGATTATGTATATTCACTGGTAAAAGCAGCAGACACAATGGGAGCATATATAAAATGCATCGAAGAACAAAAGTCCGGAAACCCTGAGTTTTCACATGCAAAAGAGCAATCCTTAAGGAAACTAGAATCTCTAAAAATGCCGGAGGTTGACTATTTTATAAAGCATTTTATCCCCGCATTTGAACTATCATTAGATGAATTAGACTTCTCTATGGACTAAAATATAAAATGATAATATACAATATTATTCGTAGGGGACGATGGCAATCGTCCCGTGAACCTTGCAGGTAAATTCATAATAACGGGCGGATTACCATCCGCCCCTACAGTGTTAATTTTACATTATTTTATTTTTAAA
>JAITFR010000180.1 GCA_031281255.1 Oscillospiraceae bacterium
TTGGAATCCTCCTCTTTTTCTATGTAATAAAGTTTATCATAGTTAAGTTTTCAATGCAACTACATATCATAAAAACACAAGATGTTATAAATATTCTTATAATAGTCTCTTTTCCGAAACGCTGAGCCTCTAGTGACAAATCACCCGCCGTCTGCGGACGGCACCCTCTTTACTAAAGAGGGCATAGAGTTCTAAAGATAAACATCTGCCATTACACGGGCGGATTGCCATCCGCCTCTACAACAATCCTACTCTCTACTCTCTACTCCCTAGTCCCTAACCCCTATTCCCTACAACTACTGCTTGACTAATGGGTTCTTTCGCATTAGAATGGTTTTATGTTCAAAAAACCAATGATTTCTATATTTATAGCCTTTATCATCCTTAGTACGGTTGGTAGTATAACTATTGCAAGTGCAATTGATTCAGATGAGAATGATGTCTATCTGCTTTGTGTATATGATATTTTAAGCGAATTGGAAATTGACCTTTCCGAGTATGTTGCATTGCTTAAACCTCTTTCTCATACAGGAGAGTATCAACATTTTTTAAGTGAAAATGCTACACGATATCAAGCGTTTCAAGCAATAAATCCAAGAATGCCAAGAGATTTGGTGCTTGCGTATGTAAATGTAAATCTTGATAAAGAGTTTTATACAGATATTTTAGAAGTAGCTAATCCGGGCAGTTTGTATGTGCTTGTGAATAAACATCATGGGTTTCCGCGAAATTGGATACCTGATGATTTGGTTATAATCGAGTCATGGCGAAGGATACGCAAAGATGCTGCTTTTAACATATTAATGATGAAAAGTGATATGGAAGAAGCAGAGCTTTCAATGCATTTAGTCAGTACATTTCGTTCATTTGGTTCACAATCAGGTATATTTTCAAATGGTGTTGCACAATTTGGAAGAACAAGAGCTGAAACAATGTATGCAAGACCCGGTCATTCTGAACATCAGGCAGGTCTGGCGATTGACCTTTTGCACAGTCCTCCAAGAGGAGCATTACGAAGTGCACAGTTTCAAGATACTGACGAGTTTGAATGGTTATTAAATAATGCTTATAAATATGGATTTATACTCCGATATCCTGAAGAGTATGTAGATATTCACGGATATATTTTTGAACCCTGGCATTGGCGTTATATCGGTATTGAGATTGCTACTGTTATGTTTAATGAGGGTATCTCTTTATATGAAGAGTTCTACGGAAGATACTTGGTGTCCGGCGTGTTAGAAAATGCAGTTGACATTATAAATACTATAAGAGAACTTGAACTACTTGCGATTTTTGAAGCAGAGGAAATTGAAAGGCTACAAATAGAAGCAGATGCAGAAGCGGTAGCACAAAGACTCGCAGAAGCAGAAGCTCTTGCGATAAGAGAAGCAGAAGAAGCAGAAAGACTTGCAGCTATTGAATTATTCCAAACAACTATGATGAATAATACCGAACAAAACAATATAAACACAAGTGAGTTTGATAATGAAACAAAGCTCAATGTGTTTATTGTTATTATTATACCGTTATTATTGTTAGGACTCTGTATAGTATCTGTTAAAGTTGCAACTGTTATAGTTAGCCGGATGTAAACTTTGGTGGCAGGAGTAACTCCATAAGTTCTCTATCGACTTTAAATCCATCTATAAGCTCATATTTTGTACCGGGTCTTCCATGATTAACTATGCCAAAAGCTCCAGCAAAGTTCCATAAAGCAAAACCCCATTTATACTCATTATAGAGATTAATCAAGTCCTTAAACCAACGCATAGCTACGTCATTTGGTGTTTTATCATAACATCCAAACTCTCCGATATGAACCTCAACACCCATATCTTCGACCTCACGCCAAGGTCTATAATATTCTACCAGAGCCGATTTATCCCACATTTCATCTTCCATCACACCGGGATATACCGGTTTTATCCATTTATACCCATCTTCAAGTGGTGCCCAGCTTGCTTTGTAGTGGGTCAATTGATATGGTGCATATCCCCGTCCACTGTGAATAACATCAGCATCAGCCAGTTCAGGAATTGCAATCCCACCACCTTCAATACCGTTTAACACAATCAAACGACTTGGGTCAATGTCTCTGATAGCTTGTATTGTACGACGCATAATTTTCTCGTGAATTTTACGCGTAAAACCATATTGTCCAATATCAGGCGGTTCATTAAGCAGGTCAAAGCTTAGGTCTTTTGAAGATATACCTTTATATCTTTTGGCAAATGTTTCCCATAAAAATACATAAGCATCTTGTGCTATTTTATCTTTCCAAAGGTTATCTCGCTCAATATTATTGTTGTTAATGCAGTATCCCGGAGCACGGTGCATATTTATACTCGTATGCAAACCACGCTCTTGACATGCTTTTATGTATGAGTCGATTTTTTCAAAAACTTTTTCATTTGGGTTTAAATAATCAAACTCGTTTGTCCAAAATCGGTAATCCATTGGTACACGAATGAAGTTAAACCCATGTTTTGCAATAAAATCCAATTGCTTTTTATCCGGTTTTTTTGCTTCTTTTCCATAATATGAAAACATCCATATCATGTTAAATCCATATTTTTTCATAATATTATCACCAATCGTAATTATTTTTCTATTACTATTGTACACTCTGTCGCTAATGCAGCTATCGCTCCTGCTGCCGCAAAAATAGGAGCTAATACAATACCTGCAACTCCGATTGTTACAGGAAAGCTAAGGATTTCATTACCTTCTTTGCCCCTGATTGTAACCTTTTTAGCATTTCCTGCTTTAATTATCTCTTTTATTTTTGCAACCAGATTTTCACCACTAACTTTAAACTCTTCAGTTTTTTTGTTCTCGTCCATTTTTATGACCATTCCTTTTTTGTTTAGTTTTCTTATTATATAGGATATTTGAGAAAATGCAATTGAATATCACCTGTTTTTAATCGTTTGTATGTAACCGATCACTAAAATCTGACATAAAAGTATTATTATATATAAACTTGATATTATAACTATTTTACAGTATAGTTTCGCTAATAATAACAATGATAATTAATTATCAGAGGATAATTTATTACCAGAGGAAATTTTTATGGAGTATACTTATCAGTTTTTTAGCGGTGGATATGAAGCAGGGATTAAGGATTGTGCTGCTGATGTAGTTCTTGAGAGGTTTTATCAAAAACATGGTTTTGGTGATGTTATTATTGGATGGAATACACAAGATAAATGCTATCAAAGAATTATAGACGCTGCTCATAAAGCCGGAAAAAAAGCATGGCTTTGGATGCCCGTTTTTTCAGAGTTACCTTCTTATGCAAAAGCCGACCCTATGATTGATTACCAAAATAAAGCACAGCAAGGTCTTGGTGTTTTGCCCGGTGAAGATTTCCGTTTTGTTTGTCCTTCATCGCAAAATAACATTGATATTATTTTCAATTTAT
Source organism: Oscillospiraceae bacterium (assembly GCA_031281255.1). GTDB lineage: Bacteria > Bacillota > Clostridia > Oscillospirales > Oscillospiraceae > WRMH01. The sequence goes on from JAITFR010000180.1 coordinate 3,431, forward strand.
ATCAAAAGCACTTTGCTGATTTACCTTTTGATGGAGTTTTCTTAGATAAAATACGTCATTCTTCTTATGCTAATGGATTATCAGGTGGAATGGGTTGTTTTTGTGAAAACTGTACGAAAATATACCAAGAAAAAGATATAAACACACAAGAGGTGATTCATAAAATAAATAATTTTCCTGCTAAACTTTTACCTTTATCACAAATTAATGGTAAATATATTTTTAAGGATCCACTTGTTGATAATTTTTACCGGGTAAAAGCAGATATTATAACTGATAGTATTTTAAAGCTGGTTATAAGATTTGAAAATAGCGGATTATCTGTTGCTTTAGATCTATTTGCTCCTGTTTTAGCATATTTGGTAGGACAGGACATACCGGAGTTAAGCAAAAATGT
>JAITFR010000049.1 GCA_031281255.1 Oscillospiraceae bacterium
CGCATTGAAGCAAGGCAAAAACTAAGTGTTATACGACCGCAAAATCTAGGGCAGGCAACAAGAATCTCCGGCGTTTCTCCTGCCGATATTGCAGTGTTAATGATACACCTCAAAAAGTAACATAATTTAACGATTAAAAATTGTATTTAATACTCTTTTTGTGTTACAGTTTTCCAAAATACACATAGAACTAACCAAATCAATCCATTGACCAAGACGATCATTGTATATTTTTCGTTCATTCCATGTTTCAATTAAAACATCTTTTGTTGTGTTATTGATAGTATCAATTATATCCGTGTTATTGTTATTCACATTCATTATCACTTTTGGGATATCTGAAAACACTTGATTCTTTCCGACTATTGATCCTTTTCCACCTGATGAAAATAAATCTCTCATAGATGGTGATATTATATTGTAATTTTCCATTAACCACATTGTAAATCTATCGTACTTACTTGGAGAATTACTAAAAATACAGGGAAATAATGACAATCCTTTTATTCTAATTTGCTTCTTTTCATTTGATGATAATGAACTCATGAACTTCACTTTCAACGATGTTGTCGATTTGATCCACCATAATCCTTCACCTTCATTTAAAGATTCTCTGTAATAATTTATTATTTCATTGACCGGGTTTTCTGCATTTCGCAAGTCGTTATAAGATATATTCATTTTATCAAAAATACTATTCCCTTGTTCTAGGTTCATATCAATTCTATATCGAGGAGAATGTGTCATTACAACATCATATAAACAATCCTCATAAGGACGACTTCGAAATTCTACTGGATTTGTTAATTTACCAAAAGTAATAAAAATTCGTTCTACATCTTCAACTCTTGTTGATTCTTTTACACTACCTCCAAGAGTTATCCAAGATTCATCTTTTGAGCTTTTTACTTCAATACCATAATATTTACTAATAACTATATCTGGAAAGCGTTGGCCAGATACCTTAATAATTGTTCCTTCAAATGGTGTGCCAACTGAAACAATGTCTAGTATCTCTTTTACATTATCTTCTAACTGTGACCAGTTACGACCTAGGTAATAACTCATTCTTTTTTTAGAATCATCATTAAGCTTCCTTGTTGTTTTATCGACCAAATCACTAAACTCAATCAACGATGGATTTCTATTGTTTGATATAATCATTTTTATGACTATTCCTTTCACTATGCTCAGCCACAAATGACCTATGAATGGTCATAAAAATGTGTGCATGAGCGCTGGTTTTGCGAAAGCAAGAACTGCTCGCATTTTAATAATAAGTTTGAGTTCATTCAAACTTTTCACACCCAAAATATAGATCCCAATTATCCTCAAGTCTTCTTGATAAATGATATGCAAATAATGGTGGTACAGAATTACCGATTAGTTTATAAGAACTAGATGATGATAATCCTTTTGAGTCATTATTTTTTGATATTATGAAATCATAATTATCAGGAAATGTTTGTATTCGAGAGCACTCTCTTATAGTCAATCGTCTTTCAGAAAATCCGTTTTCAATTTCATTATTATTTTTTCCACCATGTTCTTTTGATAAGCGCCTAAACTCAATGTTCCCATGATGCTCAGCTCTAATTGTTGGTCCGATTGAATCAAGATTAACTTCAGTTTGTCCCTGACAGTGTTTCCCCATATACTTAGCTCGAGAGAATTTTTGTTGTGACATATCATTAGATTTTTCTGGTTCTTCTAAGCCTACAAATGTTTCTCTTAAAGTTGGTGTTGGCAATAAACCATTATCATCAAGAGATAATGAATGTGTTTTTTTGGGGTATGGATCATATTTAGCACAAACAATATCTTTAGATAATTCTGTAAATGCTTTATTATTTAATGCAGATTTCTTAATTCCAATAAAAACTACTCTTTCTCTAGACTGAGGAATCCCATAATCTGCGAAATGTAAGAGTCGAGAAAAAACCAGGTATCCATCATCACCTATTGATTTAAAATCATTTTCAATTATAGATTTTACATCCGACAAGTTGGTTAGTCCTTTAACATTTTCACCTATAAATATATTTGGCTGTGTTATCTCTATTACTTCTTTCATCCAAATATACAATTGTCCTCTATTTTCAATAGTTACATTTTCAGAATCTATAATAGTATCGTTATGAGATTTGTGTGAAAATAATCCATTTCGTTTACCTGAAACAGAAAAATCTTGACATGGGAATCCTCCCGTTAATACATCAATATCCTCTGGAAAGATTTTTTCGCCATTTTTATGCTTTTTTACAAGATTTACAATACTATCACACACATAAACTGATGAATCAAAACCAAACTCTTTACAAAAGAAATTTGTCCAAGCAGTTTTTGCATCATGAAGAATATCATTACAAAAAACTGTAGTAAATCGTGTTTTTGGTAATTTTACCCATATTTCATCATTTGTATTTTCTAGATTGATATGACTTTTTAGGACATTAAAATTTCCTTCAAATCCTAAATCAAGACCACCACATCCAGAAAATAATGAAAGTACCTTTAATTCTTTATCTTTTGACATGTTTTCTCCATTTCTTAAATACATTATATCATATGTAAAGTATAACATTTGTAAAAATTTTATTCTATAATCGTTTACAATCCGAAAAACGTTCGATTATTAACATGTTTTTACACGTTTCCACACTTATAACGATTAATTTTCACAATTTTGTAAATCATTTGTAGAAAACTGTAATCAAACTTTCATCAAATTGTAATTTTTACTTTTTTCGTGTTATACTACTCTCATGTTCTACATCAGCAACTTACAAATCAACTCCAAGCTTGCACTTGCTCCGATGGCAGGAGTCACCGACTACGCATTTCGTACAATCTGTCGTGAGCTTGGTGCAGGGCTTACTTTCACAGAAATGATAAGCTCAAAAGCACTCGTGTACCAAGACAGTAAAACTCTTGAGCTTCTTAAAATCGGAGAAAACGAGCATCCTGTCGGAGTGCAAATCTTTGGTAGCGAACCAAACTGCATGGCACAAGCTGCTGTTAAAGCACTGGAGGTTTCGGGTGCAGATTTTATTGATATTAACATGGGTTGTCCTGTGAATAAAATCGTAAAAAGTGGCGATGGTTCAGCACTTATGCGTAACCCAGAAAAAGCCGCTGAAATAATCAAGGCTGTAAAGAGCGCAATAGACAAGCCTGTTACAGTTAAGTTTCGAAAAGGTTGGGATAAAGGTAGCATAAACGCTGTTGAGTTTGCTATAATGGCAGAAGACTCCGGTGTTTCAGCAATTACAATTCACGGACGAACACGCACGCAAATGTATTCGGGAAAAGCAGACTGGAGCATCATTCGTGATGTAAAAGCCGCTGTTAAAGTACCTGTTATTGCAAATGGTGATGTGTACACAGCTCAAGATGCCGTTAAGATCTTAGATTACACAGGTGCAGACGTAGCTATGATTGGCAGAGGTGCAATGGGCGACCCGTGGATATTTGCCGAAGCAAAAGCACTGTTAAACGGTGAAGAAATACCGCAAAAACCACCAATTGGAGAACGTGCCGAAACCGCACTACGACAATTTGAAATGGCAGCAAAGCACAAAGGTGAGAAAATCGCTTGTCTCGAAGCCAGAAAACACTACTCTTGGTATTTGCGTGGAGTGCCGTACTCGGGGTACTTTAAGAGCCAAATCGCGAAAGCAGAAACCTTAGATGATTTACGAAAAATCACAGAGGGAATCAAAAGAGAATTGTAAAGCTCTGTCATTGCGGACTTGATCCGCAATCCCCTCAACAGAAAGCAAATTTCATGGGATTCCGTATCCAATCTGCACGGCAGGGAGAGCACGGAATGACGAAAGAAAAGTTATGACATCAGATGAAGAAAAGAGTTTAATAAAACAGGTTATAAACGGCGATAAGGATGCGTTTGAAAAATTGGTTTTAGACAACCAAAAAAACGTATACAACCTTGCTTTGAAAATAACCCGCAACGAGGAGGACGCACTTGACCTTTCGCAAGAAGCGTTTATCAAAGCATATCGACAGCTTGTAACCTTTCGGGGAGACTGCAAGTTTTCAGTTTGGTTATACAGATTAACATACAATCTGTGTATTGATTTTCTGCGAAAAAAGCAAGTTTCGAAGGTTCAAGCGTTAAGCTTTGAAGATGATAGTGGTGAGTTCAAACCTTTGGAGGTTCCCGATTTGAGGAATCTGCCGGAGGAAAGTATTATACGAAGTGAAACGCGAAAAGCAATAAACACAGGTATAAATGAGCTAACAGAAAAATACCGTGAAATACTCATAATGCGTGA
>JAITFR010000080.1 GCA_031281255.1 Oscillospiraceae bacterium
ATGACCTAGATAATTATGTAACAGCAGTAACAAATGATGCCCGTATCTATATGCCACTATCAGAGCTGGTTGATATTAACAAAGAACGCGAGCGATTAAACCGTGAGATAACAAAAGCAAAAGCAGAGGTTCAAAAAACCGAAAGCAAACTGGCAAACACACAATTCACAGACAAAGCTCCACCGGCAGTAGTACAAGCAGAACGTGACAAACTGGAAAAACACAAGGCTTTACTAGCAAACCTGCAAGAAAGCTTGAAACAAATGCATAATGCATGAGTAGTTTGAGGTTTGTATGTTGTGATTAGTGAGCATTTAAATATAAACAACTTTTTTATTTAAGAAAATAGGAGGAGATAGTTATGTCATTTGTAACATTACAAGAGAGAATTAATACGCTGCAAAATCCAACTGTTGTTGGGCTTGACCCTGATTTGCAACACATTCCGCCACAAATTCTTGAAAAACACATCGCTGAACTTGGTGAAAACCTTGATGCAGCAGCACGAGCAGTCATAGAGTTTAACATGAACCTTATTGAAGCACTCCACGACATAGTACCAGCCGTAAAACCACAAGCAGCATACTATGAAATCCTTGGAGCACACGGCATACAGGCACTAAAACTCACTTGCGATTACGCTCGCTCAAAAGGAATGTATGTAATAATCGACGCAAAAAGAGGCGACATCGGTTCTACAGCGGAAGCTTACAGCGAGGCTTATCTTGGAACAATCAAAGTCGGTAGTGCTGAGTATGCACCGTTTAACGCAGATGCACTAACTGTCAACACCTATCTTGGCTCTGATGGTCTAAAACCCTTCATAGAGACAGCAAAAAAACACGATAAAGCTATTTTTGCTCTTGTAAAAACATCGAACCCATCATCCGGTGAGATTCAAGACAAAATGGTAAACAAACCCCCTGTTCATCTTTATCAAACTGTGGGTGAAATGCTCGAAGATATATCAGATGATACAATTGATGTAAATGGTTACACTTGTGCAGGTGCAGTTGTTGGTGCAACATATCCCGAGGAACTGTCAAGACTTCGCAAAAAGCTTAAACATACGTTTTTCCTCGTTCCGGGTTATGGTGCTCAAGGTGGCACAGCAGAGAATGTTAAAGGTGCTTTTGATGAAAACGGTAACGGTGCAATAGTTAACTCCTCTCGTGGAATAATCGCCGCCTGGAAAAAAGAAAACGCCCACTACGCAGACGCCGCCCGCAAAGAAGCGTTATCAATGAGAGACGAACTAAGAAAAATAACGAATATATAAGAATAATTATTAACTATTAATTATTAATTATTAATTCTCTACAATCCCGGACATCATTGTGGTTTCAACGCCTTTTTTCGCCCATTCTTCAGCAATTTTGTTAAGACCTAAAGAATCGCTCGACATGTGACCGGCAATAACAACATTACCAATGCCTTGCGTTTTAATCTCTTTGGCATCTTTTTCTGAAATGTGCATCATAACAAGAGTGCCTACACCAGCTTCAAAGTATTCCTTGATGATTTTCACGCCGGGACCTGTAAGACCTGACATTAACACATAGATTTTGCCGGCATAACTATCCTTTGAACCCACTCGAATGACAGGTTTTCTTGCTGAGTTTTTGTATTCGGGGATTTCTTCAAGGGCATCAATGATTTCTTCAACTTTTGTTTCAGGTTTATCAGAAAACTTACTGTCAAGAAACTCTTGAACAATAGCTTCACTTATCACATCCGCAGGAGTGTGAATACACATATATGGCATGTTTAGAAGTTTTGCGGCACTTTCGCTACGTCTGGAGTTAGAAACATGATTGTTGTAGCTGAGTTCACTTTTACGGTCTTCCAGAAGCTTTTGGCTCTTGTTTAGTGGCACACCAAGTGCTTCAAGCTTGCGGAAATGCTCGTGCAAAACATCAAGCATATCTACATTAGTGTTTCTCGGGTGATGGCTGACAACGCAGTCATAGCCTAACTCTTTGGCAAGAAGTAACTCCGCTGTGTCCATATCTACGCCCATTAAGACCTTTTTTATGTCTTTACCTTCTACAATTATGCCGCAATCATGTGGCATTTCCTTTAGTTTCGCAGTTTTCACCGCAATATCCATCAATTTCTGTGTCGTCATGGTGTTGTACCTCACTTTTTTACTAATCTAAATTACAATATCATAGTTGACAGAAGTTATCCAGTATGTTAATATTATGTCAGGAATAGTTTTTATTTATTTGTAGGTTAAGTTTGACGATGGTTGGGGAATGTGGACTGTCAACCATAATATCGGGTTAGTGCCAAAACCTCCCGATTTCGTCAAACTTTTCTTTTTGTGCTAAAAGCAGTAAGTATAGCTGTAACAGTATGTCCTCTTAATTCGTGAGCTATAATAATTACATAATTTTTATAGTATATGTTTTGTCTATCAATACTATTTGCATTTATACCTAAAGTTCCATGTTTAATAATTAATGGTATTCTTTTAAGCAACAGTTGTATATTCATTTTATCTTTACGTCGTTGGTTTACAATGTGACTTAATCCTGCGGTTCCATCACCCCAAAATATATCAATACCACCAATATCCTCACGAAAAAATGCATTTTTGACATGACCTTGTTTTTCATTTAAAAGCTTATCAACAGCATCTTTTTCAATAATACCACTATACTCAATTCCATATAATGCGTTAATTTTTCTTCCTACTTTCTATTTAATTGGTTTGATGTTTATACATACAAACCTCAAACCTCCTATAAATTATGTATTTATACCTTAACTCTGCCTTTTAATCTCATACCCTCATATGGTGTGTTGCGGGCTTTTGATTTAAATTCAGATGAGTTTACTGTCCATTCTTCATTTGGGTCGAACATTATTTCACCAACATTAAATATAAAATCTTTTCCTACTGTTTTGCTCAGAATCTTTCGTGGATTTATCGACATTAACTCAATAATTCGCTCTATACTTAGCTTCCCTGTATGATATAGGTATGTGAGAGATACTGCAAGTGCTGTTTCGAGACCTATTATACCATTTGGTGCTTCGTTGTAGGGAAGTTTTTTTTCTTCGATACTATGTGGTGCGTGATCTGTTGCAATTGCGTCTATTGTACCGTCTTGTAATCCAAGGATTATTGCATCTACATCCTCTTGTGTTCTAAGTGGCGGGTTCATTTTTTTATTTATCGAACTGTTCCTTTTCTCACCTACCAATGAAAAGTAGTGCGGGCAGGTTTCTGTTGTGACCTTTATACCTCTTGCTTTTGCTTCTCGAATAGTGTTTACCGCCGAAGCTGTGCTAATGTGTGCTATATGAATACTTGCATCCGCTTTTTCTGCGAGTTTTACATCACGTTTTACCATTGCTTCCTCTTCTTCGCAGTGGCTAATGATTAATATTCCGTGTTCTTTTGAGAGTTTTAGGGCTTTGTACATGATGTTTTCATCTTCGATTGGCATACCATCGTCAGAAAGTGCAACTGCTCCTGCTTTTTTTAATGCAACAAAATCTGTCAGTTCCTTTCCTAATAAACCTTTAGTTACAGCACCTACGGGTAAAATCGTAATTGGTGCATTTTCTGCTTTTTTGATAATTTGTTGAATAATTTCCGGCGTGTCAGCTACGGGGTTTGTGTTTGCCATACAGCAACAAATAGCATATCCACCAGCCGCTGCCGCTGCCGCTCCGGATTTGATGTCTTCTTTATATTCAAATCCCGGTTCACGAAAGTGGACGTGCAGGTCAACCAGTCCGGGTGCGGTGATATAGTTCGTCAAACGTTCCATTATCAAGTGATTTCCTTATTTTTTTCATCAGATTATTATAGTAGTATAAGTTGTGTAAAACTGCAAGCCGCATAGCAAGCATTTCATTAGCTTTGAAAAGATGCCTTATATATGCTCTTGAAAAATGTTTACAAGTTGGGCACTCACAGTTTTCATCAATCGGATTTGAGTCATTTTCATACTGTTTATTATTAATATTAATGTTGCCAATTTTACCGTCATTCCATGTATAAAGCTTACCGTGACGACCGTTTCTTGCAGGCATTACACAGTCAAAGAAGTCAATACCCCGTGCGACACATTCTATAATATTCTGCGGTGTTCCAACGCCCATAAGATAACGTGGTTTATCTTTTGGCATATATTCCTCAACAATTTCAACAGTTTCATACATTTCTTCGGTAGTTTCGCCAACTGCCAGACCACCTATAGCATAGCCGGGCAAATCGAGGTCGGATATTCGTTTCATGTGGGAGATTCGCAAATCTTTAAA
>JAITFR010000034.1 GCA_031281255.1 Oscillospiraceae bacterium
CCACTTGATGAAAAATATGTAAATGAAGTAGCCGAGTTATGCAAAGCAAACGATGTACTATTTCTTGCAGATGAAGTGCAAACAGGAGTTGGTCGAACAGGTTCGTTATTTGCGTTTGAACAATACGATGTAAAGCCGGATGTTTTAAGCTTTGCCAAAGGTATTGCCGGCGGGCTTCCGCTTGGTGGATTTATTGCAAATGAAAAATGTTCAAAAGTGCTTACTCCGGGTACTCATGCTACAACGTATGGTGGAAATCCCGTTGCTGTTTCTGCTGCACTGGAGGTTCTTTCACAGCTTGACGATACAACAATAGCTGAGGTCGCAAAAAAAGGTGAATATATAACAAACGAGATTCAAAGCTGGAAGCTCCCGATTATCAACGAGATTCGAGGCAGAGGTTTAATGATTGGCATATCTATAAAAGAGGCTGTTCCGCGAGCTTTAGCAGAGCAATGCTCTCTAAACGGACTGTTAATACTAACAGCAGGTACAGATGCTCTAAGAATACTCCCACCACTTACAATCTCGTATGACGAGATAAACAAAGGTCTAGCAATTTTAAAGAAAACACTTGAGAAAGAGATTTAATTATGAAAAAAGATTTAAAGAAACTACTTGATTTATCAAAAGACGATATATTGTTAATACTAAATACCGCAGAGAAACTAAAAGCCGAGTGGAAAGAAAGAAGAAAACACGACTTTCCACCGAATAAAACACTTGTTATGATATTTGAAAAAAACTCAACCCGTACTCGTGTATCATTTGAAGTCGCTATGACACATCTTGGTGGACATGCAATTTTCCTCTCAAATGCAGACAGCCAGCTTGGGCGTGGAGAACCGATAAAAGACACAGCAAGAGTGCTTAGCAGATATTGTGATGCCATTATGATACGCACATTCGGACAAGATATAGTTGAGGAGCTTGCCGAGTGGTCAACAGTTCCGGTTATAAACGGACTTACAGATTTTGAGCATCCTTGCCAACTTCTCGCGGATTTAATGACCATACGTTAGCATAAAGGTAAACTTGAAGGTCTAAAGGTTTGTTGGATTGGTGACGGAAACAATGTTGCAAACTCGCTCATAGTCGGGTGCTTAAAATCCGGCATGAACGTCTCTGTTGCATGTCCTGATGGGTATACACCGGATAAACAAATACTGGATTTTGCGTTGACCGCTACGGATAATAACTTTGAGCTTACAAATGACCCGAAGATTGCAGCAAAGGATGCGGATGTTATTTTCACCGATGTTTGGGCATCAATGGGGCAGGAAGAAGAAATGGCAAAACGTCAAAAAGCTTTTTCCGGTTATCAAGTTAACGAAGAGATTTTAGCCCTTGCAAACCCAAAATGTATGATACAGCATTGTTTACCTGCACACAAGGGTGAAGAAATATCGGAAGAAATGTTTGAAAAACATGCAGATGAGATTTTCGACGAAGCAGAAAATCGTCTCCATTTGCAAAAAGCGATTTTGTATTTATTGATGAGGTAAGATGTTATACATAATAATATTCTTATGATAGTCTCTTTTCCGAAACGCTGAGCCTCCATGCTCAGAGTTTCGGCGCTCCGCCATCCGTGGCTTCGCTTTCCGAGACCATATAAGAATATTATTACTGTCGACATATAAATCAAATATGGGAAATTCAAAAAACTAAACATTATTGACATAAGATACTCGTAGTGCTAGCATAATAATATACATAGCAGTTTTGATATTTTAATCAGCTAGGAATTTGCAAAATGAAGAAAAAATTAATAGCAGTTGTATTGGTATTTGTAATATCATTAACTATTACTTACGGATGCAAAAAAGATATTGATAATAACGGAAACACAGATAACGGCAAACCAGATATTAATGGTATTGGTGATTATGTTTATGTTGCGGAAACACTGCCAATTCCGGATGATATTAAAAACATACAAAATCTCATATACATAGATAACAAGTTATACTTTGTATCAACCTTTGAATCTACTACATATTTTCCAATTGGTGATGTCTCTGATGAAGTTGTAATGGATGATTTTTACAATCCAAAATATTCTGAAATATTCGCAATGAATCTTGACGGAACAGACGTTAACCAATTACCCGATTATACTTCACCGATTGATGTTGCACCCGGAAATACTAGTTTTCATATAATAGTAGATATGATTATTGATACTAGTAATAACTTGTGGGTTCTTGAGTTTTGGGAGCATTGGGAGCAAACTCCTGAAGCGGTAAGTGACTATAGTTCAGGTTATGCTCTGCGAAAACTAGACCTTACAGGTGCTGAACTCTTAACTGTTGATATTAATAATGTAATATCTAAACAAGAAGAGTTTACAGAAACTGATAACCCCATATTTAATCAAGTACAATCAATAATAACCAGCATAAATGTTGACACAGACGGAAATATTTACGTTCTCACGGCTTTAACTGACGAGTATGGATTCTCCACTTTTGGCGAAATAGTTTATGTTTTAAATAATAATGGTGATATTATATATAGCGAATCACTAATAATAGTTTTGTCTGGTCAATTAAATCGATTATCAGACGGTCGAGTTGCTTGTATAACCCATTATCCAAACGACGATGGTATCAGTATGCTTGCGCTGCGTGAAATTAGTGTACCCGAAGATGAAGACAATGAAACTGAAAGAGATACTACCATTGTAGGTGGAATGATTATTGAAGGGTTTAACCAAGACGCTTTTAGTAGCAGTGGCGATTTTGAAGCTTTCATAAGCAATGATTTTAGTTTATTTGGTATAGAAACAGAAAGTTATGAAGTTGTTAAGTTGCTTGATTGGCTGGACATTAATATAGACGTAAATAATGGAGGCGTTGAGAGTATAATAAAGTTACCTGACGAGCGTATTATATGCAATGTTCGTCTCCCAATGTCAACAAGGTTGTATGTTTTAACAAAAACACCAAAATCAGAAATTCCAGAAAAAATTACCCTCACACTCGCTGCTTACGGCATGAACAATCAAGCTGAACTGCGTAGTATGGTTGCAAAGTTTAATAGTGAAAACGATACGTATTTTATAGAAGTCGTTGATTACATGGATTATAATATAGGACCTGACGATTTTGCCGGACTAATCAGACTAAACACCGAGATAGTTTCAGGGAAAATACCTGATATCATTTCTTTAGTGGGTATGCCTTATAACACATTTGCAGGAATTGGTTTGCTAGAGGATTTATACCCTTTTATTGACAACGATCCGGTATATAACCGCAGTGATTTTATGGAAGGTGTTTTTAGAGCAGCAGAGATAGATGGTAAACTATATCAAGTATTCCCGACATTTTCTATAAGCACTATATTAGGTTCTCCGTCTGTTTTAGGCTCGGGTATGGGTTGGAATCTTGATGATTTAAGAGCAGTATTAGACGCTAATCCGAGTGCAATTATGCCATTTGGGTTTGGTTACTTTACGACTAAAACTCAGTTTTTAAGGAGTATGATACAACACAATATTGATGAGTTTATAAACTGGAGAAATGGTACAGCTAATTTTGATACAGATAGTTTTATAGAAATGTTAAAATTTGTCAACAATAATTTTCCTCTTGAATATGAGGATATTGATTTGAAAGCTCTTGGTATTGAACCATGGGAAACTCATCCTTCATACTTAGTGCCTAGGGGGTTTCAAATTATAGAGGTTATGTGGTTTTCTGATTTTGGCAACTATCAGTATAGAAAAGAATTCTTTGGGGAAGAGCTAGTGTTTAAGGGTTTTCCAAATGACAAGCGTAGCGGAGGAAGCTCTATCAGTTTTTCTAAAGGTCTGGCAATTACAACAGCCTCAGAGCATAAGGATGTTGCGTGGCTGTTACTGCGAGATTTACTTGACGAAGATTTCCAAATAAAATATCAGTCAAACCACACGTCTCACAGTTTTTCAACAAATAAAACCAGATTTAATAATGTTGCAGCAGAGTGGATGGATGAAAATTCTAGCGTACTTAATAATCCATTTACCGGAGAACCTCTGTATGCCCCTCTGACACAAGCTGATGTTGATTTACTCTTAGAGCTTATTAACACTTTACATTCAACAATAAATAATTCACCTCTTGATTGGGCGTTTTGGGATATAATCTCTGAAAGTGCTGTTGATTACTTCAATGGCATACGAAGTGCGGAAGATGTTGCTAGAATTATACAAAGCCGTATGGTAATATATGTATCAGAACGGAGTTGAGTGTAAAAAGCAAAATAATACTTGCAATTGCTTTTTTATCGTGTTATTATCAGCGGTACGGCAAATTATCCGATTACAACAATAATACAAGGAGCAATAAGATAAAATGGATGTCGCAAGCACAGTTTTCGTTATAATACAATTATTACTCGGTGTTATACTTATTTGCGTTATAGCACTACAATCAGGTAAAAACTCAGGGCTCTCTGCGTTTACAGGAGCAAATGAATCATACTTGGCAAAAAATAAGGCAAAATCAAGGGATGCACGTCTGGCACTAGCAACAAAATGGGTTGCCGGCACGTTTGTTATTCTCACTGTTATGATACATATTATGTTGGCCATTTAATGTTATAACATCACAAATCTAAAGGTGCTCGATTTATATCAAGCACCTTTTGTTGTGTTTAGTAATTTCGTTTTTCTCTTGTTACAATATCTCTCCGGTTGCATTTGCGTGTGTGATTGCAGCAGCGTTTAACTCGTCATAATCTACGTGCATATATGTTGCGTAATCAGGGCTCACACGTACAACAACTTCATCAAATACTAAAGCTCTTTCTCCGCTAATTTTTACTTTTACTATCTGTTTATCTTCAAGCTCAAACTCAACAGCATCTTCCGGCGTCATGTGAATATGGCGTTTCGCAATCATAACGCCTTCTTTAAGCTCCACTTCACCTTTAGGACCAATTATCTTACAGCTTGCACTGCCTGTAATATCTCCACTTTCACAAATTGGTGCAATAAAACCAAGTGCAGTTGCATCCGTTATAGAAATCTCTATTTGGTCAACTTTTCTGCATGGACCCAGTATTGTAAGTTCTGCTGACCGACGCGGTCCAACTATTGTTACCTTATGTGGAGAAGCAAATTGTCCCGGTTGAGATAACCATGTTTTCACTTCCAGTTCAAATCCTTCACCATAAAGAATATCGAGAGTCTCTCTCGTAAAATGGCAATGTTTTCCTGAACCCTCAATCTTAACTATTTTTTTTGACATTTAAAAATATCCGCCTTTCAATAAAAACTGTGTTATCTATAATTTAGCATTATTCTGCAAGAAATGCAAGTATTGCTTTATTTTGATTTATTTCTATGATACAATAACAAAAAATAAACAGGGGGTGAGATTCGTGAAAATAGCACTCGGAATGATTATCAGGTGCCTTGACAATGATATGGAACTTTTAAGTTTCGTTGAAAATGCAAAAAAATATGGACACGAAATTGATTTTGTTATTGTCGGCTATACAAAACCTCACTCACAACAAATTGAAGACCGTATAAAAAGCGTAGCTAACTTTTTTCCCGTAGATATAAACAACCCCGGTTTTTGCAAAGAACAAATGCAGAAACTCAATATATCAGAGGCAACAATTCAAACTCTACTTGACTGTCCTGTAGATACAAAATCAGGACTTGTTCCTTATGGTTTTAACCGTATGGTAGTTGTCATTGAAGCAATATTACGTGGAGCTGATACGCTATTTTTCATAGATTCTGATATTATCCCGTCTGTTTTGAAAAAAACGCCTGACGGTAATGTTTTAGAAGAGGTTGATTTCTTTAAAGCGCACCTTGACCATTTAAACGCAGGCGCAGATGTAACAACAGGTGAATATAGTGGTTACAACATTTTACCGCCTGCAACATTTGATGGAATGAGCGACTTTCTCGCAGGTGTTCAAAAATTTGAAATGCTCCATTACTGGCAGACAAGTAATGTACACCGCTGTCTTGTTTATCAAGCTGATGAGGTTAAACCAAAACCTTGTCACAAGGTACTTGGTGGAAATATGGCAATTAAACTCTCTGCATTTGCAAAGCTTCCTCCGTTTTTCTCATCATATTATACACTTGGTGGTGAGCTTTTCTTATGTCGTGGCGAGGACACAGTCTTAGGTGCTGAAATGCTGCATAGTGGCGTAAACTGCATCGATATTGGATTAAATCCTATGCATTATACTTATAATGATTATCCTACTGAACCGGATTTAAAAAATGATCCATCAGTACAAAATCGTTTTTTCTACGCTTGTACAGGTTGGATAGGTCGAAACCCTTTCCTTAACTACATTCTCGGTAAGGATTTATATAACACCAGAACATATCAACGCGAAAAACTGGAGCATGGTCTTAGTGCTTTATCTGAATACACGTCAAATCCACGATTTAACAGTGTCCTAAAAAACTTTGATGTAAGCTGGGATAGCTTAGACAGATATATAAAAGAGTTTGAAAACGTTACTAAAGCGTGGAAAGAGTTTAATGAGAAGGTTCAAGTTAAGTAATCTAAAAATGGGGGCAGTAACATAAATGAGAGTTTTAATTATCAATCATTTTCCATTAGTTGGCTCAGGAAGTGGGACATACACACGAAACATAGCTGTTCATTTACAAAAAAAAGGTCATGATGTTTGTATTGTTTTACCCGAAAATACAACAGATTACGAAGAAATACCAAATATAAAAATGTATCCTGTCTTTTTTAAGTATGATGAAGATATTGAGGGAATGTTACCGTTTAACTTCCCATGCTTTACAACTCACCCACGCAGTACCATGACATTTTATGATATGACAGATGATGAGATTGATATGTATTTATCTGCGTTTGAAGAAGTTATAACCCAAGCAGTTGCAGAGTTTGAGCCGGATATAATCCACGGACAACATATATGGCTGCTTAGCTGGCTTGCTATTAAAACCGGCATCCCTTATGTTGTAACTGCACACGGTACAGACCTTATGGGTTATAAAAAAGGTGAACGTTTTAGAAAATACGCAAAAGAAACCGCTAGCGGAGCAAAACGAATAATCACAATATCTAATGATAACAATGCTCTTGTATCAGAATTATTCCCTGACTCCGCAAGCAAAGCTATTTTCATGCAAAACGGCTATGATACAGACCGTTTTTATCCCGCTCCAATTTCAAATGAGCAAATCGAAAAAGAGTTTGGTATAAAATTAAAGAAAAAACTTGTCCTTTTTGTAGGAAAACTCGCTGATTTTAAAGGAGTCGATATTTTTATCGAAGCAATACGTTTATATGAAGAAAAATACCCCGATGAAATAGTAACATTAATTGCAGGAGCAGGCGAGCTTGAAGCAACCCTAAAAAAACAAGCAAAGGATGCTAACCTTGACTCCTTGCATTTTCTTGGTCACTTAGACAGCAGACAACTACGCGAGCTATATAGCAGTGTAGATGTCAGTGTATTTCCATCACGCCGTGAACCGTTCGGGTTGGTTGTTATAGAGGCTTTAGCTTGCGGTAGTCTTGTTATTGGCACAAACCAGGGCGGACACATAGATATAGTAAACGATGAGGTTGGCACGTTGGTACCCGTTGAAGATGCACCTGCACTTGCAGAAGCAATTCACAAAGAAATCTACCATCCGGACAGGGTTGCACGAGGTAAAGCTGCCGCTAAGTACGCACTGGAGAATTACGCTCAAGGCTCACTAATGGACACACTAATCAATATTTATCAAATTCAATAAGGGGAGGAACTAACACTGATGCGAAAAGTAGTACTGATACCGACATACTGGTCACGCGCAAAAAGAGAGTGGAAAGAAGGCGACGCTGTTTACGATCACCCGACCCCAATCGATGAGGACGGCACTCTCGCTCGTACACTCGAGAGCATGAAAATTTTATCTGTAAAGGACTTTAAGCTTGTTTTGCTAATATGTCCAACAACTCCTGAAGTCGCTGACGAAGCAGAGCGACGTGTAACAGAAATAATCCGCGAAGTTAACCTACAGGCAGAAACCTACATATTTACAATTGACGACCTTGCCCGTATAGCCGATATTATGTATGAAAGCGACAAAAAACGCAAAATCGAGCCGCTTCTTGACATGGCAGGATATGCCAATGTTAGAAACATGTGCCTGCTTTGTGCTGATATTTTGTCTGCTGATGCCGCTATACTAATTGACGACGACGAGATTTTTGAAAAAGCCGATTGGGTCGAGCGTTCTGTTGAGTTCATCGGAAAACGTATTTATGGTGATGTTGTTTATGGTATGGCAGGATATTACACAAACAAATATGACCAATATTACGACGATGTTAAAATGGAGCATTGGATGACATATTGGGACAGATTTGGTTTCAAAGCAAAAGCATTTGATGAAATAATCGGCAGTCCACCCAGAGTTAAACGCACACCGTTTGCATTTGGCGGTGCTATGATTCTTCACCGCGATTTATTCCAAAGCGTTCCATTTGACCCACAAATCACAAGAGGTGAAGATATTGACTATCTTATCAACAGTAGAATGTATGGTTTCTCATTTTTCCTTGACAACACACTGGCAATAAAGCATTTACCGGTGCCAAAAAAGCATCCGCAATGGAAACGTATCCGTGAGGATATTTACCGTTTTGTCTACGAGCGAGAAAAAATTGCTTCGCAAGTAAAAACCGGTAACATGGTTAAAGTCGAACCGGAGGATTTTGACCCATATCCGGGCGAGTTCTTACGACCGGACTTAGATGAAAAGATATTCCGCTCAAATATGATGCTTGCAACAGACTATATGCTCAAAGGTGATGCAGAGGGTGCGGCTGAGTCCTTAAATAATATTATGATAGCAGCAAAGGATGCAAAGCCAAATTATGATTCATTTGCTCTTTATCGCAGCAATCAAAAGCTTTGGGAAAAGGTAACAGCTATAATAGCCGATAAACGCTATGAGCTACGCAAGATTATGGAAGACCACAACCTCACCAACAGTCCTATTGTCAGAGATGAAGAGAGTGTTCGTAAGTTATCAACAGAGGAAATAGCTGATGCTCTCCAAAAAGCTTTTGATATGGAACTAAAAGATGCAGAATGGTTAACCTTGGCTAGAAAGTTTAATGTTAAAACATTTTATGAAGATGAAATGCTTTTCCGTAGTGGAGATTATAACGAAACTATGTTCATTATACTCAAAGGTGAGCTTCAACTTTTCTCAGGTTCTCGTGAGACAGGTGGTGAAATCGACATCGCCCGTTTGAAAAAAGGCGATATTCTTGGTGAAAGCTGCATGACAAATCAACCGTTTACTCTTAACTGCCGTGCTTTGCAGTTTACAGAGCTTATCGGTATTAGCAAACGTGAAATATCAAGACTAATAAAAAGCAACCCCGATCTTGGAGTTGAGTTCTTCCAGCAGATTCTCATGAAGGTAGTTGCAAAAATGCGTACAGGCAACTTGTACAACATGAGTAAAGGTGG
>JAITFR010000112.1 GCA_031281255.1 Oscillospiraceae bacterium
TAGAACTTTTCGTTATATTTAGAATATTATGTGCCGCTGTGGTGGAATAGGTAGACACAAGGGACTTAAAATCCCTCGGGAGCAATCCTGTGCCGGTTCAAGTCCGGCCAGCGGTACCAACGCGTCGCTCTGCGACGCGTATAAAGAATACTACGTATTCTTCTGAGATATAGCAGAATTAGAAGGGCGACGCCATAGTCTCGCTACGCGAGCCATTGGAAGAACACGAAGTGTTCTTCTGGGTATTCTTGTGTGAGGGTGTTGAGGTTTTAGAATACTAGACCAAATGGGTTAGGTAAACTCATAACAACCTTTGTATTTCACCTAAGTTTTCCCACAGTTCCAATTTTCTCTTTTCAATTCATAATCAACTGCTGACTGTGGTTCTCCTAGTTGGTTTTTCCAACAATCATATCTAATTCCAACCTTATTGAATCCAATCTTTTCATAAACATGTTGTGCGCGTTTATTGTTTAAGTTTGTGTCAAGTATAATCTTTTCATATCCATAACATAAAAACAACTCATTGATTAGCATACACAGTAGATGAGAACCATGCCCTTTTTCTTGTCTGTTGAAATCACATATTTTTATGCCAATCTCAGCGGTATTGTCACCAATATTGCGATAATTCATCTCACCAATTGGTATTTTATCAACCTCTATGATAAGTCTGCGGTATGTTTCATCAGTATCAGTTGATAAGCTATCTGCAATTTCTTTAGCAGTTATATCTAACCCGTTAGGAAACCCGGCATGTGCCATGATTTTTCCATCCCGCCACCATATCTCGAGTTGTGCAGCATCATCAACAGTTGCGTTTCGTATAAGTAAGTTATTATTCTTTATAGTCATTAATTCTATCCATGAACCTTTCAAATACCTGATCTCTATCTCTTGCTGTTTCATAGTAAGGCAGGTTATTTTTAATGCATTGGTTTTTCATTAAGATGCTTTGCTCAACTATATATTCACAATTTTCTCTTACTTCTTTGTTAGTTTTATAAAAAGTATAATCTTTTTCTGTGTCGTAGGTTTTTTGTATGTTAAAGCGTTCCTCGGGGGTTACATCAGAGGTGATAAAATAGAATATTTCGCAATTACTACCTGCTATGTATTTCATGTAATCATCGGGTAGTAGTTGGTATACATCCAGTACCATACCTCGTTCAAATTCTTCATATTCTTCACTACCTATCATGGCACCTATAAACGGTGCGATTTTTCCGCTGATATTGTAAAGTATATCTAGCGATGACATATCAGCATAGGTGTTTATCCCAAGTTCGGGAAATACACGCTCAAATGCAGCGTTGATTGAATCCATACTAACGTGCTGATAGCCAAATTGATTTGCAATCATGCGTGATATTGTACTTTTTCCTGCTCTTGGCACTCCTGCGATAATGATATTATTTTTCAATTTTGAACCTCTTTCTATTTGCAATCATTCCACCATAAATCCCCACAGTATGCCTACTTTGTCAGTAAAGTTGCTTACTAATTCACTATGGTGTGTTGTGCTTACCTCATTAGTTTTACAAATTATACCATATATGTGGATTATAAAATACTATCATGATGAAATATCGATAAAAGTGCTTGAATATTCCATACCTTAGTGATATGCTAATCACGACTTATATTTTCAAAAGTAGGTTTAGAAAAATGATGGAAATTGAAGTAAAAAAGTCTGCATATAAACATGGGTGCACATACGATGATATAATAAACTGTTATAGATTTCCTATTGTTACAAAAAAAAGTAATAATTGGAACTTTCGTATATAACAGGAGATGATCAGACATGGAATGTGAAAATTCGGAAATCATTATATATCAATCGGAGGATGGACAAACAAAAATTGATGTGTTATTGGATAATGAAACAGTTTGGTTGACACAGTCACAGATGGTCGAGTTATTTCAATCAAGCAAATCAAATATTAGCGAGCACATTAATCATTTATTCAATGAAAATGAGCTTGATGAACATTCAGTTGTTCGGAAATTCCGAACAACTGCTGCTGATGGCAAAAACTATAACATAAAACATTATAATCTAGATGTTATTATCTCTGTAGGCTACAGGGTTAAATCCTTGCGAGGTGTTCAATTTAGACGATGGGCTACTGCAATATTACGAGAGTATCTCGTTAAAGGCTTTGCGATGAACGATGGAATGTTAAAGAAATCTAGTGGTGGTAATTACTGGAGTGAATTACTCGAGCGTATACGTGATATCCGTTCCAGTGAAAAGCTTATATATCGCCAAGTACTCGACCTCTATGCTACAAGTGTGGACTATGACCCACGAACATCTGAATCAAGAAAGTTTTTTAGTACAGTTCAAAATAAAATCCATTATGCAGCACATGGTCATACTGCCGCAGAGATTGTTGCTACAAGAGTAGATGCAAATCAACCATCTATGGGTATGACAGTATTTGCAGGACAACAACCAGTAAAAAGTGAAATAGGAATAGCTAAGAACTATCTAACAAGAGAAGAACTATCATTACTAAATAGAATGGTTTCAGCATTTTTTGATCTTGCAGAACTTAAAGCAATGCAACATCAACCCATGTATATGAAGGATTGGATTGTTGAGCTTGATGATTTTGCAAACCGTTATGGTAAGGGCATCTTATCAAATGCAGGAACAGTCAGTTATAAAGAAGCTCTTGAAAAAGCAGAAATTGAATATGAAAAGTACAGAAAAAGAATCATTGATGGATTATCACCGGTTGAACGTGATTACTTAGCAAATATCAAAGAAACACAAAAATTGTTGGAAAATATAGGTTAACACTATACATATAGCTTTAATGATTCAATCTCCTCCTAAGAGAGCATTTAGAAAAAACTACATAATATAAAACTTTTATAGCAGAGAGTTTGGAGAAATATAAAAGGGAGAATTACTATGAACATTGGTGAATTATACGATTATTTGGACAAAATTGCTCCGTTTAATAATCAGAGCAAGACTGACAACTCAGGATTGATTGTTGGTGACCGTAATACAGAGGTAAAACGTATCCTTGTATGTCTTGATGTGACTAACAAGGTAGTTGCTGAAGCTGTTGAAAAAGGAATCGACTTGATAATTGCACATCATCCACTTATGTATCGTCCTATATCAAAGATTTCAAGCTTTGACCCGTTACATTCATTAGTAAAAAACAACATCAATCTTATTGCAGTACACACAAACTTGGATGTTGCTTCCGGTGGTGTTGTTGACTTGATGTTAAAAAAACTAGGCTTCCCAAGTAGTGACATTCCTATCATTCCCTGCAATCCCGATGGAACCGGATATGGTAGAATCACCGAGTTAGACTCCCCTGTTTCTACTAAGGATTTAGCTGAAAAATGCAAAACTGCATTTAATTGCACAGTTATACGTTATGTTGATGCCGGTAAATCCGTTAAAAAGGTAGGAGTAACCTCCGGTAGTGCTAATGAGTTAGTCGAGCTGGCACTTAATGAAGGTTGTGATGCGTTAGTTTGCGGTGAGGTAAGTTATAACAGGTTTTTATTCGCAGCGGATTATGGTATATCACTTATTGAAGCCGGGCATTTTCACACTGAGGATATTTATTGTGATGATTTGATTGATAGAATTAAATCACAGTTTAATGATATTAAAATTGAGAAATCAATAAATAGTGTAGATGTTTGTGATTATGTGTAGTGTGTACATCAACAAGTACAACAAGTGTTTATATAGTAGGTTCTACATTGTGCAATGCTGATCTAATTCAAGTTTTTTAATCGTTGATTTCGTTCGTTTATCGCTGATAATAATGTCTCAGATAACGAAGTTGTTTTGTCATTGTTTTTTTCAAAAAGAGCATCTTTTAGTTCATCTATTGAATTAAGAATACTATTTTCTAATTGTGCTAAGCTTGGATGTGATTTAACAGGACTTGAGTAAATTGCATCGTACACTTTTTCTACTTTCTTTTTAATATCCTTTTCTTTTATATTATCTAATACACTTTTTAGTTTTGCTGATGCATCTTTTACATAAGCGATTTCATATTGGCGTATTTTTTCTGCATTGGCTGTGTGTTCATTGGCTATTAAAGTTAGAACTAAAATAGTACCGTATAAACCCGCTATAGTAAGCTGTATCAATAGTGTTGCTTTATAATCTTCCGGAGCAATTAGTATTAGTATTACACCAATAACAAGTTGAATTATAAAGTATCCTACTGATATTGAGTAAATTGATAAACCCAGAACTGCTGTTCTTTTGCTTTTACGAGTTATAAACGGTGTAATTACAAGCATAAAATATGCAAAGTGAATAAATCCATAAGAAATCCATACTGATACATTATGTTCAGAACCACCTAACAAAAAGAAAAATGTGTTAAAAATTGCTAAGAATATCGAATTGAGTATAATCCATAAAATAACTTTTTTCATAAGTCTGTCCTCCTACATTCTGCTCATGATTTCAGCTTTTTTTGTATCAAATTCAGATTGCTCAATTAGTTCCATATCAAGCATGTCTTTTAATTTTTTTAGAGATTCAACTGGGTCATCTGCTGTCGCTGTGGTCGGTGTTGGTGGTTCATCTGTTGTCTTTTGGTTAAACCTACCTGATGGTTGTGGTGTGGAGGGTTGTTGTGTTTGTTGTTGCATAGGTGAAAGCATTTGATTAGCCATGTTTCCAAAAATACCACCCGCAGCTACACCCATGCCAATTCCTGCTCCTGTGGCAGCTATTCCACCAGCTCCGGGGTTTACTGCGACAGCTCCTAGAATATTAGCAGCTTGTTGTCTGCCCCAATCATCACCGAGTACAT
>JAITFR010000166.1 GCA_031281255.1 Oscillospiraceae bacterium
TTTGTATAGTTACCCCAGCCGATAAATTGTGGCATAGAGTGTAAGTCAAAATATGTAAAACTAAAGAAAATAGATATAAGAACAGGAAGTACTGTAAAGCAGAAGAAAAGTATAAAGTAAGGTGCCAGCATCATGTAACTAACACGTTCGTGGCGGATTCTTTCGCCAAGACCTTTTCTCAATACAGACACCTCCTTTGTTATTAATCCAACGGTAGACCAAACTCTATACGTTTATATCGTATTTCGTCGTTTATTAGAATAATTCTGTCCATTAGAGCCTCACGCGGCATAGGAATTCGTTGATTTCCGGCAGGACGTTCATCTTGTGGAGTTGTGACATCATAAAAAGCATTGTTAATATTACGCCATGTGTAATAACCGCCGGGAACTTGTGGAATACCACGTACAAACTGGAATTGATAACGTAACGCTCTGTAGTCATGTGCGGGCCACGGCATCATAGAAAATGCTTCCATGTTTGCAGTTGGCACACGAGCGGCAGGACCCATAAGGCTCTCCATTTCACGACCAAAGAGAACTTGAATTTCTGTTGATGTCCACCAACTTAAAAACTGCCAGACTTCCTCTTGGTGTTCGGTGGATGACATCATAACAGCAGCAGTTCCGCTACCGCTTGCAACACCAATCATTGTTGTGCCTGCACCTGCACCACCTGCTGTTGCACCACCACCGTTACTACTTACGGCCCGGTCAATCGTACCATCTTCACGCAACATACCTGGTACCGGTGCAAATCCCCACACACCACGAAGCTCAGGAGCGGATATTTGCAGATTGTTATAAAACGTGTAGTCAGTGATAATTATTGGAGTTTCACCTGTGCGGAAGCGTTCCTCAACACTGGTTGCACGGTCTAGTCTATAGTCAGTAAAAAACTCAGTATACATTCTAAAGGCACTGATTGCTTCTTCACTATCTAATGCACTTCGAGTTGCGTTTTCATTATAATACTGACCACCATGCTGGAATAGGAGCATGTTGAAAATCTGCTCGCTTGGTAACATTCCAAACTGCATGTGATTAAATGCAAGCTCTGACATAATAACAGAGACTTCATCCCAAGTATTGGGTAATTCAATTTCCAGATCAGCTAAAATATCACGTCGATAAAACATCATCGGGAAAATCTGCGTTTCAGGCAGAGCAAACGTAGCTCCACCAAACTCATATGGAGTCATTGCACTTTCTGCAAATCGACTTCGTACATTGTCAAAATCATCAAACTTACTCAAATCAACAACAGAACCACGAAGCCCGAAGTTCATAGGCAGTTCACTGGCTACCTGTATGGCAACATCAGGTCCTTGCCCTGCAAGCGACGCTTGCAAAAGTGTATTCATATCCACAAGCATAACATTTACACCAACCCCATACTCACGTGTAAAGCGCTCATCTATGAGATTTTTTATAACATTTGCCTGGTCACGCCCCGTACCGATCCAAAGTGTTATAGTGTCTGCACCCTCAGCAACATTTCCAATTTGATTATAATCAATTATAAATGAGAAGAACAGGCGGCTGATTTCATGCCAAACTCTACTAAAGAAACCACTGCCTTGTATTCTGATGTTTACATCGGATGAATGTATAAAAATAGTATCAAGCTGTAAAGGTTGCTCAACAGCTTCATTAAGCCATGCACCACATGCACGAATATTTGCTCTAAATGAGCCTATAACTCTTGGAAATCTTTCATTATCACGAATCAAAATATTTAGCTGGTCACGCATTGTAATCAAAACACGTTCTCTTTCACTGCTTTGACCACCGGTTTCACGCATTTCTGCTAAAGCCCAATCAAGCCTGTCTCGTATAGAAATCATTTGTGAAGTAAGTTCAGGTAATGACCTTGCAATTTGATAATCAGCATGAGTATCAGGGTTAAGACCAATTCGAGCAATTACAGTACGGAATATTGCGTTCAAATCGTAAACACAATCACGAACAGTTGAGATTATCTCACCAAAGTCACCAAGCACAGCTTCCATTCGTAATGTATGAACTTTACCTGCTTCAAGGTAAATCTTATAATTTTCTCCATCATCATTTAGTGTATTTAATCTCCAGTTTCTGTTAAAACCAAATCTGTAGTTTTCCAGTTCAGAAAATGGTATTTCACCATTAATTGTTATCCTTCGTGTTACAAAAGTACCCCGACGGAAGTTTTGTCTGGCATGAAATGTCAATTCGTAAAAACCGGATTCAGGTACAGAAAAATCCCATTCCATCCATTGTCCTGTCATTCGCCACGAATTGCCACCGATTGTATTATTTAAAAAATATTTTGAACTTGCAGGAGTAACAGCAGGAGATGACTGGTCTTGAACAGGATATAACATCTGCGATGATGTTCTGACTGCATCTTGTGCCGGTATTGTAACCATTTGTCCGGTTGTATTACTTGCTCCGCTTAATGACCATTCATTTAAAACATTTTTGTAATCTGTTGTATTGTATTGATTTTGTAAAATAATACGGCGAAGTAACATTGGCTCTCTAAGAGAATATACAGAGAGTGTATGTGAACCTGTTGTTAGATAAACTGTGAGGGGAGAGGTTATGTATCCTGCGGAATCACTTGCGTACACAGACATCCATTCGGGTGCTTCAACCATAACAGGTTTTAAATCATTTCCACGGTTATCCTTATCCCAAACAATGGGTGAAATACCGGGCTGAGCCATTACCTGACGATTTTGCCAAACACGAGGTAATTCAATAAGAGCAAGCTCACGATAGGGAAGCATTCCATCAATGAAAATACTACGTTGTATTGCGGAGCTTTTACCCGGCACAGGGTAGTACTCAAACATTATTTCATAAAATCCTGCTTCCGGTACGGTTATATCATATTCGATTAACGCAGTTTCTGTTGTAAACACAGAGTTGCCAAGATTATTTTCATAATCAGTATAAATCTCAGGGTCGACAGGTATTCCTTCATCTTCATAACGTGTGAAAGAATCAGCTTCGATAATAACAACTTCATCAGGTTTATGTCCGCTAAAAAGACCTAGATAATCCCTATAAGTGGGGATATCCGGTCGTACTGAGTGAGTGCCGATAATATCGCTAAACTCTTCCCATGTTAAATCGGTTTTTGCAGAAGATAACAAAGAAAAAGGGGTTGATGAAAGCATCATAAGTAAAGCTAAAATAAAGCAAATACGCTTTCGCATGCAATCCCTCCCTTGTTACTAATGATTATATAGTTAAATAAGAAGTTTGTCTATATATTAAATGCATTTATAAAATACATAACTCATAATGTCGAGAGAGTAGGGAGTAGGGAGTAGGGAGTTCTCAAACCCTCTTTAGCAAAGAGGGTGGCTCCGCAGAGCCGGGTGATTTGAAACTTGACGATTTGCAAGGTTAAGGATTATGTTTATTCCTCAAGTAGGTTTAGTTTTTTTGCAATTGGGACTATGAAGGAGCTTTGTAAAATGACAGACAGCATACATACTAAAAATACTATGCTAAATATTTTTTCGCCATAAGGCAGCTCTACGGTTAATAAATGAGTAGCAAACACAATGCAAGGAGCACCACGGAACCCTGCGAGAGATACTAATGCTATTTCATTTAAAGGTCTGCGGAAGGGTTTCATCAGTATGTACATGGTGACAGGTCTGATAACAAATATCAAAACAAGAGCGAAAACTATACCGATTCCCATAATGGAAAAAACTGCTGAAGGAACAGTTAGTATTCCCAAAATAATAAACAGTGTTATCTGCATCAGCATGGAAAAAGCACTATATAGTTTTGAAAGTGACCCTTTGTGTACAAGTTTACTGTTGCCTATTATAAGCCCGCCTATATATACAGCTAAAAATCCACTACCGTGGAATTGTGCGGCAAGCCCATACATAAGAAAAGCTATTCCACAAAGTAAAACTCCATAGATACCATCTATATCCAAGTCAAGACGATTTATCAAAAACTTACCTATCACTGCAAAAATTACACCTGCTACTACACCGATAACTATTTCTTGTACGAACAATATCCAAGGGTTACCGTATCCCAAAGCGACTGCTATAAAAACATAAGTAAGCACATGAGCAAACGGCTCATTTGAGCCACTCTCCAGAGAGATGATTGAGCCGACGTTATTTTTAAAGTTTGCTTGTTTTAAGTGAAGAACGTGTGAAACCGAAGCTACGTCAGTTGATGCAATAATAACACCGAGTAAAATTGATGGAGTAATACCAAAATCCATAAAATAATATGCAAAAACAGCAACTAACCATGCTGTAAGCAGAGTTCCACCTATTGAGATAACTGTGGACATTACTAAAACAGGTTTAGCTTTTGCAAAGTTTGTTTGAAATCCACCGGTGAAAACAATCATTAACAGAGCAAAGTTCGTAAATGTATCTACTGCTTGCATGTCAGGGAAATCGAACCAGTTTCCGATAATCAGTCCAATAAATATGAAGCCCACAAGAGTTGGTAGTCCGATTTTACCTGTTGTTTTGCAAGACCATGCACTAATAACAAGGATTACTCCCAGTATTAGAATTATATCAATATGATCAAATAAATTGATATACATATATTGTTCGTTCCTCTCAAAGTCTGAAAGCTTTATTTCAAACTTACCTTTATCTTACTATTATGTTTCTTTAATGTTATCAATGAACTTATGAATAGACTGTATTTCTTCTTTTGTTTTGATTAAGTGCTCTTTGATTTTATTTATATCGTCAGATGTTATTGAGGTTTCTATCATTTCAGTGACTTTATTTAAAGATGTTTGCAGATTATTTTTAACTGACTTTTCTGATTTTACACAGTCTGCAGTGAACTTTTTCAACGCTGATAATTCACTTTTCATTTCATTTTCAGCTATTTGAGCATTAATACGTTTGATTAAGAGAGATTTTACAAAGGGTTTGTGGATATAGTCCATAGCACCTAACTCAAATCCCTCCATTTCGCTGTCTTCATCGTCCATCGCAGTAAGAAATATAACAGGGATGTCTTTATATTCATTATCAGCTTTTAGCATACGCATAGCTTCATACCCATGAATACCCGGCATTTTTACATCAAGTAAAATTAAATCCGGTTTAATTTGTTTTAATATCTTAAACATTAACTCCGCAGAAGGTGCAAAATAAAGTTCGTACAAATCCTTTAACGAGTTTTTACACATATTAAGATTAAATGTACTGTCGTCTACAATAAGAACTTTTTTCATTGACATTTTTTAGTCCATTCCTTTCAAGTTTTCAGATGTTTTATGAAGTATACATTATAATAATATTTTATAAACCCATATAGCCATTTTGGCAATAATGCACTGAATTGTCAAGTGTTTTAATAAATAAAAATAAAAATATTAGCAGGTTGTCCCCTTGACACACATTTTAACCATACACCAGCTTTATGATGTCGATAATATCATCAGTTAAGGGTAACACACCTCCAAAGGATTCTGCATAAGAGGCGATTTTTGCAGCGTTTTCTAAGACAGATTTATCACTACTGTCGAGAACTTGATCGGGTGTTAGCGGCTTTTCCGGTGCTGTGATTAAAGTGAAATCCTTGATTTCATTTTTAATTGTATTTGTCACGTATTGCATTAGTTCATCAATTTCGTTAACAGAGTTTGCAGCTACAAAAACACCATGGTTTTGCATAAAAACAATTTGTGGGAAACTTCCTGTTTTATTTGCATATTCTGTGAGTGCTGCATTACATAAAATGGCAAGCTCAGGACCCGGAGGTACAGCTTTTATCCAAATTGCCTTATTGTTAAAGAGCTTTTTACATACACTTTCACCATTTTTACTGCATGTTAGAGCGTTTACTATCACAGGGTGTAAATGAAGGACATATTTATATGGAAACATAGCATGTAAAATTGACTCAATACTGGGACGGTTGCTATTTTGTTGCGATATTTTAGCTGATAACATCGCTTCTAAGATATTCTTGTTAAGAATATTATGAGATGGTTCGTCTTGTTTTTCTGTGTATATTTCTGTTGATGTAAATTGAGTATTTTCTTCTCTTAATAGTTCATTTATATTTGTTGAGTTTAGAATATCAAGCAAAGAAACCATATTCAAAGCGACAAAATCATCAGCAGTTACAGTTGCTAGAGAAGTTCCTGATGCTTTTACGTACAGAATATTTTCGTCCTTAAATGAGGTGTTACCGGCAGCTTTGATTGTGTA
>JAITFR010000026.1 GCA_031281255.1 Oscillospiraceae bacterium
GGACAAAAATCACCACTATTTGATGAAGGAAGTAAAAAAGGATATTTACTCAAGAGAACAGACGGAACAACATGGCAGTGGGATAGATGGCAGCCCGGTATGGGAATTGTTGACTTTACCAATCCTGATGCAACAGATTGGTATATCAGCAAACTTGAAGCACTTGTTGATATGGGTGTGGACTGCTTTAAGACTGACTTTGGTGAGCGAATTCCTGTTGAAAATATTAGTTGGTTTGATGGCTCTGACCCATTTAGAATGCATAATTATTACTCATTTATATATAATAAATATGTATTTGAGTTTCTTGAAAAGAAAAGAGGAAAAGGTAATGCCGTATTGTTCGCACGTAGTGCAACAACAGGCGGACAACAATTCCCCGTGCATTGGGGCGGTGACTGCGAAGCCACATTCTCAGCAATGGCAGAGACAATTCGTGGTGGACTGTCGCTTGCGCTTGGCGGTTTTGCGTTTTGGAGTCATGACATTGGTGGATTTGAAGCAGTTGCAACAGCGGATGTGTATAAACGCTGGATAGCATTTGGGCTGTTTTCTACACACTCACGCTTGCATGGCAGTGGTTCATACAGAGTGCCGTGGTTATATGATGAAGAATCTGTCGAGGTACTCCGTAAGTTTACAAAGGTTAAACATTCACTAATGCCATATTTATTTGCACAAGCGGTTGAAGCAACGGAGACAGGAGTACCTGTCATGCGGCCAATGATGCTTGAATATCCAAATGACCCGCTTTGTTACACACTTGACAGACAATATATGCTTGGTGACAGCTTGCTTGTAGCACCGGTTTTCCATGATGACGGTCACTGTGATGTGTACCTGCCAGAGGGTAAGTATACAAACTTCTTTACAGGAGAAGTTGTACAAGGTGGAAAACTATTACGCGGAGTGTATGATTATCTCACAATTCCTGTGTTTGTACCTGAAAACACTCTGCTTGCAATGGGTAGAGATGATAAGGTTGAATATGATTATCACGAAAATGTAACCATTCGTGCATATAATGTCACAAACCGTACAATAAGCTTACATGATAAGCTCGGCAAAAAGCGTGCAACTGTAACGGCAAAGCTTGAAAACGGAGAAATAAAGTTCGCAGTTGACGGTGAAGCCCCGGGGATTAAATTCGAAACGATGTGAGGAGTAGGGAATAGGGAGTAGGGAGTAGGGGACGATGGCAATCGTCCCGCAGAGTTTACTCTAACTTCACGGGCGGATTGCCATCCGCCCCTACAAAAACAAAAATCTGAGGGTGTTGTACAAAAAGAGAACTTAGGATAACTTTGGAGGATAAGAACTTGAGAAAGATTACTGCGACTATATTAATAATATTTATACTTATATTGACCATACCTGTAGGAGTACCGGCATCAGCAGAGGGCGAGTATAAAGCCAGCTTTAATGTACAGTTTGATGCAGGTTTTAACTCAACTGTAGGTGAATCGCCGGATTTGAGTGCATTTGATATTACATTTGATTTAAGCAGAGCAGTCAGTATGGTGATGGAGTTTAGTGATCCGGTTAGAATTAGCGATTTTGCAGCGATTGATACTAATATACCATTTCCCGGAGGACTTGGTGTGTTTACTGCTTTAAGACTGGATGGTAGAGAAGTAGCGGTAAGTGCACCATATCTAAGTAATGAAGGAATAGATGGAGGTATGCGTTTAACTTTATGGGATAGAAACCATGGCGATATAGTTAAACAACCGGTTGATTTATCAGAACAAGGGCATTTCTCAAAATTGGAAATCAGAATGTATACAACTATTGGTGATATTTTTGGAAATGCATGGATTGGGGGAACATTTTCATCACCACCAACTTCTGCAGCCAGAATGATGGAGTTTAAAGAACAATCTGTACCTATTATGATAGGTATGCCATTTACAGCTGTACTTGACATGGGTACTGAAACAATAAAACATGACTCTGTTGATTGGGGATTTTTATCAATTGTGCAAACTGATATAGCTGAAAACATGTGGTCACTTTTGGATGCGAATATATCACAAATACTAGTTGACGGGTCTGCTATAGATTTTGATAATGAGAACATTCGAATAGGATATGAAAATGGCGTGAGAATATCAATAACAGACATTTTTGCTGATGATATGCCTGTTGTTATGCCAAATATTATAACTGAGTTTTCTAAGTTAGAAGTGACAATGGAGTTTATCTTCAGAGGGTTTTATCCTGTCGTTATTGAACCACCTCCAACACAACCACCTGATACACCACCACCTTATGATGGAGAAGAACCGGATTATACTCCGGTACCAAATAGTCCGGGAAATAATGAAAATGATCCGGATGGTGAAAATAATGCAGGTATTCCATGGTGGTATTTCTTACTTGTTGTGCTGGGTATTGCACTGATTATACTAGTTGTACAAGGCACAAAAAAACCGGTTAAAAAAAGTAAATAATTGATCTATCAATAAGTCGTAGTAATTATGCTTGACTATATATCATTTGCATGATACATTGGACTTGTACTTACAAAAAAGTACGTATAAAAAACATTATTAATGGAGGATTTTTAATGAAAAAGAGGTTACTACCAATAGTGCTGGCAATGATTCTGATTATGATGATGATGCCGTTTGGCCCATCAGCATCTGCAGCAGCCGGCAACGCCTGGATAGGCGGAACGTTTCAAAACGACGACGGAGACATTGATTGGGTAGAGTACAAGGACCAAAGTGTTGAGTTTAATCTGAATGAACTGTTTACAGTAACTGCAGACTTCGGAGACGAAGTAAACAAACACGATGATGCTGGATGGGGCTATATAGCTGTAGTCCAAACCGATCTTGAAGGTGACCCAAGCCTTGCAGTTTACATTCAATCCATTGTTGTAGATGGCAATGAGATTGAGTTTGATGCAAGTGCAGCAATAGCATGGGATGAAGGTGGAATTAGAATACCACTAACTCATGTGTGGAGACAAGATGCAGGTGACCCTGTTGTTCTTGATGGACCGGAAGCAATTGGTGAGTTCTCAAAACTCGAAGTAACACTAGCTCTGATAGAAGAGGAACTTTTGAGTGGTGAAGCATGGATTGCAGGTACATTTGCAGAAGACGAAGATAGTTTGGACTGGTTTGAATTTAAAGACCAAGCAGTTGCATTCAAGGTTGGTGAAGAATTTACTGTAACTGTAGATGTTGGTGATGATGTATGGATTCATGGTGACGCAGGATGGGGTTATTTAGCAGTTATTAATACTGACCTATCTGACATACTTGCAGATTTTCTTAGTGTTGAAATTGACAAGATAATTGTTGACGGCGAAGAAATTGATTTTGATGCTGATGCAATGGCATTATGGGGTGAAGGCGGTATAAGAGTTGGTCTTACCCACGTTTGGAGAGAAGATGGTGGCGACCCTATACCACTTAAAGGACCAGAAACAATCGGTGAGTTTTCAAAACTGGAAGTAGTTTTGACAATTTCAATTGGTGGCTTTGTGGCATCTGATGGAGATGATAATGGTGATGATGTTGTTCTTCCAATGTCAGGTAAAGCATATATCGGTGGCGTGTTTGTATTCCTTGACAGACCACACCCGGGTAACGAAGAAAGCCCAGATATATCCGACTGGTGGGCATTTGAAGACCAAGCAGTAAGCTTTGATGTTGGAGTTCCATTTACTGTAGGAATTGACATGGGTTCTGAGAAAATAAGACATGACCTTGCACATTGGGATGGCGAATCATATATTGTTGCTATTGACACAGACCTTGCAGCAAGTCCTATTTACTATGAAGCACACATATATTGGATTACAAAAGATGGTGCAAGTGTCAGCTTTGATGATGAAGCAGTTACTGTTGGACAAGAACGCGGAAACCTCAGAGTATCACTCACAAACTCATGGGCACAAAACGATGGAAATCCTGTTCCAATCGATGGACCACAACGTCTTGGTGAGTTTTCGAAACTTGAAGTTAGAATGGTGTTCATAGAAAGTGGTGCAGCTGTACCGAGTGATAATGTAGAACCGGATGTAACACCACCGGATCCGGGCAATGGCGATAAAGACCCGGATGATAATGGTAAAGACACTGAAAAAGAAAAAGATGGCGATTTCCCCAAATGGTTAGTCCCTGTTATCATTGCGGGAGCAGTAGTAATTATCGGTGCAGTAGTTGTAGTCATAATCATCAAAAAGAAAAAAGCGTAAGTAATTAAGAAATAGAGTTGCGGTGCTTAATGCATCGCAACTCTAACAAAATGAGGATGTGTATATGTCAATATTTCGTAAGTTATCAATAGTTGTAATTATTCTTACAATAGTTTTATCTTTAGTATTATTAAATGGATGCAGTGACCCTCTTAAAGATGTTACATCCCTTGAGCTTGCTCGTATGATGGGATATGGTATAAACCTTGGAAATACAATGGAAGCGTGTGATTCCGGCAATCGTATACCAAATCGTGACCCTTCGGTATATGAAACAATGTGGGGTAACCCTATAACTACACAAGCAATGGTAACCGGTATGAAAGAAGCCGGTTTTAAAACTTTGCGAATTCCGGTCGCCTGGACAAATGCAATGGACTTTGAAAATGGCGACTTTACTATAAATGAAGCATATCTTGACCGTGTAGGAGAGATTATTAACTACGCACTTAATGAAGATATGTTTGTTGTAATTAACTGGCATTGGGATCACGGTTGGTGGAGTCTGTTTGGACATCCGGAAATGGAAAAACGTGAGCTTGCTATGGAAATCTTTACGCAAGGATGGACACAAATAGCAAATAAATACAAAGGTATTGACCTGCGTTTAATTTTTGAGCCGTCAAATGAAGAATGGGGCAATCGTTTTAACGACAGAACACCTTTTAGTCCAACCGGCGGAACATTAAATATGGATGAACGTTATGAGTTAATAACTGAGTTAGGGCAGGTTTTTATAGACCTTGTGCGTGATACTGGTGGTAATAATAGTGAAAGATTCTTGTTAGCAAAAGGTTTTAACACCGATATTATGATGACAATGGATGACCGTTTCGAGTTACCAAATGACCCAAAGAATAAACTTTTACTTTCTGTACACTACTATACACCTTGGGGTTATTGCGGTGATAATGCAAGTGTTGAAACTTGGGGTAGATTAAATGAAGTTGAAGAAATGAACCGTTTATTAGGTATGCTATCAAAGTTTACTGATGAGGGTGTTGGTGTTTTTCTAGGCGAATGGGGAGTGCTTGATAATATTGGTGAAGATAGATTGTTCTTCTTTAAGAACTTCCTTGACAATTGTGATTTATACGGATTTGTACCAATGCTATGGGATACAGGTTGGGTTGAAAACTTTGGCGGACGAGGGCTTGTATTTGATAGAGTCTACACACAAACAATAGTACCACCGGAGGTACTGGAACTCTTCCAAAGCAGAAGTGTTGATTCTCGTAAGCATTTAACAACTGATGATATTGTCGAAGCTGCTCGTGCAAGCATGGCTGTAGCATTACAGGTAGCGGCAGACCGTCCCGAGTTTATACTTGAAGCAGATGAAGCTATTGCCTGGATAATGTATACAAGTGGTGATTGGAATGTTCAATACAGCGTAGGAGATAGATTTAGACCTGAGAGTATAACAAGAGGAGTAGAACCAACAGATGTGTTTGTTACCGGACCGGGAACTTATACTGTTGCTCTTGACTTTACAGAAACTGCTGATGGTTTTGCTGATGGTTTTGCATTCTCTGCTGTTGGAATTATGAACGGAGAGATACTATTCCCGGGATATTATATGGAAATAACAGAACTGTTAATTAATGGTGTTCAGGCGACTTATGAGGGTATACCTTACACAACAAATGATAACCCTGTTACAACCAGAGTAAATCTATACAATGAGTGGGTTGATAATGTGCCGGAGGAAGCCAGGGTTTTAAGTGGTAACATTGAAGATGCATCACCGATATTCCTCGAAAATTACAGACTAACACAAATTAAAACAATCTCTGTCACATTTGAGTATATCGAACCTTAATATAATAAATATCCGCCAATTGTGAGCTATTTCTTACAATTGGTTGGTGTGT
This sequence comes from Oscillospiraceae bacterium, assembly GCA_031281255.1. Classification (GTDB taxonomy): domain Bacteria; phylum Bacillota; class Clostridia; order Oscillospirales; family Oscillospiraceae; genus WRMH01. Next base: position 6,088 of record JAITFR010000026.1, read on the forward strand.
ACGAGGAGTATAAATGGATCCATATAAGTTAAGCACATATAAAAAATCCAATTTACTAATGCTTATTTTCCGTATGTTTTTGGCACTTGCGTTCCTGACTGCATTTGTGCCGGAGATTAACCCTGCACGTCTTAGTGAACTGATGAACAGAAATGCATCCTTGTTTACCAGTGCATTGTCATATTCAACTATTGGTGAACGATTTATTCGTGCATTAAATCAGGGATGGATTGAACAAGCACCGCTTACTATTGCCTACATCGGAGCAATAGTGACTATGCTTGCAATTGTACTTATAGCTGCCGCATTTTGTATGAGCTTAGGTAACACAAAGCTTCGCCGTTTATGTTTAATGTTTTCTACAGGAGCGGGGCTTCTCGGAGTAATTGGAATTGTAATACTATTTGTTGCACAAGGAATGTTTGAAAATGCAAGTAACCCAGCAAGAATACAACCGTTATTTCCTGTTGGAATATGGGTGTTTGGATTAGTTTTTGCACTAACGATTGTTCTAAGCATAGCAATGAGATTTGCGCTGCCTAAACGGTTACCGGAAGCGGAAATTAGAATTAATGACCCAACCAGTATTACAGGTTACTTTTATGTTACTAAGGCACAAGAGGATGATACATATAATTTAGCACCAAAATATCGTTTGTTTTTAATGTTATTACCGTTTCTTGTGTTTGTTGTTCTTTTTTCGTATTTACCGCTTTGGGGATGGCGATTTGCATTTTTTAACTACGAAGCGGGATTCGCTCTCACACGAGATAACTTTGTCGGCTGGCAATGGTTCAGTGTGTTAGTTAATAACCCTGCGATTCGCAGCAATATTGTACGTGTTATGACAAATACATTTGCTCTTAGCGGTATTGGTATAGCTACATCATGGTTGCCAATAATGTTTGCAGTCTTTTTATCTGAGTTAAGGAGTAATCCTTTTAAGCGAACAGTTCAAACACTTACTACAATACCAAACTATATTAGCTGGGTGCTTGTTTTCAGCGTTGCGTTTGCAATCTTTTCAACAAATGGTTTCTTCAACTGGATGCTTATAACACTCGGTATTCAAGAAGAAGGTACAAACTTCCTTATGGATGGAAACAATATGTGGATAAAGATGTGGGCGTGGGGAACGTGGAAAGGTCTTGGTTGGGGTGCTATCATATATCTTGCCAGTATATCAAGTATTGACCCGCAGCTTTATGAAGCGGCAATGGTTGACGGTGCAGGGCGATACAAAAAAATGTGGCATATAACAGTACCCGGACTACTGCCGACGTATTTTGTTTTACTCTTACTTTCAATAGCAAATATACTGTCAAATGGTCTCGAACAGTATCTTGTTTTTGAAAATCATGCTACTCGAAGTCAAATTGATGTTTTGGATTTATATATATTTAACTTAGGTTTAGGAACAAGTAGTAATATACCGGTAGCAACGCTTATTGGAATGTTGAAGTCAGTTATTAGTGTTGTGTTACTATTTAGTGCAAATAGAATCTCTAAGTGGGTTCGTGGCGAAACGATTATTTAGAGAGTAGAGAGTAGAGAGTAGAGAGTAGAGAGTAGAGAGTAGAGAGTAGAGAGTAGAGAGTAGAGAGTAGAGAGTAGAGCTTAGGGGAGAAAATATGCCGACATATTTAAAAAGAACATTTGGTGATAGGGCTTTTTCAGCAATAACAGGGTCTTTCTTTGTGATTTTCACACTTATGTGTGCATTCCCGATTTATTATCTTTTCATCAATACAATCAGCGACAATGCTCTTGTTACAGCAGGACAAATAAACCTGTTTCCAAGAGGTATACATTTCGACAACTATATAGCACTACTTAATGTCAGCGATTTATTTGATGCTACTATGATATCAATCTATCGCACAGTTATTGGCACATCGACTATGGTGCTGACCTCTGCTCTTGTTGGTTATCTTGTTACTCAAAATAAAATGCTGGGACGTAAATATGTATATCGTTTCATCATTATCACGATGTATTTTAACGCCGGATTAATCCCCTGGTATTTGAATATTATGATGCTTGGGTTAACAAATAACTTTTGGGGATATATTATTCCTTCTGTAGTACAACCGTTTAATATTATCTTAGTTAAAACATATATTGAGTCGCTTCCTAAGGAGCTTGAAGAAAGTGCGTTTATTGACGGTGCAGGGTATTTCACCGTATTTCGCTCTATTATACTTCCGCTTTGTAAACCAATTTTGGCAACTATTGCTGTTTTTGGTGCTGTTGGTCACTGGAATGCATTTATTGACTCAATGATACTCATGCAAGATACACCAAGTCTTCATACCTTGCAACATAAGTTATGGATATATCTTGATACATCTTCAAATCTTGGTAACTTGATGCAAGGTGGTAGTGTAGATGAGGCAGCTATTGAAGCAGCACTTAGCATACGTGTTTTACGTATAACAGTTGCAATGGTGACAATAATTCCAATACTTATGGTATATCCGTTTATGCAACGCTATTTCCAAAAAGGTCTCATGCTCGGAGCAGTGAAGGGGTAGGAAATGCATAATTCATAATGCATAATGACGAGAGAGTAGAGAGTAGAAAGTAGAGAGTAAATTAATGATTAATAATTAATAATGACGAGAGAGTGGGAGTAAATTAATAATTAATAATGACGAGAGAGTAGAGAGTAGAGAACATAGTAACAGAAATAGAAACAGAAAAATAACAGGAGGGATAATAATGAAATTAAAGAGGATTTTAGTAACGCTACTAATACTATGTATGCTACTACCAATAGTAGCATCATGTGGTGGCAGCAGAGGAGAAGTAATTGATTTAGTCATTTATTCGCAACTAGCAAACTACTCCGGTGAAATGATCGGCTGGAGTGCCGAGATTTTAATGGAGAAGTTTAATGTTAGGGTAACGATAATAAATGACGCTGCTGATGGAACATTCCAATCACGAATGGAGTCAGGTTTCTTAGGTGACATCGTTTTGTTTGGAAATGATGGTCGAGAGTATAGAAATGCATCTGCAGCAGGACTTCTCTTTGATTGGGAAGAGGATGATTTACTCGCTGATTTTGGACAAGACATTGCAGAGTATTTTCCATTTGCACTGGAAAAGAATAAAAGTATCACAGGTACTCTACATGGTTTTGGACATGAAATCGCAGGAAGCTCTGATGACCATGCAGCGTTTTATTACTATCCACAAATACGTTTTGACCTGTATCAACAACTTGGTTATCCTGTAGTTAATACACTTGAGGATTTTATACCTGTAATAGCTGATATGGTCGCACTTGAGCCAATATCAAGTGTTGGTACCAGAACATGGGGCGTATCATCTTTCCCAGATTGGGATGGTGATATGGTAATGATGGTAAAATCAACAGCAGCTCTTTATGGTTGGGAAGAGTTTCATGTTGGACTATATTGCACTCAAACACGAGAATGGCAAGGAGCATTAGAGGAAAACGGTTGGTATCTCAGAGCTTTGAAGTTTTATAACACCTTACATCAAATGGGATTATACGATCCGGACTCAATGACACAGAGCTGGGATAATGTCGTTGAAAAATATAAAAACGGCGAGGCAATGTTTAATATTTTCGCATGGATTGCAGACAATTTTAACACTGACAAGCATGAAGAAGAAGGTAAAATCATGATGCCTGTTGTTGCACAAGATCAAATGAATCTGGCAGACGGGCTTAGCGTTTTTGGTAAAAACCGTGTTTGGACAATTGGTGCCAACTCTAACTATCCGGAGCTTGCAATGGAAATCATCAATTGGTTTTCGACTCCGGAAGGTGTGTTGTCTTATATGTATGGACCAGAAGGTGTAACATGGGATTATGACGATGATGGCGAACCATATATGACAGAGCTAGGTCTTGCTACACAAAGTGACAGTGACACAGTTATTCAATATAGAAACTATGAAGGTTCTTATAAAAATGGAGAGTTTCAACACAATAATGTGACATGGGCAAGAGACGCTATCAACCCGGATTCACCATCAGGCAACTCATTTAACTACGAAACATGGGATAGTACATTACTTGCTATCACTGTATCTGATATCGAGCAGGAGTGGCGTGATTGGACAGGTTATAACAGACCTGATGACTGGTTTACATCAATGGGTAAAAATTCTGTTGCTATAGCTTCAGCTTATACTCAAACAACGACAGATATGGTGTTTGAAATGACCATTGAGGCTGTGAGAGAGGTTATCAAAGAGGGTTCATGGAATGCAATTTACGCAAACTCTGATGAGGAGTTTGACAATATCGTCAGACAGATGATAACTAATGCAATAGCTTTTGGTTATGATGAGTGGGTTGAATTTGCTTTAGGTGAAGCTGTGTTACGGAGAGAAGCTGAAGATGCAATCTCAGGCGACAGATAAAAAACATTTGCATTATCTTTCCGACTATGCTATCATACACTTTGTACAAAATTAAGAAGAGGTTTTTTCCAATGAAAGAAGGTATACATCCCAATTATCATCAGACTGTTATAAAGTGTGCATGTGGTGAGATTATTGAAACCGGCAGCACGAGCAAGGATATAAAAATTGAGATTTGCTCAAAGTGCCATCCGTTTTATACAGGCAAACA
>JAITFR010000030.1 GCA_031281255.1 Oscillospiraceae bacterium
GTGCTGTTAGAAAGGTTTATACGTGCAACACTACCGGATGATTCTGAAATTATTTGATCTAATAACTCCGGTGTAAGCTCCGGACGCCAAACGCCATTTTCTACATGACCAGGGATTGTAACATCAACAGGAGGTACTTCAAATATTCTAATACTATGAATTATGAAGTCACCATCACCTACAACTGATGAACCTGCTGTACGTATACGCACTCCACGCTGTGGGTCTAAGAAAGCTGAGGCATTTTCTGTTGCAATTAAATTGACATTGCTTGTGCCTTCTCTCTGTGTGAACACACCCCATGGGGAGTCAGTATTTTCCAGTGAAAATGTCTGTGCTTCACCTACGGAAGAAATTACAACATCAACACGGTATCTTTTACCTGCTGTAAAGACACTAGCCATGATATCAAGGCCTTCCCATGAATTTGTTCTACCGGAAACAAGAATTCCGTCACCCGAGGCTGCATACTTAGCATTTCCTACTGCACGTAAACCACCGCCGGATTGACCATCTGCGAGGAAAGCATCTCTATTTTCAACAGTCATTTCATATATGGCTTCACTGACTGGTGGAGGATCATCTTCTTCACCATCGCCAGCTCCTGCACCAAATACTATTTCACCTTTAGCATTTAGTAACTCTACTGAGAATGTAAAACTAGCTGCTGCTGTATACTCAAGACCAAACTCAATCCATCCGCTTGCCCAGTTAATACCATTTCCTTTAGTTAAATCAAAATCTATGACTTTATCTTTTATATCATTAGAGTTAAACTCAATATATTGCATACCTCCGACATTTCCTAAGGTTGCTGAGTTTAATGCAAACCTCATTTCAGTGTTAACTGCAGGAGCACCGGTTTCTATTGTGATTCTGGCTGACTCAACATTGGCTGTGCGTAGTGCAGTTCTTGTTGCAGCGTCAAGACCAATACCACGTGTGACGAAGTTGTTTGTCCATGTTACTGTACCAATTTGTGATACAGCTCTAAATGCAGGTACTCTACCACATGGTACGCAGTTTGCATTAGAACCTGCAACAGCATTGTGAGTAGCTGGTGTGTGTAATACACAGTCTGTTTTTGTACACCAGTGATGTGTGGGATTTGATGCCCAAATGTGTTCACAAAGTTTTTTTACAAAAGTTATATCTGAAATTTCATAGATTGCATCTGGACCTCCCCAAATCCATAATGCAAATCGTATTTCACTTTCGTTATCTAGGGTATCTATTGCATTATTAGCTGCTGTGTTTACAAGTAGGTATTCTAGAGTTACAGCATTACTAGCGTCACCAGTACTTTGCATACCTATTAAATGGTTGGCACTTGGTGAAGTAGAGGCTGAAACAACTCCTGATGCTCTTGGAACTGCAGTTAATCGCACATCTTTATGGTTATAATCACCAGAAACTCCAGTGTAAGTTATTTTGATACTTTCATAATCTGTAATTAAAACACCATTAGTTAGATTTACATTAAACATAACGACATTTCCTGCACTATATCCAGATGTATGTGTAACTCTTGCTGATGTTGAAATTTGTTGAGATAAGGTTACAGCACTACCAGCAACTAAATCTGTACCAGGAATGACAACATCGCTTGTGCCATCAAGATTTGTTATTGGAGGTGGAGCAAGTGATTGTATTCTAATTGAATTAATTATTAAAGTATTACCTGTTGTTGTATCCCATGTATCTAGTACTATATTATGGGATGTTAATACAAACTCAATTTCTTGATCTGTAGCAGTTGTACCAAATGTTGCCCAATTAGTAAGAGCTGTATTATTGATGTTTTGTCTTAATTTAAAACTATCACTTGCTGCTTGAGCATTAATTGTTAATTTATATGCTTGATTAGCAGTTAATTGAAAACCCTCACTGTTATAGTTATTAGAACCATTAGGTACATTTGCACCAACTTGTATAGTAAATTGTTTATATTGTCCAGAATATAAGTTTAATGATAGATAATTACTTCCCATTGAAGGAACTAATTCATCTCCTCCCCAAATTTCGATACCTGAGTTACCAATAAATTTTTGATTACCACTGTTGCCACTCCCAGAATGTATAGTATCTGTGTTAGCAAAGGTTATAGTATGATCATATGTAGCACTAGCTACATCACCCCCGATTATCGGCAGCACGCCTAGCATCATCACCAGTGTCAGCACAAGTGCCAACGTTTTTTTACCCGTCTTTTTGCTAAATAGTTTCATTTTATTCCTCCATATTTTTTTTAGTTTTTTGTTTTTTATATAAATGTAGATGGTTCTACATGGTTTTTTAGGGGGCGAATTGATAATTAATAATTAATAATGACGAGGGGAGGGGGGGTGCGTTTTTATGTGTATTGATACAGGGTGGTTTGTTGTATATAATAATGTTATTGAGTTTAAAATAATTAGAAAGCGAGATTTGATATGGGTAAAAAGAATAATGTTGTAGTTAAGCGTGATTTTGGTGATATAGTTCTGACCGATAATGAAATGAGTTTTTTAAGAGCTTTTGATGAAGGTATGAAAGTTGTACGTGGTGAGGTAGAGTTATCGCCTGCCAGAGAGTTAGTTGATGAGTTATATGCGTATGTTGATGAAATAGAAGCAAATGAGAGGGAAGCGATTGGTATTGGGAGTGATGGTGATGAGCAAAAATCATATGTTGCTGAAATGGAATCTGATTACAAACGTGAATACAAAGTTGGTAAGATTGCTGAGTTTGACCGTAATGCTAAGAGATTTATTAAAAAGAAAAAGTTTAAATCTTTACCGAAACAAATTGATGAATTAATTGAGCAATTTGAAAAGGGTGGGTTTAAGGGAGACCGAATATTACATTCAAAAACACCTGTGAATTATGATATTTACAAACTGCGTTTGCCAAATCCTGACACAAATACGGGTAAATCCGGTGGCTACAGGGTGATATATCTCGTAGTAACTAAAGCTAAAATTGTTGTTTTATTGACTATTTATTACAAGAAAGAGACTTCTGATGTTACTGATGCTTTTTTGAAATGGTTAGTGGATGGTTATTTTCTTGGAAAAGTAATCTTTGATGAAAGTTCTATTGATGTTATAGAGTGAGTGATAGTTGAAAGTAGGGGGCGTTTTTTAGCTTTTTTTTGTATTCCACAAAATGCGATTTTTGTTGAATGTTGCAATTTATCTTCTTTTTTCTCATAAATATGCGTATATTCAGCGTAATATATTGATAAAAAATATCGAGTGGTCATTTTGACCACTCGATATGAATATTATGTATGTTATTTACAGTTATATGAAAAAAGTAATTTAGTATGGACATAAAATGTTCACAATTTGTTCACATTTGACCTAAGTGTGAAAACTTTGTAGAAAACAACTATATACGTTCAAGGTTTCTACAATGAGTGCTTTAAAACGTAGAAATATCAACGTTTATAGATGCTTTTTCTACATTCAAACGACGATTGACAAGTATAAAAACATCAATTAAGCTAATGTAGAACTGCCGTTTGGCGACTCAGTCACTTCCAAAGGAGGTGATGCCATGGTCATACTAGAGAATACCATAAGCATTCTAGCGTTGATTATAGCAATTGTTCACTTCTGTTATTTGATTTTCAAAAACAGAGAGAAATAATTTGAGGCGTCTACGTAGTAGGCGCCTCACTACATCGGACTGAGCCGCCTAAGACAAGCGGCAGTTCAGCTGCTCATAATATATCAAACTAACTAACCTTATGTCAAGAAAAATATAAAAAAAATAAGAATCCTTCGCAAAATCTCTTGATAAAGCAATAAAATAACTATATAATCAGAAAGGAAATACAAACAATGGCAATTTTACCACTAAATGAGGATATTCTTCCGATGTCGGAGGATTATGTTCTAAAATCAGTTCTAACGCACCCGGAAGCAAAACCCGCACTAATGGATTTAATAACCACATTCATTCATCGCAAAGTCACAGA
>JAITFR010000052.1 GCA_031281255.1 Oscillospiraceae bacterium
ATTCCTGAAACTGTTGATATCAGAGGCACTGCACTTTCTCCACGCCATGTTGTCACACAGAGTGTTTCACAGACCGAAATATTCTGCTATATACCCATAGATGAAGCGAGACAGCTCAATACAGGCATGAGAGTCCGTGTATCTCCGGATTGGGCACCAAGAGAACAGTACGGTTATATTATCGGGATGGTAAAAAGTGTTGGAGATACCCCTGTTCATATTGATAACCTCCGTGACGAACTCGGTGAGTACTTCGAGTTTCTCTACCTGCCGGTGGGAAACCTCATTGAAGTTATTGTAGAAATGGAGACACATACAGATGGGTCACTCCGCTGGTCAAAGTCTCAAAACACAGCAGTCAATCTGACCGTCGGTACTATATGCAATTTAACTGTCATAACAGCAGAACGTAGACCTATTGAATTGATGTTCCGATAAGGAAAATAACTTTGGAAATTAACAAAAAAAGAAAAAGAGTAGAAAAAGTTCCGTTTATTATGCAGATGGAAGCATTGGAATGTGGTGCGGCTTCGCTTTGTATGATTTTAGCTTATTATGGCAAGTGGATTCCGCTTGAACAAGTACGTTCAGATTGTGGTGTTTCCAGGGATGGTAGCAATGCACGCAATATCTACCGTGCTGCTGTTTCTTATGGGCTTAAACCTACGGCATACCGCACAGAACCTTCCGATCTTCGTACTTTGAAGATGCCTGCCATCATTCACTGGAGATTTAACCACTTTGTTGTGCTTACTGGTTTTAAGAAAAAGTGTGCAGTTATCAACGATCCCGGACGAGGTACAACTGAAGTGTCATTGGAGGAATTTGATAAATCCTTCACAGGCATAGCTATAACATTTGAACCAACACCTGAGTTTATTCGTGAAGGTAAACCAAGAAGTGTAATAAACTTTGCGCTTGTTCGGCTCAAAGGAACAGTTGCTGCGTTTGTGTTCGTATTCCTGATGGGTGCATTTGCTTCGTTTACAGATATTCTTAATCCATTATTTACACGAATATTTATGGATGAAATCCTTTCGGGAAGAAACAGGGAGTGGCTGATACCATTCATTTTAGCCATGCTTGCTGTATTATTTGTCAGGCTTATTCTATCAATTATTAACGCAATTTATCGACTGCGTATGGAAGGGAAGTTTGCTATTTCTGCAAATGCTGAGTTTATGTGGCATATATTGCGGTTACCAATGGAGTTCTTCTCTCAGCGTTACACAGGTGACATTCTCATGCGGTTAGGTTCGAATGAGGGGATAGCCAGTATGCTTATTTCACAGTTGTCTCCCATTTTGATAAATATGGGTCTTATGGTATTTTACTTTATAATGTTATTACAATATAACCCGATTCTTACTGCAATCGGCATAGGTTCAGCAGTTCTAAATATGATTTTCTCGCAGTACATGGCAAGAAAAAGTATAACATTCGCAAGACAGTCACAGTCATCAGGCGGCAACCTTAGCTCTGTAACATTATCGAGTATCGATATGATAGAAACAATCAAGGCATCCGGTGCAGAGGGTGGGATTTTTGAACGTTATACCGGATATCTGGCAAAGCAGCACAATGCAACTATTGCCGCAGAGCGTTTTCAGATGAAATTCGGGTTGATTCCTTCAATTTTCAGCTTGATTCTAAACATTGCTGTGATGATGATTGGTGTATCATTTATCATGGATGGTTATATGACAATAGGTATGATGATGGCGTTTCAAGGTTTTCTCGGTTCATTCCTTGCACCGGTCAGTCAGCTATCCGGTGTTATGCAGAGTTTCACCACTATGCGGACGAATATGGAGCGTATTGAGGACGTAATGAACTATAAAACCGAACCTGAGTGTGTTGGGGAGTTAAGTGGCAAGCTGTCAGGCAGGCTCATTATAAGTAATCTAACATTTGGTTATAACAAACTTTCAGCACCACTTATAAAAAACTTTTCTATGGAGCTGCAACCGGGGAAATCTGTTGCTATAGTAGGTGCTTCGGGATCGGGTAAGTCAACCCTTGCTAAGTTAATAACAGGTCTGTATGAACCGTGGGAGGGTGAAATACTGTTTGACGGCAAACGCAGAACCGAAATAAACGAATATTCCTTCCGCAGTTCAGTTTCGATGGTGGATCAGGAAATTATGCTGTTTGAAGACACAGTTTCGGAAAATATCCGCATGTGGGATTCGTCAATAGAAGATTTCGCCGTAATTCTTGCAGCTCGTGATGCCGATATACACGAAACTATTATTACACGTCCCGGCGGATATGACCAAATAGTAGCAGAAAATGGTAAAAACTTCTCAGGTGGTCAACGTCAGAGACTGGAAATCGCACGAGTGCTCGCACAGGAGCCGACAATAGTTGTACTCGATGAAGCCACAAGTGCACTAGATGCAAAAACTGAAGAAATTGTGATGAATAATATCCGCAATGTCGGCTGTTCTCGCGTTATAATCGCGCACCGCTTATCAACTGTGCGTGATTGCGACGAAATTATTGTGTTGGAAAAAGGCGACGTAGTTGAGCGTGGTACTCATGAGGAGCTTTATGCAAAAGGTGGAAAATACACAGAGCTTATAGCAACGGAATAGGGAAATGCGAATTAATAATAAAGGAGTTTGCGGTGAGGTGTATGTGTTTTTTCGGTTTCGTAAAGCGAAACCACGGACGGTGTAGCGCCAAACCTCTGAGCATGGATGCTCAGGCGTTTGGATAGAAACCGCTAAAAAATATATACACCTCACTGCAAATACATGTAGGATATAGGACAGGGAATAGGAATGAAAGAAATCAACATTTTTGATGAGCAACTGGAAACAAGGAAAACCGGCGACGAAATAATGTTCGAAGGTGCGTTTGACGACCTTCTGTCGATACTTATCAAAAAACACGGCATAAATGAAAAAGAGATTACCGATGCTGTAAGTGAAATCCTTTTACATCTGAAAGTTAAGATTCCCAAAACTCCCGACAATCTGACCGATTCCGAAGCACGTATCGAGTATATGCTACGCCCGTCAGGCACGATGCGCCGTCGTGTCGAACTAAAAGGCGAGTGGTGGAAGGACTCTGTCGACCCATTCTTTGGCTGTACTGTTAATGGAGAGCCTGTCGCACTTTTACCAAGGAAAACCGGCGGGTATGTGTACAGAGACAAGAACGGTGTTAATGTTAAGATAAATAAAAAAACAGCAAAAAACATTGTTGAGGATGCGTTTTGCTTTTATAAACCATTTGCACTAAAAAAGCTTAGACTCATTGATTTGGCACTTTTTATGGCAAAAAACGTGCGAATCCCGGATTTCGTATATGTAATGATTATTAGCTTGATTGTGTCACTTCTGGGACTTGCATCACCGTATGTACAAAGCCAGCTATACGGAACAGTCATACCCTCTGGTATAAAGTCAAACATACTGGCGGTTGGTTTTCTGCTCGCAGGAACTGCTATTGGTGCTACTTTGTTCGATCTTGCGCAAAGCCTTGTGCTGACGAGATTTTCCATATTGTTCATACGGGTGCAAAATGCAACTATGATGCGGGTGCTGTCTTTACCGGTAACATTTTTTAAGGATTATGCAGCGGGTGAGGTGGCAAGCCGTATGCAGAGTCTGACCGGTCTGTGTCAAACCATCACAACCACCGTCATGTCAACTGGACTAACAGCGTTATTTTCATTTGTGTTTCTGTTTCAGATGCAGCACTATGCGCCTTCGATGGTAGCACCGGCTTTTCTTATCATTTTCACGATGCTGACATTGTCCTTGCTGTCTACAATCTTACAAATGAAAATCTCAAGAAAGCGTATGAAGGCTTCTGCGAAATTGAGTGCATTGCTGTTCGCACTTATCAGCGGAATACAGAAAATCAAGATAACAGGAGCTCAGAAACGTGCATTTGCCAAGTGGGCAGCAAAATATAAGGAAATCGGGCAGCTTACATATTCACCGCCTATGTTCCTGCGCCTGTTAGAACCGATAAACCTCATCATATCATTAGGTGGCGGTATTTTGATGTATTATGTTGCAGGTGCATCAGGTATTGGTACGGCTGATTATCTTGCATTTATGGTAGCGTATGGTTCGATGAGCGGAGCAATAATGATGCTTTCAGGACTTGCACATACGTTTACGGACATAAAAGTTAATCTGGAAATGGTACGTCCGATTATGGAGTGTGAGCCGGAGATACATGAAAATAAAAAACAACTCACCAGACTTTCGGGGAACATGGAAATGAACAATTTATCCTTCCGTTACCGTGAGGATGGACCGCTTATTTTAGATAATATCAACTTAAAAATCAGGTCGGGGGATTATATCGCTATTGTCGGGAAAACAGGAAGCGGAAAGTCTACGCTTCTACGACTGTTGCTCGGTTTTGAAAAACCTGATACAGGTGATGTTTATTATGATGGTCATAGCCTTTCAAGCTTGGATTTACGTGCATTGCGGCAATGTATCGGTGTTGATTTGCAAAACGGCAAGCTGATGGCAGGATCGATTTTTGCAAATATTGTAATAACTGCACCTTGGAAAACTCTTGACGACGCATGGGAAGCGGCAGAGCTTGCAGGTATAGCGGAGGATATTCGGGAAATGCCGATGGGTATGCACACTGTAATTGCCGAAGGTGGCAGCGGAATATCAGGTGGTCAGCGGCAGCGGTTGTTAATCGCCCGTGCCCTTATTTCAAAACCGAGGTTAATATTCTTCGATGAGGCAACCAGTGCGCTTGATAACATCACACAAAGACATGTTGCAAACTCGATAGAAGCATTAAAAGCCACACGAGTCATTATTGCTCATAGGCTCTCAACCATAAAAGGTTGCAGTCGGGTAGTTGTGCTTGATAACGGTAAAATTGTCGAGCAAGGTGGTTATGATGAGCTTATGGAAAAACGCGGAGAGTTTTATGAGCTTGTAAAACGTCAGACAGTATAGAGGATAAGCATGAACAAGGTTTTTACTATAGAAGAAATTTTCAACACGTTTTATGACAAAATATATAGCTTCACGCTGATGCGTGTGGGGAATGTCCACGATTCTGAAGACATAACCTCAGATGTTTTTATGAAGGTCGCAGAAAAAATCGACACTTATAATCCTGATAAAGCGGCTTTTTCTACATGGATTTTTGTTATCGCATTAAATGAAATAAGAATGTTTTATCGGAAACGGAAACCCATTTACTCTATAGATTGCATTTCTGAGTTTGTTTCGTCGTTTGATATTGAAGAAAATCTGTTAAAACATGAGGAACGTATATTTTTATACAAGGCCATCGAGAATCTTGATGAAATATCTAAGGAAGTTGTTTTATTGCGGTACTTTGCAGATTTGTCAACCAAACAAATAGCAGAAATCACAGCACTTAGTGAAACCAACGTAGATGTAAAAATGCATCGTGCTAAAGAAAAAATAAAAAAATACTTAATAAACTGTAAGAAATCAGGATTTGCTGCATATAAGGGTATATAGGGATTAAGTGAAAAAGGAGACATAAAAATGGATAAGAATAAAGAACAAGTAGAAATGCTAACTATTCTGTCGGAGGAAAACCTTGAAGATATTGTAGGTGGCAGTGCAAATTATAAGCTGCACTGCTGGTTTAAAAACTCTTATGCCACCCAACAAGTTCACTGGAAGTATGGAGCTAACCGGATAAAGTGTTATCATACTGTGTGTAACTCAGGCTGTGCGTGTCATGGTAAAAACGGCTCAGACCATTGTGTAGAAAAATGGCATTGGGCAACAGACGAAGGGGG
>JAITFR010000061.1 GCA_031281255.1 Oscillospiraceae bacterium
GCGACTTCACATACAAAATCGGACACGATGACTTTAAGGTACAAATAAAAGACATAGTATATTTGGAAAGTAAAAAAAGAAAGATTGCATTGCATTTAGCTGATGGTAGAAAAATGGAATTTTACGGTATGCTCAAAGAGATATATCACCAGCAGCTTCAAAAGTTCGATTTTCTTCTTATTCACGCCTCTTTTGCCGTTAATTATGACTATATATCGGCACTCAAATATGACGAAGTGGTTTTAGCAAATGGCGTTACGACACTACCTGTCAGTCGAAACAAGAGAAATGAGGTAAGGGAAGCTTATTATACCATTGTAGAAAGGAGGAGGGTGTGATTTGCTACAGATCATAGCTGTTTTTGCAATCGCAATCTCTGTGTTAATATTTGCCCAGGTAAAGGTTATGGAGGTATTTCTTGGGAAACGAAAAACGCATATATTTGTGCTGATACTTTCCTGTCTGCCTTTTCTTTTTGTTAGTATGTTTTTTGGTTTTGCTGTCACAATCCCCTATATCATCTACTTTTTACTGCAAGTATTAACTATGATATTGATAACCTTCAACTATAACTCGCATACGATAAAAAGGCTCGTTTCAGTGGGTTTTATCGTATTGCTATCACAGGTTTTGTCCACTACATCTCATTTTATAATCCAATTGATTTCCAATTTAACAATGGGCTGGATAGCATACAACCTTGTCAATATAATTTCTCTGACTGTTTTGTTATTTCTAACTTCGCTACTGCTTAACAAGCTTAATAAAAAAAGGAAAAACACGGACGAAATATCTGCGATATGGGTTCCGGCTCTGGTGATAACGGGAATAACGCTGCTGCTTGGCATTCTTACATTTATCGAATTGCCAAATATCCAAATGTTTTGGACAATATCAATGCTGTATGGAGGTCTGTTTTTGGTTTTCTACATAAGCAACACTCTTATGGTAGTGTTTGGAGAAAGGGTGAAGTCAGAGCTGCACTCACAGGAAAAGGATTATTATATGTCCCAATGCCTGCTAATGCAGGAGTCAATAGAAAAGATGAAATCGTACAGACATGATATAAAACTCCATTTGGCAGCTTTGAAGGACTATACCAAAGACAACAAAGCGGCAACGGATTATCTCAACAGCTTGATTGGAGATATTGGCATAAGCGATATTTACTGCGACACGGGCAACATTGCTTTTGACAGTATAATCAACTATAAACTGAGAAACGCTAAAGATGATAATATAAAACTTGATGTAAGTGTAATAATACCGCCGGAGCTTAACATAGAAGTTTCCGATGTTGTGACTATTCTCGGCAACCTTTTGGACAATGCACTGGAAGCCGTTGTAAAAGCGAGTCAAAAGTTAATAAAATTAGATATTACATACAGTAAAGGTACTCTCGATATAAAAATTTACAATACCTTTGATGGTGTGATCAAATATGCTGAAGATTCAGACGTTGAAGCAGACAAAAAGCACTTAATCACACAAAAAGACAGTGATGAAAGTGGGTTTGGCTATAAAAATATCAGGAGTTCTGTTGAGAAGTACAATGGTTACATAAAAATTACTCATGAGGATCATATTTTTTCCGTTGGTATTCTTCTCTATGTGGACGATAGTGGTGTTTGAGAAGGGTTGTGATTTTCTTGCCTTTTAATGATTCAGGTGTATATGTGATATTTGGTATTAAAAAACTCTTTCAAATATTGGGCTTGATGTTATTGTCACGCTTGAGCTAGACTCTTTCTTAAAAAATATACCAGTATCAACTATTGAATTCACAAGCTTTACCATAAGTGGAACAGAAACACTATTGCCAAGTAATTTCATCCAGCGTGACCGTGACTCAGGTAGTATGAAACCATCAGGGAATCCTTGTATTCGACATGCTTCTTTTTTTGTTAATTTACGAAAATTATTTGTTTTGACAACATGTTTTATAAAGCTATCGCGATAGCTAGTTTTATCAATTGCTTTTATAGATATCGGTGTTACATAATCGTTGCTGTCACTTGCTACCAAAGTAGGGAAAATACTAGATGTTGGTAGAAATATCCTTGAAATACCGTTAATTCCACTACTAATTTTAGTATTGCTGAAATCATATCTATTTTCAATACATCGGACTACTCCCTTATTGTTAAGGTTCTTTAATACTTCTTTAGGGTTTATATTACGTTTACTCTTATTAGCAATTATTTTATCTGGAATTAATATTTCCTGATTATGTTGTTCTAGCACATACAGCTCATCTTCTGATAATGCAACGCTTTGATATGATGTATTTATTGAGTATGCATATTCTTCTTTTCTTATAATACCGATTTTCACAAGTGATCTAATATCTTCTTCAGTTATTGTATTATCAATGCTTCTTAACTGGTCAAGAGATAGAGGATTTCCATCTAACGGTCCAAAATCTTTTTTTCGTCTATTTTTTAATAGTGTTAGACAAATGTTCTTTTGTTTTTGAGTTGTTTCGATAATATCCCATGTATGAATTGTTGTGTTTCCATTGCGTAAATCATTAAATAAAAAATAATCATTAAAACCATTGTTATTTGCTGATAATCCAGTAGAATTTGTTCTGTTAACAGGGTCACCAAATAAATTATGGTCACTTATAAACTCAGAATTATTACTTAAATTGATTTGTACAACATCATCTTCGATATAATCCGCAAGTGAATACTTTGTGTCTATAGTTAATGGAAGTTTAAATTTATCAAACATCTGTTTGTTGTTAAAACCTATGATATATACTCTTACACGACTTTGTGGAACACCATAATCTTTTGAGTTTAACAAATAATAGCTAGCAAAATATCCGGCATTTTTTATACGTTCCATGATATAACTAAGAGCTTTTATATTTCTTGGATCAGCAAGACCTTTTACATTTTCGAATATAAATGCTTTCGGTTTTGCACTTTCTAGTAATGATAATGTGTTATTCCAAAGTTGTCCCCTTTTATCATTAAAACCCAAGTTTTTTCCGGCTATCGACCAACTCTGACATGGTACGCCAGCTGTGAGTAAATCATGTTTTGGCAAATCAGTTATATTGGTTATATCTCCTAAATTGTTAGAATGGTTACTAAGGTGATTTGCACAATAATAATTAATTGCATCAGAGTCAATCTCAGAAAACGCAATAGTGTTCCCCCCACATTGCTCAATTGCAATACGAAAACCTCCAATGCCTGCAAAAAGATCAACTGTTGTAAATTGCATTATAAGCCTCTGTTACTTTCTCATGCTATTTTCGTTAACTATTTTTTTCCAATCAATCGACATATCATCAAGACAATAATTTTTACTAAACTCTATTGTTAGTTGGTTAATCAACTTCCCATACTCTATATTGAATTCATCGCTTTTTACTTTTGCTTTTATTCCTAAAGGTTCAATTATTCTTAGGTAGAACCCTTCGTCTCCTGATAAGAATCCCCAAAAATCCTGACCAAAATATTTGTAATAGATACCATTATAATTATTACTGTTTTTACCGTAACAACAACCACGTACAGCTTCAACCTGTATATTCGTTTTTTGTTTGATTACTTTTTTTGCTTCTTTGAAGTTATCTTCCATTTTTTTAAGTTGAGAACTGTTGTGGTTAGAACCAGACTTTATATCAACAATCCAACGAATTCCACCTTTTTCAAATTCTAAATCTATTCCTGTAATGCCAGATTTATACCCTCCATAAGTTTCTCTACAAACAAATATAGCAAGCTCTTCTAAAAAATCGCCAAAAAGTGTTTCTTCTTGAGATGATAAAAATGCTTCCGAGAGTGCCCTTATATATTCCTCGCAAGTTACGATCCCTTTAGCTTTAAAAAGATAAGGATTTTTTCTTTTAATTAGTTCCTTAATGTTTAAAGATTTTTTCATTTTCTCTATACGTTTCTTATGAAACTCAGAAATATTTGTACTTATATATTCAATTAGCTTTTTATTGTTCATAAATAATTTATCTTCCTAACACAATATATTGTGCTCATACTATATCACAAGTACAACAAATTCGTAAAGAGTTATTTTTATCAGCTATATAGCTATCCATCTACTTAATTGCTCTCTTCATGGAGTTTCCGACCGGGATTGAACCGGTGAAGTGCCTCGATTGACAAAGGATTGACTGGTAAGTATTATCTTGACTTAGATATATTTTAATTTTATAATGAAATTCAGATTACAGCAGAACTTTGGCTGTAATTTACAAAGTCAAAAATAAAAAAGGAGTTTATATCATGATTAAAATTGAAGCATTTATTGACAACGCTTGACCCTATTGCGTTAAGGGATTGGATTATCTCTCAGAACTGATTTCTAAATACCCGGATGTAGAAATAATATGGAAACCCATTGAAGCGCATCCCAAGCACGAAGAACCAGATCATAGACCTTATGTCAATTTAGCTGTGCAGGCATGTTTATACGTCAAAGATATAGGAGGCGATGAACTTGCATTTATTAACAGTGTTTATAATGCACAATATGAAGATGGTTTAAGTATCGAAGATATCTCTACTCTTGTAAAATGTGCCGCAGATGTAGGTGTAGCTGATACAGCAGCGTTGGAAACCGCTCTTAAAAACGAAAAATACAAAACAGCAATGCTCGAAGCTAATGATTATGCTTATGAGCAAAAAGGCGTTTGGGCAGTACCAACTTTTGTATATGGTGACATTCGCCTTGACTCTGTTGGTGGTGTTGGCATAACAAAAGAGCAGTTAGACGAGTTTTTAACTAAATGTTGTGCGTAGTAATACAACAAAACCCACACAGCTCAACGCCTCACTTGCGAGGTATTAGCCATACGGGTTTTAGATAGTGGAGCTTCCGACCGGGATTGAACCGGTGAACCTCCCCCTTACCAAGGGGGTGCTCTACCTACTGAGCTACGGAAGCACGATTTGCGTTATTATTATAATCATACACACCAGCAAATTGCAAGAACAAATTACATAAGCTGATACTGGCAACAAACACTGCTATGTGGTATAGTACTTGCAATAGGAGGTGAGGATATGCTACGTCATAAAAAGTTTATTACAAGCATACTTTTACTAATTCTTGTTGCTATGCTTGCTGTTGGTTGTGTTGCAGTTGAAGATAATCTGCCGGAGCATACGGCGGTAAACCGAAACTTTTATCAAATATTCGTTGGTTCGTTTTATGATAGTAACGGTGATGGAAGCGGTGATTTGCAAGGGATAATTCACCAGCTTGATTACTTAAATAACGGAACCGGTGAGGATAG
>JAITFR010000070.1 GCA_031281255.1 Oscillospiraceae bacterium
GACAGGCTTCAATGTCAGGTGAAGCTATGAAAATACTGCCGTCATCTTCAATATCAACCTTTGCACCGGTTTCTCCACAGATTTTTTGAATAACTTTTCCACCACTGCCGATGACCTCACGGATTTTGTCGGGGTGAATTTTCATCATAATCATTTTTGGTGCTGTTGCTGCTAGCTCATTGCGTGGCTCGGAAATTACTGGGAGCATTATTTCATCAAGAATTTGAATACGTGCTTCTTTGCACATATCTAAAGCAGATTTGATAATTTCCATTGTTAAACCATCATTTTTAAGATCCATTTGAATTGCAGTTATACCATTTTTTGAACCTCCGACTTTGAAGTCCATTTCGCCGTGGAAATCTTCCACGCCTTGAATGTCGATAAATGTTGTCCATTTATCACCATCGGATATTAAACCGCAAGAAATACCTGCAACCGGAGCTTTTATTGGCACACCGGCATCCATTAACGCCAGAGTTGAACCGCAGATTGCACCCTGTGATGTTGAACCGTTTGATGATAACACTTCTGATACAACACGGATTGCATAAGGGAACTCATCAATGCCCGGAAGTACAGGTTCGAGTGCTTTTTCTGCGAGTGCTCCGTGTCCTTGCTCGCGGCGTGTAGTTGCTCTCACACCACGTGCTTCACCTGTTGAAAATGATGGGAAGTTGTAGTGGTGCATATAATGTTTAGTTTCTTCTTCATATATTGTGTCAAGTTTTTGCACATTTGAGATTGTTCCAAGTGTTGCTATTGAGAGCACTTGTGTTTGACCTCTTGTGAAAAGTCCTGAACCGTGAACTTGCGGAAGTAAACCAACCTCTGATGCTAACGGGCGAATTTCGTCCATTGCTCTGCCGTCAACACGTTTACCTTGAAGAAGCCACTCTTTTACAACTTTCTTTTGAATTTTGTAGGTTATTTCATCGAGTTGATCGTTTATTTCAGGATATTCACCTTCAAAATCTGATAAAATACGTTCGATTACAGCGTTAAAACGTTCCTCGCGAACATTTTTATCGTCTGTATCCATTGAGTATTTAACATCATCAAGATATTTATCAACGATTTTTCCATATAATTCATCGTTAAATGATGCTTTTGCAAAATCAAACTTTGGCTTGCCAATTTCAGATACCATTTGATTTATTAAAGTAATTACCGGTTGAATTGCTTCGTGTGCGGTTTTGATTCCTTCAAGCATAACATCATCCGGTATTTCATTTCCTGCAGCTTCAATCATAACAACCTTGCTTGATGTTGATGCTATTGTGCAGTACATTTCTGTGATGTCACGTTCTGCAGTTGTTGGGTTTATGATGAACTTTCCATCAATTAATCCAAGCCCGACTCCGCCGATTGGTCCGTTAAACGGTATATCTGATATTGATATTGCTGCTGATGCACCAACCATTGCAGCTATCTCAGGTTGACAATCATGATCAACGGCTAAAATTGTGCAGGTAATTGAAACATCGTTGCGTAAATCATCGGGGAAAAGTGGACGCATAGGTCTGTCAATCATTCTACCGGCTAAAACAGCACGCTCTGCCGGTCTGCCTTCACGGCGTAAATAACCACCGGGAATACGTCCAACCGCATATAGTTTTTCTTCAAAATCTACTGATAATGGGAAAAAGTCTATTCCATCACGTGGACGTGGTGAAGCTGTAACAGCCACTAATACCACAGTTTTGCCGTAACTTACGAGAATTGAGGCATTACTCAATTCTGCCAGCTTTCCTGTTTCCAGCGTGAGCGGACGACCCGCAAAATCCATGCTGTACTTCTTTACATTGTTAAACTCTCTTTTTCTAATAATCATTCTTTCTTTTCTCTCTCTCTTTATCATAACGAACTATGTTCGCATTTTATTTCATCTTTTGTACAACTAAGCCGACCTGTGTTTTCAGACCGGCTTTATTATTCTTACTATTTTCTTATACCTAGTTTTGCAATACATGCTCTATAGCGCTCAATATCTTTATTCATCAGATAGTCTAACAAACTACGGCGACGTCCGACCATTTTTAAGAGTCCAAGCTCGCTATGTTTGTCTTTTTTGTGAATCTTTAAGTGTTCGGTGAGTTGTTTTATTCGTTCGGTGAGAATTGCGATTTGTACTTCGGGTGAGCCTGTGTCTGTTTCATGAGTGCGATTGTTTTCAATTACTGCATCTTTTTGTTCTTTTGTAATCATGGTAAATAATCCTTTCTTTTTCAAATCCTGTGTCTGAGTAGCGGGCAGAAAGGGAAGTTATCCCGAAACTAAGATCACGGAGTATTGAAGCTGTAGCAATAATATCATATATAAATGCGATTGTCAAAATGTTTTACGCTCGCCCTTTTTCAACTCAAGAGCTTCACTCTTTCCTTCATACACCACAGTGCCTGTGTAGTCGTGCTTTGCGTTGAAGACGGCTTCGTGTAAGATACCGTTCTTCCACGATAGGTCAACTGTTAGCCCACCTTTTGCACAGAGACCTTTAACAGAGCCTTGCTTCCATTCTTTTGGCAGGGCTTTGAGCAGATATATTGTGTCAGCAGTGCTTTGGAGTAACATACGAGCGATTGCAGCGGTTGCTCCAAAGTTACCGTCTATTTGAAATGGCGGATGGTCGTCAAACAGGTTTGCTAAAGTTGAGTGGTTAAATAGCTCATTTAGATGAAAATACGCTTCATCACCATCACCTAGAGCTGCATAAAAGTTTATTATCCATGCTCTGCTCCAGCCTGTGTGCCCTCCACCATGCGATAATCTAAGCGACAGTGTTCGTTCTGCCGCCTTTGCCAACTCAGGTGTGTTTTCGGGTGTGATAGCATTACCCGGGAAAAGAGCAAAGAGGTGTGATATATGTCTATGACCCGGCTCGGCTTCGCCATAATCATCCAACCACTCCAGTATACCGCCATTTTTACCAATTTTGATTGGCGGCAGTTTATTTCTCATGCTAACAATTTTTTCTGCGAAATCAAAATCACGATTTAATACTTGACATGCACCTTCATACGTATTAAAAAGCTCCCAAAGAATCTGACTGTCCATTGAGCAACCTTCGCAGAGTGTTCCCTCAGTGCCATCCGGTAGGATATAAACATTTTCGGGTGAAACTGTTGGAGATACAACAAGCTCACCACGTTTATTTTCAATCAGAAAATCCTCGAAGAATAAACACGCATCTTTTATGATGTCGTAATTATCACATAGAAACGATTTATCAAGTGTATACTCGTAATGCTCCCAAATATGGAGGCAGAACCACGCTACACTCATAACCCAATAAGAGGCAGGAATCCACGTATCTTGAGGAACACAGTCACCCCAAATATCAGTATTATGGTGCGCAACAAACCCTTTAGCTCCATACATCTTCTCTGCTGTTTCTATACCTTTTGGGTGCATACGTTTGAGATGATCCATCAGAGGTAAGTGGCACTCAGGTAAATTGCAAATCTCTGTATGCCAGTAATTCATTTGTGTGTTAATATTTATTGTATACTTACTGTCCCAAGGTGGCAGAAAATCATTGCACCATATACCTTGCAGTGTTGCCGGAAGCGTATTCGGGCGACTGCACGAAATTAGCAAATACCTGCCATATCTAAAATACAAGGCGATTAAACCATTATCAATTTCTCCTGCTTTTACACGTTCCAAACGTTCATCAGTTGGTAGTGGATTTATTTTATCATCCAGCTCTAAAGAAACTCTTTTTTCGAGTGATTGATAGTCTTTGATATGCTCTTTTAGTAAGAAATCATAAGATTTGCCGGAAATGTTTGCTAAAATACGACGGCACTCGTTTTGTGTGTCTTTTGTACGAAAAGTGGTAGAAGCAGTGATGTACAAGGTGGCTTCCTTAACACATTTAAAAATGAGATACTCACCCATTGCTTCCATTGTACCGCCATTATGTTCACCGGTCATAACCCAGTAAAAAGAAAGCTCATCTTCACCACCGTTATGACCTCTAAGGTAAACGCCATTATCGTCAAACACGCCGGTTTTTTCGCAATAACGGCTGCGTACCAACCTTGTGTCGAACGTCATTCCTGCAGGATTGTTTGTGCTTAATTTTACAATAACAGCATCGGCAGGAGCAGAAGCAAAAACATCACGATTATATGTAAAACCATCAGCTTTAAAGCTTGTTGAAGCTACTGCATCATCAAGTGACAAAGAACGTTTGTAGTCCTTAATGTCATCAGGTATGTTTTGAAATGTAAAAAGTACATCTCCAAGTGTTTGATAAGCACGCTGAAACTCAGGTGTTCCGGTAAATGAGTAACGAACGAGGTTTTCTGCTTCTTGTATTTTACCTGTTCGCAGAAGCTGGCGGATTTCATCCAGTTTTATTTTTGAATACGGATTTG
>JAITFR010000121.1 GCA_031281255.1 Oscillospiraceae bacterium
GCTCCCGAAGCGCCCTTGCCTAAATTGTCAAATTGAGCGGTTAATAAAATGTTTTCATCAAATCCAAGCACACTTAATGTTGTATAATCTGTATCTGCGTTAATATTGCTTGT
Source organism: Oscillospiraceae bacterium (assembly GCA_031281255.1). Taxonomy (GTDB): domain Bacteria; phylum Bacillota; class Clostridia; order Oscillospirales; family Oscillospiraceae; genus WRMH01. The sequence goes on from JAITFR010000121.1 coordinate 114, forward strand.
TTTAAAAGCCGGACTTTCGTCTGTTACTGTAATGTTTTTGCAATTTTCATATTTCTGTGAAAGTATATCAAAAATTTGTCGTCGTTTGTTGAACTTTTTTAGCGGGATTATTATTTGCATCCCTTGCGGATAATCGGCAACTATCGGCATAAATATTGGTTCTGTCGTAAGCCCTGTGTATTTCATAATCTCGGGTATGTGTTTATGGCGTGCTCCGATTGAATACATACGGGGTGCATTAAGCTCACTATTTTTGCCTCTGTTTGTATCTTCGTATTGGTTTATCATGCTTCTGCCACCACCTGTATATCCTGTGATAGAAGTAATGGAGATCTGCTCGTTTTTTGATATAATATCGGTTTCTATCAGCGGTGTTAAGAGTAGTATTATTCCTGTTGAATGGCATCCGGGGTTTGATACATATCTTGCTGTTTTTATTAACTCGTGTTGAGTCTTTGAAAGCTCCGGTAAACCGTAAACCCAACCGTTTGATGTTCTGTGTGCTGTTGAAGCATCGATTACTCGAGTTTTTACGTTTTCAATAAGAGATACTGTTTCTCTTGCGGCATCATCAGGTAAGCAGATGAATATTATATCAGCTTTATTAAGAAACTTTTTTCGTTCTGTAATATCTTTACGTTTAACCTCGTCGATAATAAGCAGCTCAATATCATTTCTGTTTGATAATCTGTCAGAAATTTGTAAGCCCGTTGTTCCCTCTCTGCCATCTATAAAAACCTTTGGTTTTACTGACATTCTGCACTCCTTTTCAGAATAGTTTATCTTTTTTAATTGCTTGCAAGGTGAATATATCACATATAATAGATAAATGCAACACCTTTTTGTATGTTTATGCAGTATTGTTAATGTTGTTGTATTTATATTGCAAATAAGCGACAGATGTTGTGTAAAAATACATCTGCGGTGCATTTTAAACTTAATTATAAAAAACTTATAATTTTCATTGTACTCTTTAATAAAAGGTGATAGTATAGAGGCACAATAATTTGAAATGGAGAATACTATGAAAAATACGAAAAAAATATCAATATTTATAATGGTATTGGTTTTGATAACTATACCATTATTTAGTATTGTTAAAGCGGATGAATCGCCTGAAGATTGGGTTACTTTTAAACCTGGCGGAGATAGTTATGAAATTAACGGCTTCACAGCAACCGCTTATTTGATAAGAGTAGTTGACTATGATTATAATGATTCTTTATTAGCTATAATAAATGTAGAATTTGAGGGAACAGCTGTAGAAACCGGCAACTTAAAAATCACATTTATTTTCGATGACGCTGTTTCGAAAGGACAGATTTCTGATCCCGTTGATATTCCGGTTCTCAAAGATTCTACAATCTCTGACCCTCATGGAGTTTTAATCTACTTTAACGAATTTGCAGAAGTATCTTTACAAATTAGTTTTACACCTGAGAGTTTATTTGGAATAACAATCCCGCCGGCTGTTTATATAGCTCCCAGTTCTTCTTGGCCATTTAAGATACACTTTATTCCGAAATCGATAGTTCAAAGCGGCACTTTAGTTAATCCTCTTATAGAAGGGGCTAATGATAATGCTTTAAACGGAAGAGTGGAAGGCACATTAAAAAGTGCTTCATTGAATTATGAATTAATTTTCGATTTTATCGTGATAAGTACAATTGTTGTGTATCAAAGAGAGTTTTCTGAAAATGGTTTTCTAATGCCAGCACATAATGTAGATGATTTTGAATTCACATTGAAGTTCACAGAGCTTCCTCAATATGAGATCGACAAAATGATTGCAGAGTGGTCCGGCGAAGGTAGTGCAGGTTGGACTGTAGACGGAGATGAGGAGAGCTTCCTCCGTCTTACAGATACCGATGGTAATATAATCGATCCTTCAAACTACAGTGTAAGTTCAGGCAGTACAATAATCACACTTAAAAGACAATTTTTGGAAACACTCGATATGGGATCACATAGTTTTATTATCGAGTTTACTAGTGGGATAGCTGTCAGCGAACTGGTTATCAGTGAAAGCGACGACGATGTCCCGCCGACCGGAGATAATAGCTACTTTGTTGTTTGGGCCATAATGTTTATAGTATCCTCATTTTGTTTATTGCTCTTTATCATAAGACAATTTAATCCAAACACAAAAACCATATAATACTGTTTAAAATCCTATTGGTAGTAGTTAATAATTCTTGAAATTAAGAATATTATTATCTACTACCTTTTCTTCGGATTGGATTTTCGCTCGCTTTAAAGTTGTAAATTGGGCGTATTATTTTATCAATTGTTACAGTATTGGTGACTTTAGAAATAATATCCTCCATTGGTTTATATGCCATTGGACATTCGTCAAGAGTTTCATTATTTACTGATGTTGTGAAGATACCTTCCATTTCTTTCTTAAAAGAAGATAGTGTAAATGAGTTTTTTGCTGCTGTACGGCTCATCAAACGACCTGCACCATGAGGAGCGGAGTTGTTCCAGTCATCATTGCCAAGCCCTGTACAAATCAAACTACCATCACGCATGTTGATGGGAATTAAAAGAGTTTCACCATTCTTCGCAGAAACTGCACCTTTTCGAAGAAGCTTATTTTCAATGTCGATATAATTATGAATGGTAGAAAAAGAACCGTCATCCTTAAGTTTTAATCCATCCAATATAACCTCCTTCATAATTTGGCGGTTAAGCGTAGAGAAACGTTGCATGATTTCCATGTCATGCAGATAGTCTTCCATATCAGCTCCGGATAAACTAGCAAGTTCATAGGGGATTTCCTTTTGCTCACGTCCTCCTGCTAATTGATAGGCTTTATCTTGATAAAAACTCGCCACTTGAAGTCCAACATTCCGACTGCCTGAGTGAATAACAAGGTACAGATAATCGTCTTCATCTTTACCCACTTCTATAAAATGATTTCCACCACCTAAGGTTCCGAGACTTTTTTCTATACGTTGGGTGTTGTTTAGTTTACCAATACAACGAAGCTTACTAATGTCGATTCGTCCGTGACTTCTGTGTGGACGTTCTCTTACAGCATGACCGGATGGTATATTCTTATGTATAAAGCTGTCAAGCTCCGGTAGATTTAAGCGCTTAGTTTTTAGCTTGACAGTTTCCATTCCGCAACCAATATCAACACCTACCATATTTGGAACAACAACGTCTTTAATAGTCATCGTTGTGCCAATGGTGCAACCTTTTCCGGCGTGAACATCGGGCATGATGCGGATTTTACTCCCCTTCATAAAACCTTGATCGCACAGAGTTTTTATCTGCCCCTCAGCGGAGGATTCGATTGTGTCGGTGAATACCTTTGCGGTATTATATTTGCCGATTATTTCAATCATACTAAACTCCCACCTGTAAGAGTATTTGGGTTAGAAGATTATATCATAAAAAATATATAAACTACATATTAGAAATCTTTCCATTGTAGGATTATCCATCCTCATTTGGAACTTTTATATACATTATCCGTCTGATTATGTATACAAAATGTGGAGGTCAACATGAAGAAAATTATAACAATAGGATTGATTTTATTAACTCTATTAGCTGTGACTGTACTTGTTCAAGCAAGCACTCAGTCATCTAATGAGGATAAATCTGATATTAAAACATCAAAATCAGAAAAAGACAAAAAATATCCAAAAAACAAGGATATCAAAAAACCAAAATCAAAATCGGAAGAAAATAAAACTGGCAATGAATTTAAATCTACATTACCGGAACTAATAGATATAAACGAAGTTTCGATCTTTACTATTATAGAATCATCTATAAGTGATGATGAAGCATCATTTTCTCTAATTCGTGAGGATGGTAAACTTATTGTTAATGTTTATGATGAAACTACCATTATCTTTCAAGATGGTAGTAGTGTACGAGATTCACTAGAAGAAGGTCAAAATCTTGCGGAGTTTTTAGATGGTAAGCAATTAGCTGTTTCATACACACTAACTACTCGTAGTATGCCGCCGCAAGCCTTCGGAGCTGATGTGAAAATAGTCGTGCTGTAGAGAACGAAAAGTTCGTTGTATTATCATCATATCAATCCTGAAATCGCAGATAATATGCTTGCCACCGAACTATGTCTCGCAGAGCGAAAAATATCTGTAGCAAGATTATAAGCATCAAATACCTGTCCATCGAAGAATATGCCTTGTACCGGAGGTAGGGCTGTATTTACGAAGAAATCAATCTTTTTTTCAGTTTCAAATACTCGGTTTTCCAATCGCTCAAATCGCATTTCAACAGCATACCCTTTTAATACAAAGTTTTTTAATACACTGTTAGCCCATGCTCTGAACTGAATGCCGCGGTTTGATTTTACACGATAACCAACTGATAAAACCATATCGAGGTTAAAATACTCCATTTGATAGACTTTGCCATCAGTGGCAGTTGTCGCAATTTTTGCTACAACTGATTTGTTAGTATCAATGTTCCCAGTTGTCGCATATTTTGCGACAACTGAAAACTCTGACAGTTCCTCTTTTAGTGCATTGTT
>JAITFR010000127.1 GCA_031281255.1 Oscillospiraceae bacterium
ATTCTAATACTCTTCTCCTACCGTACTTTGCCCTTCTGCTTGTATACAAACACAAGAATATCTGCTACTGCCTGATAAAGCTCCTCCGGGATTTCGTCGTCCACTTCACACATTGCGAAAAGAGACTGTGCAAGTGGTGGGTTCTCAACAATTTGTATATCATGTTCAATTGCGACTTCTCTTATTTTTCGGGCTACATAATCCTGCCCTTTTGCTATAACCATCGGTGCGGTGCTTGTAGCTTCCTCATATTTTAACGCTACTGCGTAGTGCGTTGGGTTTGTTATAACAACGTCAGCTTCGGGTACTTTGCTCATCATTCGCATTGCACTCATTTGCAATTGCTTTTGCCTTATTTTACCCTTTATCTTAGGGTCACCTTCCATCATCTTAAATTCGTCTTTGATTTCTTGCTTGGTCATTCTAAGGTCTTTTTCATACTTCCAGTATTGATAGAGAAAGTCTGCTATTGATATGAAAACCATTACAATACACATTTTTAGAGCCATTAAAAACGCTGTTTGCATTATATCTATAAATGATATATGGACATCCATTCCCACATAACCTGTGAACTTTTCTAATAAATCAAAATAATCTGTGTATGCGATATAACCTACCATTATTACTTTTGCGAGGTTTTTTACAAGGTCTACTAGTTTTCTCGGTGAAAACATTTGCTTAAAGCCATTTACAGGGTTTAATTTATCGAATTTTACCTTTAGAGGCTGGGTAGTGAACAAAAATCGTACCTGAACCAGATTTATCAAAACTCCTGCTAATACTGCAACTGCTAATACGGGGAAAATCGTTCCAAAGAGACTTAACATTACTCGTCCGAGAACTTCTGCGGCATAATTTGCGGAGAAACCATCAGCGGCTTGCATGATTGACGAGGGGCTTAGAAATGTTACGAATACTCCCATCATTTGTTCAACATACCAGGGCCATATCATAAACAAAAGTCCGAACATAACTATTGCGCAAAATGTGGTGTTGACCTCAGTACTGCGAAGGACTTGTCCTTTTTTGCGAGCGTCTCTTCGCTTTTTCGCCGTAGCCTTTTCTGTTTTTTCTCCACCTTGACTCATTGTTAATTATACCTTTGTCACGTTATAAAGTCTGCAAACATGAGTTCTATACCCTCAAACAAATGAATAAATATCGTTTCGCTAAATCCAACAAAAACCGGAAGTGTTACTGCAAAAATCATGACACCTATTAACATTTTCATTGGTATTCCAACAATAAACATGTGTATTTGCGGAACTGCACGCATCATCATTCCAAATGCTATTTCTAGTGTTAATCCTGATGCTATAATTGGTAGTGCCATCATAACTCCAAGCACAAACGCCCGGGTGAATATCTCAAGTGCAGTTATACCAACAGCGGGTGACATTACCAGCGTTCCGACAGGCATTCGTTCAAACGTGAGATATATCATTTCTATAAGTCGTATGTGCCCGTTTACTAAGAAAAACATCATAAGGAGCATGATATTAAGGACATTGCCCATCATCGGAACTTGGGTGTTATTTTGAATATCAAAGACGTTTACGATACCAAAACCAATCTGCATGTCTATGAGTTGTCCTGCTGTAAACGCTGTAAGAGAAAAGAAAATGTTTGTTACAAACGCAAATGCCATTCCTAAGAGTAATTCGCCTGCACACAAAATCATAAAGCCAAAAAGTGTCGTGTATTGAATCATTACAGTTGGTGGAAAAATTAAGAAAAACAAGTAACTAAGTGATAAAACTAATCCAAGCTTTGCAATTAAAGGGATATTAACTCTGCCAAAAATTGGTGATGCTATGATAAGTCCACCGGCACGCAGTGATAACAAGAGGAAATAATCTGCGTTTTCCATTATAGCAACTGCTGTTTCTGTCATGTTTTGTCCATTCTTTTACGAAATTGATATTGTGTTTATTGATTCAAATAAACGTGCTACAAATCCGCCTACCATGCTAAATATATATCCTGCAAAGAGTAATAGTGTGAGCAGAACACAGACAATTTTTGGCACAAATGCCAGAGTTTGCTCATTTATCTGTGTTGTTGCCTGGAATATCGAAACAATTAATCCAACAACCATAGCAACAATTAGCATTGGTGCTGCGCATAATATAACTGTTGTAATTGCTTGCGTTAATAAGCCTATTACATCACCTTCTGTTATCATAGCTGTTAAATCCCTCCGGTATTATAATTAATAATGAATAATTAATAGTTAATAATTATTATGTATGGTTCATATATTATTGATGAAAACTTTTTATAAATGTTCATATAAACTCCGATTGAAATTATTATCATTATTCATTATTACTTATTAATTATTAATTCTTACTAATAAAACGTTTGCAGTACTGAACCCATAACTAACTGCCAGCCGTCAACAAGTACAAACAATAAAACCTTAAATGGCAATGAAATCATAGCCGGTGGAAGCATCATCATACCCATTGACATAAGTGTACTTGCTACTATCATATCTATAACAATAAACGGTAAGTATATGAAAAAGCCTACAAACATCGCTCGTTTTAATTCGCTTGTTATAAAAGCAGGTATCAGCACTGCATTTGGAACATCATCAATAGTATCATATTCATCATCTGAAACATTTACAAAAAACTCTATGTCAGCAGGTAAAGCCTGCTCAAGCATAAACTCTCGTATAGGTCCCATTGCTCCATCTAAGAACTCATCTTGCGTTATCTCGCCCTCTGTAAACGGTACATATGCGTCATCATATATCTGCGTTATAACGGGTTGCATGACAAAAAATGTAAGAAATAGTGCAAGACCTATGAGAACTTGGTTTGGTGGTACTTGCTGCATACCTAATGCCTGGCGGACAAATGAGAGAATGATGATGATACGAGTAAAACCCGTAAGCATTATGAGTATGGAAGGCAAAAGGGTCAGTATGGTAAGTAAGATAACAATATCAACTGTTTGAGCACCCTCACCAAACAGTGTGTTAACTATCGCATTTATCGAACCAAGGTCGTCTGTATCAACATCTATTGGCATCAATCGTCCTCCGTCATTTTTGCTTTATGCTCTGCTTCTTTAAGTGTTTGTGAAAACTCGGTTTCATCAGAATACGGATCTGAACCCGGTTTTTTACCGGTTTTAACAGCAATATAATCTACAACTTTTCTGGTTAATTTATTTCCGTATCGTCCTACAGGAGTTAAATGCCAAGGAGTTGTAGAGGAATTATTTTCATTTTCTTTTATACTCTTAGCGAAATTCGCTGCATCGATTGTATCGAGCAGCGTCATGTTGTGGTTTGTAACACCAACAATATACACCTTACCTGCTATCTCAACAACGCATAAGCTCTTGTCTCTTGCTACTGCATAGCGATCAAGTAAGGTGATATTTCGATTTCTGATACCGGCTCTGCTATTTTGACCTGCCATTTTTGTGCCTATGTAGTACGTGACGTAATAAGCTCCAAACAGCACAATAACAGTGCAAATTATGAACAATATAACTTGTCCCGGCGACAGTGGCATTATCTCACAACCCTCTACTGTGGACAATTCTCCTTAGGCGAAATGCCCTTTTGTTAAACTGACATTCTCATAACTTCGTTGTATGCATCGATGATTTTATTTCTTATTTGCAAAGCAAGTTGAAGTGATAGCTCAGCTTTTTGAATATCAATCATCATTCCTGACAAATCATCAGCTTCACCCATAAGTAATTGTAAAGTTGACCCTTTGTCTATAGCGTCAGTTTTTTCTACCGTATTAAAAGCCTCACTAAGTATACTGGAAAAACTACCGTCCTCCCCGGTTGTTCTACCAGATGGCATACTTAAAGGCTCGTGGTTTAATAAATTAACTAAGTTAGCTGATAATGGATTTATTTGCATAATGTCCTCCCTTTGTTGCTACTAATTAGTCTCTAGTTTCCGATTTCTAACGTTTTAACTGCCATATCCTTAAATGCATTTAATGCTGTGATATTTGCTTCATACGCTCTATATGCAGCCATCATATCAACCATTTCCTGAACAACATCAACATTTGGCATTCTGACATATCCGTTTTCGTCTGCATCTGGATGCGTTGGATTATAATCAAGGTTAAACTCTGATTGATCCTCACCTATACCAATAACACGAACGCCACCCGGTGCTTTGCGTGCTCTGTTAAAATACGATGCAAACGCTCTATCGTTAGTCCGCTCTTGATATACCACATATTTTCTGCGATATGGGTCACCGTTTTCCGTCCTTGTTGTACTACTGTTTGCTATGTTTTCAGTTATCACATCCATGCGGAGTCTTGTTGCTGTTAGTGCCGATGCACTAATGGCCATTGAACTTAAAAATGACATATTTTTCTACTCCTTAGGTTTTGTTCAAATTAATAAGTAAAATACATTTATAGCTACTTTTCATTATATTTAGAAGGATCAACTACCAATCATTTCCATTATTAATTATTAATTATTAATTGTTAATTGTTTAGCTCTCTGTTATTGCCATTCGTAAACGCCTGATCTCGCTGTTTAGTTTTTCCATTATTGTATTGTATTGCAGGCTGTTTTGAGCGAGTTTTACGTTTTCAGATTCAATATCTACATTATTACCATCCATACGCATTGACAAACCTTGTTCTTGATAAATACGTGGTTGTATAGAATCTATGTTGCCTGTGCCGAAGTGGCGGTGTCCTGCATTTGTTCTGGTAGCAGTAAACCCACCTTGACGGACAGCTTGAGCGAAAATTGACTCAAACTCTACATTTGATGTTTTAAAGTTTGGAGTCTCGACATTGGCTATATTGTTGCGTATTACTGCATTTCGCATCCAGGTTGCAGACAAGCTACGCTGCATTATATCCATCGGTTTGAACATTCTATTCCACACTATATGCCTCCTATACAGACAAGCAACCACAATATATTCCTTGTTATCCAAAGAATTATATCATGGCTGCTCAAAATTGTCTATCTTTTTTTGCCTTTTACCGCAATATATTGCGTGTTTGTTGCTGCTGTTGTACTATATCGTGGAGTTTTTACCTTACTCTTTGGTAAACTGCAGGTTTTATCTGTACAAAATCGCCTTGAATACCACTTAAAGTTTCACTGTGACCTATAAACAAATATCCGCCCACCTCAAGTACGTCATGATATCTTTTCGCAAGAGCTTGCTTTGTCGGAGGATCAAAGTATATCATAACATTTCTGCTGAAAATGATATGAAACTTCTTTCTAAATCTGCTGAAATTACCCATCAGATTAAATTGTCCGAAATGCACACTCTTCGCCAGTACATCCTTGACTTGATACTTCTCTTCACCAATTTTGTTGAAATATTTTAGTTTCCATGCTTTTGGTAGATGATCGAAGTGTTCCTCAGGATAAATACCCGCTTTTGCCATTTCCAACACTCTGGTTGATATGTCAGTGGCAAGTATTGTAGTATCCCATTCTTTTATTTTTAGCCCGAACCATTCATGAAGAACCATTGCTGTTGTATACGCTTCTTCACCGGAGGCACTTGCTGAGCTCCATATACGAAGGTCACGGTCACGTATTTTTTGCGTCCATTCCGGTAGAGCAACATTTTCCATAAACTCGTAATGCTCTTTTTCACGCATAAAATAGGTGTAGTTTGTCGTGAGTTTCGTCATAAGTGTATTTATTTTTGCGCCGCTTTTGTCGGCAAATACGTTATCTAAATAATCTGTAAAATTATCAAAACCTTCTGAAACAATAAAGTTAGTTAGGCGTCCTTCTATCAGTGTTTTCTTTTTTTCAAGATTAACACCAAAATTAGATTTAATATAGGTATAAAGACGTACAAAATCCTTTTCTGAAATCTGCATTTAATAACCTCCGATGTTATTGACCATTTCGGTCATAATATGTCATTGCGATTAATTTTCTGAAGAATGCATTTCAAATACTGTATAAACGTCAATGAGCTGCTTGACCTCTCCTGCAGAGATTCCGACTGCTTTTATGAAATTGTTTTTAATTGCGTTTCCTGTGGTTTTTGGCGGGTCTTGAATGTCTTCATCATCAATGTTGACAAC
>JAITFR010000182.1 GCA_031281255.1 Oscillospiraceae bacterium
AAACATTTAACCAAACTGTGTTATCCGCCCATATCGGTTTTTCAATTTGTTTTAATGAAATCGGCTCAATGTGTGTGTAGTCCGAAATAGCTTCGAGTATTCCTTTTGTTCTTCTGAAAAGATTGTCCAAATCCTCCGGGGTGCCAACTATTGCACCTGCAACATTACGCCGTTGAAGTGGCAGGGACTCATGTTTGTCATACGGTGATGTGTATTCCTTAGCAGAAAAAACCATTGCCGATTCAAATATTGCAAACTCGTTTAAATATCTGAGATTATCGGCTGTTGCTTTACAAAGATTTGGTATCAATGAGTAGCGCAGATTTGCTTCTGTTGGTGACGGTGGGTCGGATAGCTTTAATGCTTCGTTTGCATTTGGAAACACAGCGTTTACATACTCATCATTATCCCAAGGATATGTAAAGATTTCTTGCAAACCACATCTAAATGCAAGATATTCACGTATTTTCCTGTCAATATCTATTTTTGGTTGATTTATAGCGCCTTCAAAAGTTGTTACAATCGGGGTTTCTGCAAATCTCTCCAAACCGTGTATTCTTAAGATTTCTTCGACAATATCATCAGCTATTGATATGTCACCTGTTGAACGCCATGAGGGTACGATGATATTCATATTGTCATTTTTTATATCAGCAATAAATCCAAGTCTGTCCAAAATATCGAGCATTTGTTCTTTTTTGATTGAATTACCCAGTCGTTTTTCCAACCACTTTAATGATACATTGATTTCATTTTTTTCTAAAGGAACCGGGAAATTGTCTTGATATTTTGTTACCTTCATATCGGGAAACACATCTGCAAAAAGCTTCATTGCAATAGATAGCGTTATATCGCATCTGTTTGGGTCAATGTTTTTTTCAAATCTGGTTGATGACTCGGTGCGTATCTCGTGCCTCATTGCTGTGCGACGAACACTAAGTGCGTTAAAGCTTGCAATTTCAAGGATGATATTTTTCGTGTTTGGCAATATTGAATCTTTTTCACCACCCATAACCCCTGCAAGTGCAATAGGTTCTTTTTCATCAGCTATAACTAAATCCTCTGTAGAAAGTGTTAGTTCTTTACCACTGAGAAGTAGTAATTTTTCTTTATCGGCTGCCTTTCGTACGATGATGTTTCCGCTGATAACATCGGAGTCAAACGCATGTGTTGGTTGCCCTGTTGCTAACATTACATAGTTGGTTATATCAACAATTGCGTTTATTGGTCTCATTCCAACACGCCATATACGACTTTGAATTTCAAATGGTGCAGGTTTTGTTGATACTCCATCGATTTCTACACCTATGTACCGTGAGCAGCGGGTAGTATCATCGATGGTGATAAACGAGGGAGTAGGGGTAAATGAGGGAGTAGAGGTTAGGGAATAGGGAGTAGGGGTAATGGAAGTTTGGGAATGTGCATGGTCGTTTGAACTCGTTTCATTGTCGATTGTTTTCTTCATTGAAAGATTATAGATGGCTGCGAACTCACGCGCCATACCGTAGTGACCCCAAAGGTCGGGGCGATTTGTGAGCGATTTGTTGTCAATTTCCAATATTACATCATCTAACCCCAAAGCATCAGCCAAATGTGTTCCGGCAGGTGCAGAAAATGCTGACAAATCGATGATTATTTCATCACTTTCAGCAGGAAACAAATCGAACAACCCGATTTCCGCAGAAGCACAGATCATTCCATAACTCTCAACACCACGTACCTTAGCTTTTTTCATTTCTATTAGGTCACCCTCACCATGCCAGCGAACCATTGAGCCGGGGCGCGCAACAGCGACTTTCATATTTTTTGATAAATTCGTTCCACCGCAGACAATCTCACGTATTTCTTCATCACCTGTGTCTACCTTGCAAACTACGAGTTTGTCGGCATTTGGGTGCGGTAATACTTCAAGCACAACCCCAACCACCATATTGTCAAACTCTTTTCGCAGAATTAACATATCCTCAACTTCAACAGTTGACATAGTTAAGTCATAAGCCAATTTTGTTAGTTCAATATCGTTTGGTATTTCAACATAATCTTTTATCCAATTTAATGATAGTTTCATTGTAATTACTCTTTCTTTTCTTATATTCACATACAAAGTGTAACGGAAGGTTTTAAGATTCTTCACTTACGTTCAGAATGACATATTGTTTTCATGGTTGCATAGTTACTTTACTTAAATTGTTGCAAAAAACGCAAATCCGCACTTCGAAATAGTCGCACATCATCAATTTCATAACGCATCATAACTAAACGGTCAAGCCCGATATTTACATAAAATCCTGTGTATTCATCGGGGTTTAAACCTGCCGCTTTGAGAACATTCGGGTGAGGTGTTCCTCCGGGCATAATCTCTATCCAGCCCACCTGTTTGCAGACACTACAACCATCACCACCACATACCAGACAACCCATGTCGATTTCAAATCCCGGCTCAACAAACGGGAAGAATCCAACACGCATACGCACCGGTACGTCACGACCAAATACTTTAGATAATATACTTTTTATCATTACTTTTCCTGACGAAAACGTAAAATCACGGTCAACAATTAACGCTTCATATTGAAAAAACGCTCTTTCGTGTTTGGCATCAGTTGCCTCATTGCGGTATGCACGTCCCGGGTATACAAAACGGTACGGTGGTTTATGCGTTTGCATATACCGCACACTTGCACCTGTCAGATGAGGACGTAAACACAGCCGCTCACCACCACGTTTATTTTCTGTTCCTGCTATCCAATATGTATCCATGCTTTCTCTCGCAGGGTGATCCGGTGGAAAGTTAAGGTTGTCAAAAGCGTATAACTCACTTGTTATGTCTGATTCTTCAAAGATTTCAAAACCCATAGAACGAAATGTATCATTCAAGTCATAACACATTTGTGTGATTGGGTGCAACGCACCGGCAAGTGGCAATATTCCGGGAACTGTGAGGTCAAAATCAACTGATACCTCAGAGGTTTTGATGTTTATTTCTTCTCTGCGTTTTTCAATAAGTTCGGTGAAATAATTTTTCAACTCATTTACCGCACGCCCGACATTGCCTCTTTCTTCGACAGCAAGTGTTGGTATTTCTTTTAAAATATCAGTGATTGCACTTTGTTTTCCAAGTAAAAACGCTTTAACATCTTGCAGTGATGCAATCGTTGCCGCTTCCTCGATGCGTTTTTCACCATCAGTTTTTACGCTCTGTAACTTTTCTTTCATGGTCAGCTCCTTTGAATTCGGGATTAAATCGAGATTTTATCATATTTCACTTAGATTATCAATAACAGAAGCAGTTAATTCCATCTCTTAAAAAATATTTGACAGATATTTTGTTGGCATGATATAATGCAAGCAGTCGAACGGTTTGCCATGTTGGTGGCGGTCGTTCCCAAAGTATTAAAACCTGTGAAATCGCCGCTCACCGATGATGATATGCTCCCCTTAAAGTAGACAGTGCAAATAAACAAACACTGTAACAGAAAGGGGAATTTATCATGGGAAGAAGAGTGTATTTATCATCAGAAGAAAAGTATAGGATAGTAGAAT
>JAITFR010000211.1 GCA_031281255.1 Oscillospiraceae bacterium
ACCCCCGGTGGATTTGATATAACCGCCCTTGTGGGAATCGCTGTAAACGCCATTGCAGCAATAATTAACACTGCTATCAGTCTTGACTTTTTCATTGAAAAGCCCTCCTTATGATAATATACTCACTGCCATTATACTACATTATCAAAATAATGTCAATCAAATTCAAAAAATTCTCTTTTTAAAGATTTATGAGATTAAAGCATCTTTTCTGGTCATTATGGTTAAATAACCATCTTAAAATCAACAAGTTAAATACCCACAGTGGGGGCTTTTTAGGGAGCTCTTATTCTTAAATAGGGAGTTTTAAAAAAACAAACTCCCTATTTTTTTCAAAACTCCCTAAATCTCATAACCGTGTCTTTTACTATCTTCGATATTAACGAATGGTAAATGATACAGCATTAACCCACAACTTTTTTCTTTCTGACAGTATTATGTTTCGCCATCAACGCCGTCATCAAATGCCCCATTTCCCTGCAATTAAGCCGTTCGTAGCTTGCATTGAGCATACCACGGCATTCCGTCAAGTCCAATGCTTAAACCCATATATTGTTAAGTCTGTTGAAGTCGAGCAACGACAGCAGAGCCGCTTCTCCCTTGCGTTCAACGGTGAAATCGTTGTTAGATTCCTGCAACAGTTTTTGCTCATCGACTGTAAGTCTGAATCCCTACGGGTCTTTGAGATATAGCTGATAAACCTCAGCCCAGAGCTGTTCTTTCCACTTTTACGACAATGAAAACAGACGTTTTTTGTCGATATTTTGCAAAACAATCGACCAAAACCGTCTGTTTCCAGTCACATCACGCAAAAAGTGTCCGGATTTACTGTTCCGCAATACGATGTACGGCACGGTCGGGCGATTTCGCTCCGACCATATTCCATATTCATTGAAAGTAATTAGAAATGCACCTAATATTGTACGAGAGCAACCAAAGTAGTGAGTGGTTGCTTTTGTTTTTTATTATATCATGTTTTGAAATTATTGTCAACGAAAAAAATTTCTTTTTTATTGACTTTCAAACGGTTTTATGCTATAATATTTATATGGATAAACAATATACTCAAGGAGGCTGTTATGAATGTAAAGACTATGCGTGTAAATAGGTGGGGAAATTCTCTTGGAGTGAGGTTTCCGAATGAATTTGCATCTTTCATAGGATTGAGCGAAAAGTCGATTGTTGAGATACGTGCTAACAAAAAACAGCAGTTGATTATCACTAAGCTTGAGGAAAAACCAGAAAAACCACAAGCAATCAAATCGGCAAATCCCACTATAAAAGAGTTGTTTGAACTCTATCCCGAGGATTTCATTCAAGAAGAAGAAATTGACTGGGGTGAAGCCGTTGGGGAAGAAGTATGGTAAAGCAAGGGACTATTATTAAAATCAACTTTAATCCTGTTGTTGGCAGTGAACAAGGTGGTTTTCGACCTGCTGTTGTGGTGTCTAACAATTTTGTTATTTCTAAGACTAACATCATATCCGTTTGCCCTATCACCAATAAGCAAGGTAAAACAGCCTTGAATGTCTTACTTGATGACAGAACTCAAACGCAAGGGGCGGTTTTGTGCGCTCATAGTCGTTCAGTTGATTTGGGCAACCGCTCCTATAAGCGAATCGAGGAACTGCCGAAAGATAAGATTAGTGAGATTCTTAATACCATGATTGGTATTCTTACTCCAATGGATGAATAAATATTTCTGAAAAAAGTCATCCCTTTCTTTTCAGTTTCGTTTGTTTTCACACCATGTGCAAAACGAGGTCGAGGGGTGTCCCCCGCCCCGTACAAATGGACGATAGACTGCAAATCAGTCTATCGTCCATTTGTACACTGGGGTTATGTACACAAAGTAATCCTTGACAAATGACGAAAAACGTACTATACTAGTAACAGTGTTTTTAAGTGAAAGGAAAGATAAAATGGATTCTTCGAGTATTTCGCAATGCAAAGGAAAAGGAAGTATAGGGCATAATAACAGAGAATATTATGCAGATAATATTGACCGTGAACGCACGCCAGATAACATAATTTTTGTCAATCAACCAATAGGCGAAGCTTACAACGAGTTGTTCGGCGATGCAGTTCAGCGTTACAACGACAAACAAAAACGCCCTTGCCGAAGGATTAAGGGTGATTATTATGAAAATCTTTTCAAACGACCGCCTTGTAATCAAGTAGTAGAATCTACTTGCAAACGCAAATCTTTCTATGAAGATTTGGTGCAAGTTGGTGACAAAGATGATTGTGGCTGCGGAACAGCTAATGGTAAAATTGCCGAAAAGTGTTTGACTGAATACATGAATGATTTTCACAAACGAAATCCAAATTTTCATGTGTTTAATGCCGTTTTACACGTCGATGAAGCTACACCTCACCTGCATATAAATTACATTCCTGTCGGACACTATAAACGAGGCATGGACACGCAAAATGGTTACAATCAAGCATTGAGCGAGATGGGATTCACTGGTGCAGATTGTTTTAGGAACTGGCGTGAACGTGAACGACAAGTTTTGCGTGATATTTGCAAGGCTCACAGCTTAGAAATAAAGCCGAAAACGGAAGAAAAAGGGAGAGGACACAGCCTTACTGTTACCGAATACAAGGAAGAAAAGGACAAAATTACCGCCGAATTTGAGACGAGGATTAAAACTCTTGAAAAAAACGAGAATGCGCTTGTGACAAATTTCTTAGAGGTTGAACATCAAGTGCAAAAATTGAAAGCAGAGCGTGATGAGCTGAATTCTCAAGTTGAAGAATCTGCTACAAAAGTTGAGTTATTAGAAGAAAAACGCAGAATTTTGTCAACCGACAACGATAATTTGAAAATTAAACACAATAATACATGGTTTGAATTAACTGAAACTCAAAGGCAAAATAAAGTCCTCGCTGAAAAAAATAACACATTGGAAAACAAAATACTGTGGTATCAAAATCTGCACATTGAAATTGACAAAGTAGACGATGATAACAAAAAATTACCCCTCGGCAAAACGATTGTAAATACCGAAGCATATGAAAAAATCAAAGAACAAGCGAAGTCGTATCGGGTAAACTGCAAAGAAATCACGAAAATTCGCAAAGACAAAGAGGAAATCGAGCAAAAACAGATTGCACTTGACAAAAGATACAAAGAAGTTGAACAAATAAAAACCGAAGCTGACAAAAAGTATGAATTGCAAGCAAATCTTAATCGAGAATACCAGCGTGTAAACGATGATTTGCAACGGATTCATGCGGAAGTCGGGAATCTACGACAAGAAAACACTGAACTTCGTGGGATTATCACAAACCTTAAGAAAACCCTTGCAAATTCAACTACTGCTTTCAAAAACGCCGTAAAAGCAGTCGGGATGTTACGTTGGGACGAGAGTAGCGGCTACAAAGTTGAAAGCCTTACGCCGAAGCAGGAGCGGCTCATCGACGGCATTGCCAACCATGCTCGCAATTGGTTCATTCGCAACGATTACAGGGAATTTGCCGAAGATGTAAGCAAACGCATTGACGTAAGCAGTGAAATCGAAGCCGAGATTGATAAGCTTACACCTAAGCCGCCTTCTCTAAATAGAGGGAGAAGTAGGTGAATCAAATCAAAAATTGGGATATATAATATTAAAAGAGGTGACAAATGAAAACTATAAAACAGGTTGCTGATGAGTTAGGTGTAAGTAAAGATAAGATAAAATATCAGATGAGAAAATTACCTACTGAATTTACCCACAAAGTAGGTAAAATTACCTACATAAATGATGATGGCGTTGGGGTATTGCGCGATAAAGTGGGTAATCACCCGAGTAAATCACCCACTTCACCTGGGGAGTTACCCACTGTTTTACCTACCCCAAATGATAGGTTATATGATATTCTTCAAGATGAATTGAATTCCAAAAATAAACTGATTTCCGATTTGACAGCACAACTTGACAAAGAACGTCAACATAGCCTCGAACAATCCGACAAGCTTGCTGCCCTTGCCGAGACCGCTCAAGCACTCCATGCCGGAACGATTCAGCAGCAGCTCGTCGACTCTACTGAAGAAAAAAATGATTCTGCAGATGAGCCAGTCATCGCAACAGAATCTGATGCACCGCCTACTTTTGATGAATTGCGTAAATCAAATGGGTTGTATCACTTGCGTATAAGAGGAATGACTGACGATGAACTTACGGAAGCTATTCAAAAAAACTGTTATGATGCGTTTAAGGAATTAGAGCGGCGTAATAAGGCGAAAAAACGTGGATTTTTCGGCTTGTTTCGCAAATAACTCCCATCGAACAAAAAAACCGCCACTCTGTATAGAGTCGCGGTTTTGATATCTCTAAGAAACATTTGTCAATCTAACATATTTGGTTGACCTGTTACAAACTGCAGTATTTGTACTCCATCTGTTATTTCAACTATACCATTACAGCTATCAGTTTTTTCATGGTTCACCTCCACTCGATTCCGCAACTTCATAATGTGACAAAAGACTCACAACACCCCAAGACAAATCTACTAAATACAGGGTAACACCATGGCTCATATTAAAATTAGCATATCCTCTTTTTGGTATATGGCTATCGACATTATCTCTACCACCAATCAAAAATATCTCACCAGGCTGTATAATAAACGATGGCAGTGCCCACATAATCAAGTTATCAAAACTATTGGAAAGGTATAGACCACTAGCAGAAAGACGTTCATCAGTAGGATTATAAATTTCAATCCAATTTTCTTCTACATTAACCGCTCTGATGTAGAGATTTTTTATACGCAACCTATTCATTGCTGCAAATGCTCCAAGAGCATTCAATTGTTTAACTGCTGTAACCTTCAAATCCTTCAAATCATCACTATAATAGTATTCACCTTTGCTATCCTTAACTCTACCAGGGATTTTTATATCAATTTGATTAGCACCATCCAAAATCACTGATTTAAGCTCTTCTGTAGTTGCATCAGGGTAGACACTCAATAGAAGTGCAGCTACACCCGTGACATAAGGAGCAGCAAGTGACGTACCATCTACAGTGCAATGAGAATTACCGGAACAATGCCAATGACTATGGTCTCCGTTCTTACCTGTACAAGTAGTATAAATAGAAACACCCGGAGCAAATACATGGACAGATTCACCAAAATTAGAAAACGAACACCGTTCATTGTTTTTATCTATCGCTCCAACAGAAATCATGTTAGGGAGATTATATCTCGCCGGAGTATTTGGAAGATTATACTGGGTTCCATAAAAATCATTATCAACTCTACTGTTGCCGGCACTCGTGATAAACAAACCAGGATAGGCGCATATTGCTTGTTCTAAAGCACCACATACTCTACGCGTTCCATCTCCCGCACTAAGGTTTAAAATTGGAATGTTTTCTTCCTTCGCATAAGTGATAGCGCGAATAGTAGGCGTCGTTGTTCCTCGCCATTCAAAAACAGGTGTCTTGGAAGTTACACTGAGAACCTGCAAGGGAACCAATGTTACTCCGGGGCTAACACTGTTAACAACCCCCGCGACGTGCGTACCATGACCATTAATGTCCTCTGTGGACGCCTCATCATTAACAAAGTTCCGACCAAGTTCACGGTTTACATTTTCCAAATCAGAATGAACAGCTATCCCCGAATCAAGAATACCCACCAATACTTCACTGCTTCCACTTGTAAATTCCCATGCCTTAGAAGCGTTAATATTCTCTAATCCCCACCGTTGGTCGGTTTCGTGAGAGTTATCAGCTTCATTCGATGCTGAACTGAATGACAGATAATACGCTGGTCCGGCACTTCTCACCCCATCGACTTTTTCCAATTCAGCAATGACTTCTAACACATTTTCTTTGCAATCTGTAGGCAACACAATCTCTAAGATTTGCCGAAAATATGTCACGTCACGGTCAGTATTTCCTGATTGACTCCATGTTAAATCGTTAATCTCGACTATCGGAAAATCACCAAAAATTTCTGGTTCGTGAATCTTGTTCAATTCGCCGATTTTTCTATCTATAACTACCAACACACTGCTGTCACAAAAATCATCATCAATAGTAGCATTGCTAAACCTTTTAGGCTCAAATCCTCTCGTCGCAGGGCTTTCCAACACAAATTGACACACCACGACTTCTGTCAACTTATCCGCAGTAATCCACGGTGTGCCGTCCATCGTAGCCTGAAATCCAAGCGAAACACTCGAATAAGGCGCAACTATTCCAGTATATGTTCCTTTGAACGTATAGTTTCCTCCGCCGTTGTCAGTCGAAGTCGCTGCCCAACTTGAAACAATCTCTGTAATTGTAAAATTGCTGTCAAATGTTAATTCCCACCACTCAATGGGATGGTCAGTCGTATTTGTAAGTACTATTTCACCGTTAAACGCACCGCCCCATGAATTCACCACATTTAGCTCAGCTGTAAATCCAGTTGTTTTTTCGACTCTTTCTTGAGCCATAACAATTACACTCGGTATTCCTGTTGGATTTTCCAACATATAACCAAAACTGACAGTTTCATTCGGAGAAATGTTTGCATTATGATTCCTATTACGCAAATATTCTACTCCGCAATCAGTTTGTTCAATTCCAGCATTCCATGGATTTTCAATTTCTCCGTAAAAGTCATCGAAAGCCAACATCCAATTTTCGATAGTTTCTGTGCCTGTGTTGGTTATTGTCATTCTAATGTTTTGACCGTGTCCCCAATTTCCGTCAATGTTATACTCAATTGTGTAGCCGTCGTGCACGAAAGTGGCTACCGTATTCGCCGAAACGGTAGGCATTGCCGCAATTATTCCCACAAGCATGGTGATTGTCAATAGGATTGAGATTATTTTTTTAGTTTTCATAGTGTTTACCGTCCTTTATTAAAATTAAATTTGTAAAAAATATACATTTCATATTGTATCACACTTCTTATGAAAATTCAATAGTAATAACAACTAAAGATTATACCGTATTTTTGTCTAATATAACCAAACATCTTCTTTTTTCGGCTTCGTTTGTTTTCGTATGTCGGAGGATTAAGGGTAATTATTAGGAGAACCTTTTTAAATGTTAGCGACAAATATTCTTAGCATACATATTGAAATCGACAAATGCAAAGTGTATCAAAAAACACCAAACGCCCTAAAAACGCCCCAGAATCGTTTCAAAAGCATTGGTAGTGTTTTTGTACCATCGACATTAAATCGTGTCTCTGCGGGTCTCTAATTAGCTCTAAACAGCATTATAAAATAATCGCGCACAAATCCGGCGGCGAAAATCTTAACTTTTGCGAAGCCGTTTTCATTTGATTCGCTTTCTTTAATTCAAACCCTAAAAATCAGTAAATATCCTGATTTACAAGATTGTTGCAATAACAACGGCTTGAGGTAATCTTTTGGCGAAATCTGTGGTATAGCAATCCAATCAACTTTCATGCAACTAATCTATTGAGTTACAATGATTGATAGTTGGCAGTCTCGGCGGATGGGATTCAATGAATCTTCTCTTTTTTTGTACATTGAAATTATGTCTTGATTTCATCTTAGTTTTTTGAGTCTTTAGTGTTAGTTTGCTTGTTTGAACAAACAAATACTTGTTTGTTGCTTGTTTACAGGCTTGCGGATATGCTCTGCAAGCGGTTTTGTTGAGCTAAAGGTACGGAGGAAAATGCTAAAGGTACGGAGGAAAATGCAAAAAAGGGGGCTAAAGGTACGGAGGAAAATGCTAAAGGTACGGAGGAAAATGCTAGGTACGGATAACAATGTATACAACGTACCATAAAAAAATATCAATATTGAGTATTCAAGCGGTTTTGTTGAGCTAAAGGTACGGAGGAAAATGCTAAAGGTACGGAGGAAAATGCTAAAGGTACGGAATAAAACACTAAAAATATAACTAAAAATACTAAAAATATTTTAATTAAATCCCTTGACATCCAGATTTAACTGTGGTAAAATGTAAAGGTACGAAGCATCGATATAACACCGTCCCTTAATAAGGAGCAAAAACTTGAAAAAAAACAAAAACACCAAACTAATCATAAGCAAGTCTCCCGAACTCAATGCAATGCGTAATGGATATCCGACATTGAGAGAACAACGTATTTTAGCCACTTATCTTGCTCGGATTAACCCACTTAATCCGGAAACACGCACTATTCGCTTTACTTTCGGGGAATTTGCTGAACTTTGTGGACTTAAAGACGATAGCGTTCGTGGCATGAACATAAAGGAGTATCGTAAAATCGCCAAAAACATCCTACACAAAGTTGTTTCACTCCGTACCCAAACGGACGGTTACTTAGATTTTGTATTGTTTTCACAATCTCTCATTGAGAAAAACCCCGAAACAGGCGAAAACTATATTGAATTGTCAGCTTCTCATGAGGGTATGCAATTTTTTTTTGACCTGAAACAATACATCAAGTTTGACCTTGAAATTGTGTTAGCACTCAAAAGTATAAATCAGATTAGATTGTATGAACTCCTCAAGGAACACGAGTGGCATAAAAAATTCGATATAAAACTCAATGAGTTGAGGGATTTGTTATTCATATCCCCTCATGAATACCCGCTTTTTAAGAAATTTAATCAAGATGTACTGACCGTCTGTCAGAAAGCCATAAACGAGTTGACTGACATCAATTTCACCTACACGACCAAGCGTGTGGGGCGAAAGGTAGGCGTTATTTCATTTACGGTTCTGCCGAAAGCTAAAGCCCCGACTACTTCAGTGGTTCATCACACCGAACAATTTGTACCCATCAAAGACGAGGTTAAACCAAAACCCCCGAAAAAGTCTACGAATATAACAAAAAAAGACATTGCCGAGGCTCAAAAAAGTGAATTTTGGTATTACGCGGAATATATTGCAAATAAACGCTCAAGACAAAAAAGCAACAATATCACGACAACACCTGAAAAATATGCGACTGGAATAGTGAAAAAATGGATAGAATCAGGCTATAAAACCATTGAAGAACTTGTAGCTTCGGGCGAAATTTCAAAAAATGATGTTAAAAACAAGCCGTCTTTTGACTTAAACCTTTTAGAACAAATGATCCGCGATGATTATAAAAATCATCTGGGAATGGAGAAAAACAATGGAGACAATAAAAAAAATCGCTGATGATTTGGGTGTATCAAAGCAAGCAATTACAGATAAAGTGGATTATTCGGCTCATTTCGTAAACAGAACATTGCCAATATATAGTCGGCAAGTAGCAAAGTTAATCACCAATATAAAAATCACCGCTCCTGTCTGGAACGGTGATTTTTATATCGCTAAGAAACATTGTCAGTCTAATGCACTCGGGAGTCCTGAGACGTATTTAGAAATTTCAACAGAATCACTCAAATTAACAATGCCGTTGCGGTCGACATCTGCCCAAAAGTATTCACGTGCATTGAGTGTACGTAAACTTGACACGTATTCGGCAATCATGACTGAATCAGTAAGATTTATACGGTTATCTTGATTCACATCACCCCTTTTGAAAGTAAGTTGATGTGCTTCAAGATGCCATTGTTGAGGTGTGTTTCCTGTATGCGCTTCCCAACGTACGATATTCCCAGTTGGTGGTGCAGTCAAAGTTAATGCGTTATTGGCTGTCCCTAATCTGAATGTGACTGTGCCGTTTGAATTTCGCACAACTCTGATAGTTGTATTTGTAGTAGCCGTTCCAACAATCGCATTTCCAGGAGTGGCGGCATTTGCTGCTCTGATTCTTCCTATAGAAGTTCCGATGGGTGAAAAATTCCGCAACTCGAAGTTGTTACCTACTTTTTGTACAATCAACCTTTGAGAAGATAGGTTATTAAAACTCTGCAATGTAACGTTTGTATTATTTGAATTATTTACCTGCAAATATCGAGTACTACCATTTGCAGCATTAACCGCACTTCTGATGTGATGAATCCCATACGTCATGTCATGGTTGTTAAGGTTTGATATTCTGTCAAGTGCATCTAACGCTCTGCGTGCATTGAGCCGACCACCAGTGACACACAATTCTTCCAATGCTTTAACTCTGTCAGTCCCTTCTAAAATCGCCCATTTAATCTGTGACATAATTACAGGGCGGACTCTGTTTAACTGATGAGATATAAGGAGTGCTGCTACCCCTGCTACGTGTGGGGCTGCCATTGACGTACCAGACCTAAATTCATACCTGTCATTATTCGTTGATATGCGTTGACCTACACTAAGAATATTATGACCAGGAGCAAATAAATGGACACTATTTGCCCCGAAATTAGAAGATTCTCCGTTGGAAAATATAGCCCTATTATCATTTATGTCAGTAGCACCAACAACTATTACATTTGGAAATCCTTCAAATTGCGGATTGTTGTCGTTGTTGATGTTACTGTTTCCAGCAGCAACAACAAATAATCCAGTATAACCTGATACCGCATCCCTAATTTGACTGTTCAAAGCATTATTATGACCAATATTAAGACTGGCGTTAAGGATCGTAATATTGTTTTCTCTTGAATGATTTACCGCCATTGCTACTGCATTAAACCCATAAGGACCATTAAGACGTCCACCGGGATTTGCTACTTTTAGAGAGACTAATAGCGTACGCCAGGACACACCCGCAACCCCTCTTGTGTTATTAGTTTCTGCTCCAATAATCCCCGCTATGTGACTGCCATGACCTTCAGGGTCATCAAGACTTCCACCAGAACTATAAATATAATCTCTACTTAATGGTATGCTAACACGGTTAATTAAATCCAAGTGTTGTCCATTGATTCCTGTGTCAATTACCCCTACCACAGTCCCTGTACCAGTAATTGTAGACCACGTACTTGGCAAACTGATTTTGTTTATTGCCCATTGGCTTCCACTCACGTAGTGATTATCATTGGGTTCACGAATTGAACAAATAAAACTACTGTCTTCTGATTTATAAAGTGGGCTCACATGACGAATATATTCACATTGCTCTAATTCACTAATCACCCTCAATACATTTTTCTTACAATTCGTATCAAGTTTAATAATAAAGATTCTTCTGAATTGTTCGAAATTAATCAATGTATTTTCTTCACCTTTTTGTCTGGCTTCTGTATACAGTTGTAATGTCTCCGCATTTCGAGAAACATGATAATTACGCTCTGTACTCCATACTTCCCGAGCATATACATCTTCTCTGTCAGAAAGTCTTACTACATCTGTAATCTTAATAGCACCAATATCTCTAAAATCAGATGCTGAAAAATTCTTGTTACATCTGCTTGCAGATGTAGTTAAAGTAACAACTACAGAGTCATCTGCAAAATTATCATCAAGAGTAGCAGTAGAAAGAATGTATTCATCAACCACATTAGGATAAAGTATACCTATATTTCCTACACTAACTGTATCAGCAGGTATTATTACCGATACAGTTAGAATCATTACAAGTATAAGTGAAATCAGCTTTTTTAACATTTTTAAAAAATCCTCCTGTTTTTAAAATTTTACTGTAAAACTACAAAACGCTTCCATTGTAGACATAATTAGGAATTGCGTAATAAATCCATTCTAACTGTTCCAATTGTTGGATTACTTGCAATACATTTTCTTTGCAGTTTTTGTCTAACCTAATAATCATACTTCTTCTGAAATTTGACGGATTAACAAGTGTTTCATTTGCTCTACCATTTTGGACTAATTCCCATTCACGGTCAGATAACCTCAATATGTCTGTTACTCCAACAGCACCAATATCTTTAAACTCCTCTGTTGTGTAATCTTTATTATCACTCCAAGTTGCTTCCATACTCAATGCAATAACTACAGAGTCACCACGAAAATCAATCACAACATCAGAGTCACTGTTAACAAACAAAACCATGCCAAACACCTCACTGTCCCCATCTGAAAGTCCCACCACGTACTTAAGAATCTCCACAGCATCCTCAATAGTCGGTTCAAAGTCGCTGTTGTCATAAACGCTGCCGAGCCCCACCACGTGCTTAAGAATCTCAACCGCATCGCTCACCCCCGGTGGATTTGATATAACCGCCCTTGTGGGAATCGCTGTAAACGCCATTGCAGCAATAATTAACACTGCTATCAGTCTTGACTTTTTCATTGAAAAGCCCTCCTTATGATAATA
>JAITFR010000076.1 GCA_031281255.1 Oscillospiraceae bacterium
TTACCTCTAACATTGGGGATAGTGGACGAGTTTCGTAAGGAGGGTTTGCGTATATTTGGACCTGATAAAAACGCCGCCAAACTGGAAGGCAGCAAAGCTTTTGCCAAACAGTTTATGAAAAAATACGAAATTCCAACTGCTGAATATGATATTGTTACAGACATTAATGATGGAAT
The DNA here is from genome assembly GCA_031281255.1 of Oscillospiraceae bacterium. Taxonomy (GTDB): domain Bacteria; phylum Bacillota; class Clostridia; order Oscillospirales; family Oscillospiraceae; genus WRMH01. Next base: position 177 of record JAITFR010000076.1, read on the forward strand.
TAAATTGCTTAAAATTCGTAAGTACCCATTGGTAATAAAAGCCGATGGTTTAGCAGCAGGAAAAGGTGTTATTATATGTCAAAATGAGACTGAGGCAATTGACACACTAACTGATATTATGCAGTCAAATATATTTGGTGATGCCGGAAATAAGGTTGTAATTGAGGAGTACATGGAAGGTAAAGAAGTGTCATTACTTTGTTTTACAGATAGCAAAACAATTCAGCCAATGGAAACAGCAAGCGATTACAAACGTGCTTTAGATAATGATGAGGGTCTCAACACCGGTGGAATGGGGAGTATCTCTCCATCACCGTATTATACGCAAGACATACAATACTTATGCGAAGAAATAATGCAAAAAACTTTAGCAGGTATTAAATCAGAGAGTTTTGACTACAGAGGTGTTATTTACATTGGGCTTATGTTAACAAAAGATGGTCCAAAGGTTTTAGAGTACAATGCACGTTTCGGAGACCCCGAAACTGAAGCATTACTGCCACGTTTGGAGTCTGATTTAGTAGATATTATAGAAGCAATTGTTGATAAACGGCTTTCCGAGTGCGAAATAAATTGGCGAAAAGAAAAAGCAGTATGTGTTGTTTTAACATCAAAAGGTTATCCGGGGGAGTACAAAGTGAACTATCCTATAGAAATTGAAAAAGCAGAGAGCTATGTTTTTCATGCAGGTACAACTATTGATGATAATAAACTTGTCACATCCGGTGGGCGAGTTATAGCAGTAACGGCACTCGCAGATAGCTTTGATAAAGCACGCGACATTGTTTATCGTGATATAGGAAAGATTGAATTTGAAGGAAAAACATATAGAGGAGATATAGGGAAATTGTGATTGAAAAAACCAGTGTTTGCAAGGGTTGCTCCTAAAGGCCCAAAATGGGCCTCAGGGAGGAAAAAGTGAGACAAGGGGACGATTTGTTGTAGCTATAAAACATTTGCTTAGACAATATATAGAGGAGAAATGCTGATGCAACTTACTTACAAAGGGAAAACTAAAGATGTGTACAAGCTTGACGATGGGAACACTTTGCTTGTTTTCAAAGACGATATGACAGGTGAAGACGGCAAGTTTGACCCCGGTGCTAACACTGTTGGTTTAACAATTGATGGTGCAGGTGCCGCAGGGCTTCTTATGTCTGTGTACTATTTTGAATTGTTAAATAAAAAAGGTTATCTAACGCATTATATTTCATCAGAAGAAAACCGAATGACCGTAAAAACAGCGACTATGTTTGGTGATGGTCTTGAAGTTATTTGCCGTTACAAAGCTATGGGTAGTTTTATCCGCAGATATGGAGATTATATAAAAGAAGGCACACCATTGGATGCACTGGTTGAAATGACATTAAAAAATGATAAAGCCAATGACCCACTTATCAATAAAGACGCTCTGGAAGCTCTAGGTATATTACAGCATGGCGAATACGAAAAAATAAAGCTTTTAATGCAAAATATTTGCAATGAAATAAAAAATGACCTTCAAAAAATAGGCATGGAGCTTTGCGATATTAAACTAGAGTTTGGTAAAGATAATCATGGCAACCTGATGCTCATTGATGAAATCTCAGGTGGCAACATGCGTGTGATGAAAGATGGTGTAGTGGTTTCACCGCTAGAGTTGTCGAGACTTGTGGTGTGTTACCCGTAATGTGCTGTAATAGTATTGTGGTGGAACTTATTATCTTATTTTCCGGAACTACTCCTCATTTTATTAGTAGTGCAATCCGAAAATAACTTGACAAACAAACAATATCGGAATACAATACTAAAAAAAGAAGGCAATATATTATGATAACAATAAATCGACCTGAATATCTTGATTTTTTGATACGTTCAAAAAACAAGCAAATAATAAAAGTTGTATCCGGACTACGACGTAGTGGAAAATCAACACTTTTCGATATATACCGTAACTGGTTATTAGGTAACGGTGTATTACCACAACAAATTATCTCTATTAACTTTGAAGAACTAGATAATGAACATCTAACTGATTATAAATTACTTTATAATCATATTAAACAATTCTTACAACTAGATAAAATGAATTATATTTTTTTAGATGAAATCCAACATGTTGATCAGTTTGAAAAAACAGTTGATAGTCTATTTATTAAGAAAAATGTTGATTTATATATAACCGGCTCAAATGCTTATTTTATGTCCGGAGATTTAGCTACACTACTAACCGGACGTTATATAGAATTAAGAATGTTACCTCTTTCTTTTGCAGAGTACTGTGAAGGGTTATCTCTATATATCCCGAATAATAATATGAATAAAATGGAGAAGTATGCTAAGTATATTGAAGAAAGCTCAATGCCTTATGCATTACAATTACACGGTCAGCAAAGAGAAATACATGAGTACTTGGAAGGAATATATAACTCTATTCTAATGAACGATATATTAAAAAGACTAAAGGTGTCAGATGTTATGATGCTCGAAAGTGTAACAAAGTTTGTCTTTGATAATATTGGCAGTTTATTATCTTCTAACAAGATAGCTAATACTATGACAACTTTTGGTCGTAAAATCGATCAAAAAACTGTTGAGAAATATCTCAAAGGTTTAATGGATAGTTTAATGATTTATCAAGTTAACCGATATGATATTAAGGGTAAACAACATTTGGCATCATTAGAAAAATACTATGTAGCAGATGTTGGGTTTAGACATTTTTTACTAGGTAAAAGTAAAGCTAATCAAGGTCATATACTGGAAAATATTGTATACTTAGAGTTGCTCCGTCGAGGTAATGAGGTATATGTTGGGCATTTACCTAATAATGAAGTAGATTTTGTTGCACAAAACATTAATGGTATCACTTATTATCAAGTAGCAGCAACTGTTTTAGATGAAAATACTATGAGACGTGAACTAGCATCTCTTGAAAGAGTATCAGACCACCACCCAAAAATACTTTTATCTTTGGATGAAATTGGAGCCGGTACAATTCATAATGGTATACGACAGTTAAATGTTTTAGACTGGTTATTAAACAGATAGAAACAACATCCGTTATCTCTTGGCATAATCACTTTACGAATACTCCGCAAAGAGTTTCACTATCATCAGAATACGCTTTTCCGGCAACATCACTATATATTTTGTATGATGAAAAACCTATTGGTAACACTTCGTTAATTAACTCATCTTTGTTATAAAAACAATCCCAAATATTATAAGTTACGACATCATATTCAGTTATAACAATTGTTTGCCGTAGCTCAACCCGTTCATCAGGGTATTGATAGACAGAGTTTAAGCATAAATGCGGTTTATCACAAAAGAAACCACTGTCTTGAGAGTAATACCAAGTTTGACTTTCCGGTAGTTTCATTTTATGAGTAAACACGTCAAAAATAAACATTCCACCCGGTTTTAACGCTTTGTAAATTTTATCCAGGAGAGTTTTTCTGTCACATGTTGATAATGCTGCATAATCACAGTATATTAAAGTTATTACATCAAATTGCTCTTTATAATCGATATTTAAGTAACTTCTATAAATGTAGGCTATATCTGCATTATTCAATACTGCTTCTACTTCTGCGTACTCGATTGAACGCTTTGAAAAATCTATACCCGTGACAGTATACCCAGCTTTATGAAACCGTTTTGTATACAGTCCGGGACCACAACCTAAATCAAGCAAATCAGCATACTTCACAGGTGGTGATATAGTAGCAATCCATTCAACAGATTTGTTAATGAATTCATGATTGCGACTTGCAGCTTCACTCTCTGGTTCTAAATGAGCATCTAACATATTCTCAGAAATATGAGGATTATTCCAGAATGAATTTGTGCTTGGAGCATATATCTCTGGTTTTACCAGATATTTTTTAAGTTTGTTTAACATAGAAAAACCTTCTTCTTCTTTTTTTGTTATTATAACACAAAACACAAAGTGATTATCCCCCTATACTACATCAATAAAACATATATAAATCACCAGATAATGCCTTTAGTGTTTTTTGATTTACTATGCGATATGTATTTTCTTGCTTTTCCAGTATATTAGACAAACGGAGCTTTTCTAATGTGCGTAATAAATGACGATAACTTGTACCCAGCAGAACCGCTACGTGTGTTAGTTGCTCATCAAATACACCACCAATTGCTGTTTGCATAATATATGCACTAAGGCGGGCTTCTAAGGGTTGTAAAATATTTATAGCTCCGTTTATTGCACGTTGCATTAGCTTTTCTGCAAGCTCTTTCCCGACAAGATTTATGAATGTGATATTTCTTATGAGTGTAGTTCTATACTCATAAAGTGGCAATGCAATGCACTCAAAATCAGTCACAGCTTGTAATGTGG
>JAITFR010000089.1 GCA_031281255.1 Oscillospiraceae bacterium
AAGCTTATAACCGGGCGAACACATCAAATACGTGCACAGCTTGCATATATTGGTTTTCCAATAGTTGGTGATGATAAATACGGCTCAAAACGTATAAACAAAGAGCTTAAAGCAAAACATCAGGCTCTGTGTTCATACAAACTGGTATTTTCGTTTAAAACCGACGCAGGCAAACTGGAGTATTTAAAGGGTCGGGAGTTTGCTATACCTACTTCTGAAACTGGTACTTGATGTGTATTTCAGCAAATATAGATAAATCTAAACTATAGATAACAAAGATTATGCATTATCTCTTTGTCAAATATTCAAACTTGTGGTATACTTCAAAACGATGTCATTTAATGAAAGGAAAAGCATGAATGAGCATTGTAATTTGCGAAGATATTAAGAATGAAGCGGATAGCCTTCAACATCTGGTAAAAAAATACTTTGAAGAAATAAACTGCCCTATTCAAATAATTGTTTATAATAATGGGGATAATTTTCTAAAAGATTATGAAGCCGGAGCTATTGATGATGTAAATGTTGTTTTTCTTGATATATATATGCCCGGTACAAATGGTGTAGCTGTGGCAAAAAAAGTACGTGAAATCAACAATGATGTTATAATTATTTTCACAACTATCAGTAAGGAATACGGTATGGATGCTTACTCTGTGTATGCACTCCAATACTTAGTTAAACCTGTGAAATATCCGGAGTTAAAAAGTGTTCTTAAAAAATGTACAGAAAGATTTGCTGACTCCCTTAGATTTATCGAAGTATTATCAGATAGACTTTTGGTAAAGATTTATCTTAAAGATATAATGTATATCGAATGTTTTAACACTGCGATACACATACACACAACAAAGGAAGTCATAAAAACTTTTTTACCATTATCTGAAATGGAAAAAAAACTAAACGATAAAATGTTCCTGAGAACACAGCGGTCTTTTATAGTAAATATGCGTTATATAGATGATATGACAGCAGAGAGTTTTATACTCAGAAATGGTAAATCAATACCTATACGTAGACATGAAAGAATAAAGATTAAACAGATATTTAGAGAATACTTATCGGAATTAGCATTAAAGCAATAAAAGTGAGTTAATGTTTTTATGAGCATAACAACTATCCTGTCATTTTTTTTGGAACTGTTTTTTTGGTATGATTTTTTATTTTTCTTTTGCTTTTTTTTGTTGTGCTATATGCCATTCATAAATGATATAACACGCTCAAAACAAAGAATAATCGTTGAAGTAACCATTTTTAGCATTCTATATCTGTTGCCTTGGCACATATTTTTTGAATACGTGTATTCTTTGGAAGGCATATGGGAATGGGAACATTTCATTATATTTAACAGAGTTAGCAATTACTTAAAAAATTGGATATTTTTTGCTCTTGTTTTTTTAATAGCAAGGAAAAATATATCAAATAATGTATGGAAAATATTATTTGTAGTCTTACTGGTTACAAATTGGGAGTGTATACAAGGTAGTTTATATGCGTATAGCAGTAGGCTTGTGTTTTCTTTCTTTGTCAAATTTTACCATTTTGCTGAACTTTCTGTTATTTTAACAGCAGATATCATAGTACAAATGATAATAATCATAATTTTGTTTTTGGTATTTGCATGGGTGTTTTACCGCTTTCTTAAACCTCATTTAAACATGACTGACCCGGGTGTTATAAAAAAGCTATGCGTAATACCTGTGTTGTTTTATGTTTTATATAATATAAATCTTGAGATTCACTACCATTATGATTCATCTGTTGTTATGCGAAACTTTACTGTGTTTTTGATTTTAATTTTTGCATTAACTTCTGTGTATTTTTTCGTCATGCTATTTCGCATGTATCACAACATTTCGAAAACTAAACAAGTTGAACAACAGCTTAAAATGCAAGACGAGCATTATACCGCACTTCAAGAATATGTAGCAGATGCAAGACGTATACGACACGATATGCGACAACATTTATCTGTGTTTATGTCATATATTGACACAGGTAAAACAGATAACTTAGTTGAATATATAAACGAGTACAAGAAAACAATTCCGGATAGTGTTGATGTTTTATATTGTGAAAATCATGCAGTAAATGCTATTTTATATCATTATATTGGCAGAGCAAAAAGTGAAAATATAAATGTTGATGTTCATACTGAATTACCAAAAAATTGTGGAATAAATGATATAGATTTGTGTATCGTTTTTGGTAATAGTTTAGAAAACGCAATTGAAGCTGCACAAAAATTATTAAATAATAGATTTATAAAGATTTGTTCAAAGATTACGGGAAATCTTTTAACAATTGTTATTGAAAATAATTTCGATAACATAGTAAAAAAGGACGGAGATGAGTTTTTATCATTAAAAAGTGGCGGTGAAGGTATTGGTACATCTTCAATAAAAGCGATTGCAGAGAAATATGATGGTTCTGTGCAATTTGACACAGATGGTAGCATATTCCGCACAACAGTAATACTACGTTTATCAAAAGACTAGAGAGTTGAGGACTCTAAGAAAATGTGAAACATTTTCATAATGCGAAACTTGTTTCGCTATGGGAGTAGATATTTTGCAGTGTGGACAGTTAGTACATGTAATCAACTGTTCGTTCTTCAACACACATACGCTCCACATATCCTAAGACTTTGTAACGGTTAGTATCTTGTAGTCTTCTAAACATAATGAGTAAGTTCTGTTCTGTCTCGTTAATTAATGATGAACCTGATGTTTGAGATAACAACCATTCCATTGGTACGCCATAAAAATCTGATATTATCTTAATAACCGGTTTTCTGGGCACGGCCATGTCGTGCTCCCATCGGTATATCGAGTTTGATGAAACCTTGAATATCTTCCCCTGCTCGCTCAAAGTCATTTTTGTTTTCAAACGTAGATTTTTTAGTTTTTCACCTAATGTCATCGTACTTATCCCCCTTATTTGTTTTTGGATAAACATTCTACACACTAAAGTTACTTTAAGGTCAATACATAAATAATAAATATTTTCTAAATCAACATTTATATAGTCATATCTGGCTATATTGTCTTTATTCTGTAGGCATAATCATTTATTTTTTACTTATATATTTAGTATATTTTTGTAAAAGATTATAAGGACTTTAATGTTTATGTTGAATATCGAAGCATTGTTTACCCATATTATGTTATATTTATGCATACTAAACTACATATCTACTCTCACTAATGATGATATTTTTGTAGAAAAACAACACTTTCAGGAGGTTTTTTTGATGAATAGAGAGCTAACAATTCTCGAGTTTTCACGATTAGCGAACATCGAACCATCAAAATTACGACATTGGGAAGCATCAAAAGTTTTCACACCAATATCTCGTGACCCAACAAACAATTACCGTTACTATTCGATGTCGCAATTACTATCATTAATCTTTGTAGCATCTTTGAGTAATCTGGCAGTTCCGCTTTCTACTATCGCAAAACTACATAAGAAACGTGACCCTGAACTATTGTTAGAGCTCTTTCACAACGTTGAAAGAGCTCTACTTGCAAAAATGAGAGAGATAAATCTACATTTTATGATGATTCATACCAGACGTGAATTGATAAGTATAGGCATTAAAGCTAATGAAATGACACTTTCTGTTATATATTCCGAAAGTAAGCCGATAATTATATGTCCCCGTAATGATTATGAACCCGGAGATACATACAGTGAACCTTTATCTAAGTTAGTATCAGCTTCCGGAGATCGGCAAATTAATCTTAGTTTTCCCATCGGTGGAATCTATGATAATATGGATTCTTTTATCACCTCCGGTTGTTATCCAAATCATTTTATATCAATCAACCCTGCAGGTAAGCACGAACGAAAAGCCGGAGAGTTTTTAGTTGGTTATACTCGCGGCAGTTACTTTGATGTTGGCGATTTGCCTCAAAGAATGATGGAGTATGCTAAAGAGCATTCGTTGTCTCTTGTTGGACGTGTTTATATTGTGTACTTACACGAAGTGAGTTGTATAACAGACTCCTCACAATATCTGGCAGAATGTAGTGTTGAGGTAAAAAGGAAATAAATGTAATTGTATTCACCTGATTTTTACATGTGCTTCTCTTAGCTGCATTTCTGTTACAAAGTTTGGAGCACCCAACATTAAATCTTGTGCGTTTCCGTTTAGCGGGAATGCAATAACCTCACGTAGAGTCTCCTCACCTGCTATTAGCATTACAATCCTGTCAATCCCGGGTGCCATACCTGCGTGCGGCGGCGCACCATATTGAAACGCAGTGTATAAAGCACCGAAGCGTTCTTCAAGCTCTTTTTCTGTATAACCAGCTATAGCAAAAGCTTTTTTCATAATTTCGGGCGAGTGGTTACGCACCGCTCCCGATGAAAGCTCAACACCGTTACAAACAATGTCGTATTGATGTGCATAAACATCAAGTGGGTCTTTTGTGTTTAACGCTTCAAGACCACCTTGTGGCATAGAAAATGGATTGTGCGTAAACTCGATTTTTTTAGTTTCAGGATTATAATCATACATCGGGTAATCTGTTATAAAACAGAACTCAAAGGTATCTTTTTCAATTATATCCAGTGCTGTTCCGAGCCATTTTCTTATCTCTCCGGATAAACCGTCTACGACAGATTTTGCATCACAAATAAAGAATAAGGTATCTCCGTTTTTCATACCGTTTGAGTTAATAAGTTCTTGTTTTTGCTCTGCTGATAAAAACTTCTCAATCGGGCCTTTAAACTCACCATCGGTGAGTGTTAAATACCCAAGCCCTTTCATGCCGATTTCTGTCGCAAATTTTAATGAGTTATCAAAGAAGCTTCTCGGTTTACCTGAACAATCCGCTACAATACCACGCACAGGTTTTCCTTTAAACAAAGCAAACTCAACCTTTGAGAAAAACTCTGTGAGGTCACAGATTCTAAGAGGGTTTCTTAAATCGGGTTTATCATTACCAAATTGTAAAACCGCTTCCTTATACGTAAAACGCTTAAAGGGTTTGTTAGATATTTTTTTGTCTGTAAACTTTTTAAAGGTTTCGTACAAAACTGTTTGTGTAACCTCAAATACATCCTCCTGCTCGGCAAATGCCATCTCAAAGTCCAGTTGATAAAACTCACCCGGCGAGCGGTCTCCACGAGCATCCTCATCACGAAAGCAAGGTGCAATTTGGAAATATCTGTCAAAACCCGATACCATAAGTATCTGCTTAAAAATCTGTGGAGCTTGTGGCAGTGCATAAAACTTACCCTTTTGCTTACGGCTTGGCACTAAATAGTCACGTGCTCCTTCCGGTGATGAAACAGTAAGAATCGGAGTTTGTATCTCAAGAAAACCAAGGTTAACCATCTGCTCACGAATAAACTTTATTACCTCTGAGCGAAGGATGATATTATGACGCATTTCTTTGTTACGAAGGTCAAGATAACGAAACATCAATCGCAAATCTTCTCTTGTTGCTCGTGATTCATTTATTTCAAAGGGTAACATATTTTTACATTTGCCTAATATCTCAAGTTTGTCAGCAAAAACTTCAATAAACCCTGTATCAAGCTTTGTGTTTATTGTTTCATCATCACGTGCTTTTAGTTTTCCGGTTACTGAAATAACTGCTTCCCGATTTACACCTTCTAGCATTTTGTCATCATGAATAACAATTTGAATAATTCCGCTGAAATCACGCAAATCAAGAAAAGTGATACCACCATGGTCTCGAATGGTATCAACCCATCCGGAAACCCGAACTTCCTCTCCAATGTT
>JAITFR010000094.1 GCA_031281255.1 Oscillospiraceae bacterium
AGAATGGAAAAATGACCTGGTTAATAAAGCTAATCAAAAGTGGGAAGATTTAAGTGTTAACTTGGGGTTTGTGCGTATTCCGCAGGGGATTGCGGGTCAAGCCCGCAATGACGTTAGACCTTAAACGTTATACAACTCGTCACTATTAACTTATTCTTCTCTCTTAGCTCAAAGATCTAACCCCTAACCTCTAGTCTCTAATCTTTAATCTCTAACCCCTATTCCCTAATCCCTAATCCCTAATCCCTACTCCTTAACCACAATATATAGTGTTTATTCGTGGCTTATTTACGCATTAAAATGTGGTGAAATGCAAAAATAAGTTGTAAATTGCATTGACTTTGTAATATTTCCATGTTACAATAAATCGATTTAGGTATAAACTGCGTTTTATTGTGTTTGTTGATACAAAAAGGAAGGGTATATTAGTGAAAAAAGTCAGCAGTAAAAAACTCTTAAAAAATAGTATATCGTCAAAGAATAATCTACGTTCCACCAGGAACGATAACCATAACAAAGGAGGAAGTGCAAGACGTATTAGCAAACGTGGCGGCTTTACACTAACAGAAATGATAATCGTAGTTGTCGTTGTTGCAATCATTGCATCAGTGGCATTACCGTCTATGGTTGGCTTTATTAGACACGGACAACAAGTAAACCGTATGAACATTGCACGAACCATATACCTGTCAATGCAGAATCAACTCTCAAGAGCTATGGTTGAAGGAAATCTCGGTTCAGTTTTAACAAATGACTTCCTCATTAATGGTGAACTTGGTACAAACTTAACACCGGATGGATTTGTGTTAAACACAGAAAATAGAGTAGGTCTTGTAGCTCCACGTCTTGGAGACAACTTCCCCGATGATGAAAATGAAGGGAATGAAAATAGAGTATACTTTATCAGCAAACCGGCAAATTATGTACCATTCCAAACAACAGGAACACCGGCTGTACCTGTGTCTCCGATTTTAGATTCATTTTATAGACTACTTGATGAAGTAATAATAGACAAAGAAATACTTGATGGTGCCATTTTAATGGAGGCTAACATTGAAACAGGCGTTGTTATGTCAATATTTTATGGCGACGAAGCATCAATGAGATTCTCGCTTAGTGTTGCAAATCAAAATAACAGAGAGTTTGTCTATGGTGGTGATGTAAATAGAAACAATGTAAACGGACCTCGCGGAATGGCATTTTATGACCCATTTGCACGTGAACAAGGATATTATGGTATAAGACAAACAAATACAGTTCAACTTCCGCATATTGATATAGTTAATATATATGACGGATTTAATACACCACTTATGGATCCTGATGAAGGCTTTATAGATGGTGAAGGAAATGATGTAGGTATAGAAAATATTTTATATGCCGAGTTTTTACTTGCAGTTGATGAGAGCTTAGAAAACGCTGAAAATAACTTAATCAGAACCCGTGAGTTATTTATAGTTAGAAGCGACTCAGGAAATGGCAATTTATTTGAAGCAAACCTTGTAGGTGGGGATATAGCAAATGATTTCCGTCAGGCGTTAAATGACAGTCAAACTGCTATGAATCATGATGCAATATTCTATGATAATGATGGAAATGTAACATTAAATGTTCATGGTGTATCTGTAGATTTCTTCAGATATATTTGGATACTTGATTTTATTGAAGGTGAAATCTTAAATGCAGTTGACGATGGACAGCAATACAACATACATGGTAAAAATGTTATCGTTGGCGAAAGTGAACCTGCTGCAGGACTGACTGCTCCTGCTAATATACGTGCCCGTTCTGTAAAAGATGATGCAGTTATCACATCTGCAACAATAGCAAACACTCACTTTGCAGCCGAGTGGCCTAATGGATCATTTGCTATCACAACACCTAGACATCTAAATAACATCAGACATTTACCAAGCTATAGTTATGTACAAAACGCACACATAAACATGGATACTCTTGCTATTAGCGGTGATACACATAACTTCACACCAATTCCAAACTTTACAGGCACATACACTGCAACATATGGAGCAAATATGCAGTGGCGAATTGAGAACCTCATTATAAACACAACAGGTTTAGCCGCATACAATAATGCAAATGTTGGATTATTTGCAACAGTTAACAGTAGTGCAACAAATCCAAATCCAAATGGAATTATCACAGGTGTATCATTAATATATGCAAATGTTATTGCACCAAACGCAAGATACGTCGGCTCTATAGTCGGAGAACTGGCAGGAGGTACTGTTAACCGTTGTAATGCATTAGCTGATGTTGTTGGATTTGGCGGAGATATTACTGATGGTACAGCAGTTGGCACAACCGGCACTGCAACCGGTGGTTTGATCGGAGCTATCACAGGAAGTACGCTGACAAACTCATTTAACGCAGGGTTCTTCCACACACAAAATAACGTAGCAACAACCAGTGAAGGTAACTACGGCTCTGTTACAGCAGGTGGCGGTAACATTGGCGGACTTGTTGGTGAAAACCGCGGTACAGTACAGCGTAGCTTTAACAACGCCAGAGTTAACATCAGTGCAGTTGATACTCTCACACCTCCACGTAATCTATCAATTAACCCGGTATCTATACCTGTTGCCGCAGGTTCAAATATAGGAGGACTTGTAGGTCTAAATACAGGCACAAGTGCAAGAGTTTTACGCTCTTATGCAACAAACTATGTTGCAGCAGTTACAGATACGGCAAATGCTACATACTCCGGCTCGTTAGTCGGCAGAAACGGAATAGGTGCAACTATTCAATATGGCAGAACACTTACCATAAGTACACCAATTATTGGTTATACTGATGCAACAGCCGGTCCGGTTACAAACACTATGTCAGTTACAAAAGTTGAGCTTATGACAGACGATGTGTTGGGTGGCACAAATGGTTTTGTCTTTGCAAGTGTTGAAGACAGAGCATTTTATCTTGATGATTCAAACTTCCCGCATGATAGTGTTTATGACATATACCCATACCCGGTATTACCGGACAACGCATTTAACACATACGAGTTTTGGGGTTGGGAAGATATAGATGTCAGTGATATCAGCCAAACAACACTTGTTTATTTTGAAAGATACAACAATGCAACAGGCCCGTATGGTTTTGGTTCCGGAGCAGTTAGCAACACACTTGACGACAGCACAACAATAAGTGTAAACAGAGCAGGGTATATGCTTCTTGTTGTTGTTGAAGACACAGAAATTGATCCAACAACCAATATAGGAGTATATGTACGTCCGGTTGGTAGTACCGGTGATTGGACTCCTGTTTCAACTACTTTTAATCCGACTACAGGTCAAAATATGCCATCTCCTTATAACCATAATTTCTTTTTCTCAGAGCTTAACCTAAATACATTAGAATCTGCACTTAATGAAGAACTGGCGAGAAATACTTTACTTGAGTATGTTGTAGCATATGGTGTTGACCCGGCAACAAATAATCCAAACAACTCCGGTGACGAGGTGCAAAGAGGATTCTTACATCCACTCTTTGCAAACTCTGTTACATCAACATCCAGCACAAACTCATTTATGGTGCGTACACCATGGCAGATGCAAAATATAGACAAAATGACCACCTTAGGTGAGGTGGGTGATGATTATACAGGCCCCGCAGGTGACTGGAGCGGATTCCTGCATCTTCGAGATTCTAACGGAAACCAGGTTGTACCGGGTGATCCAAACGGAGGATTAGGTTTACAACATAGACCTGCAACACAAGATGACCAGGATAACTTGTTGGCATTCCTCAGAGCTGCACGTTTAATTGCAGAAAGTCCGTTTGGAACAGTGCTCCCGCCCACGTCGGCAGGAACTGTATTTACAGGAACAACATTAACAAGCACAACATCCTTACCGGCAGGTGTAGCTACTACAAACTACATTGTCAGACATGGTAGTCTTTCTATTGGCCCGCTAACTGCAGCTGCAAGTGAGGACATAGAATACTTATATGTAGATGGTAATCTTACTTTTACAGGAAATGTTAATATGCCAAACCTTAAAGGTATATATGTTACAGGAAATGTAATAATCAACCGTGGTGCAGTAGTTTCAGGATTAACAGCACGTGTTAACAGTGGAGTTACATTAGTTGGTACTTCTGTTGCAATTGGTAGAGTTGTTAATGGAAACTTAGTTGCAGGAACAGGTAATCTTACTGTTAACGCCGGTACAGCTACCGGTAATGCCACAGTCAGTAATATGAGATTCTTTGCACTTGGCAATATAACAATTTCAGAACCCGGTAACAGTGGTAATCCAAGACCATTCCTTTATGGGAACAGTATTTATATGGCAGTAGGTGCAAGCAGTAATATTATATTTGCAGAAGTTAACAATTCAAGAATTGGTCAAGCAGACTCCTGGTCTCAGTTCTACTCAATGGGTAATATAACAATGACCAACAATGGTACTCCGCATATTTATGGTGTTTTTGCAGCTATGGGATTAATGAACAGAGGAACCAGTAACACCACAAATATACACGGTGTCTATTTAGGAACGCCGTTTATAGGTGGAACAGGTTTAAGAAGTCCTCTTAATAACATAGTTAATATGCTCGACCCGGGTATTTTACCTGATCCACCCGATTATGTACCAATACCAAATCCTGCCGCAGGTAACTTTATATATACTCAGACACGTAACATAAACTTTGTTACTGATGTCAGCTTAGAAACAAACGACGGTACAACACCCGATATGACAGACAAATTTGCTGTAGTCCAGCGTATGTTTATTGGCACATACAATGGTTATGGTGGTGCAAGTGACACATTATCTCCAAGAATAAACACAATTTATAATGTAATAATTGAAACAGATATTATATCACCGCATGGATTGTTTTCTGTAATTGGTGACATTGAAGAAGGCGGATATGCCGGAATTGTAGAAAACGTCATTCTAAACAGTGCAAGTATCAGAAGCTTAGTAGAACTTGAAGAAGGTGTACCTCTCGTACCTGTGGGTGGAATAACAGGAATTAATGCCAGAGGAATAATTAGAAACTGCACTGTTATAAATACAAATGGAATCTATGGTTTTAGTAATGTTGGAGGTATAGCAGGTATAAACGATGCAATAGTCAGAGAATCAACTGTTATATCATCAACAATAAGAGGAACAGGTATAAACACAGTTGAAACAATTGGTGTTGGAGGTATTGCCGGCTTAAATAATGGTGATATAGTACTCTCTCTCTTAGACAGAACTAATGTAATCAGCGGTGGAATGTTCACCGGAGGAATAGCAGGAATTAACTCTAAAGATGTACTTCAATCAGGAGTGCAATACTCTACTGTTACCGGCGTTAACATAGCTAATGCTACAGATATATGTGTTGGAGGAATAGTCGGTGGTAACGCATCAGATGCAACAGTCGTTGATGTGTTTTTCCTCTCACTTAGAGGTGTAAACTCACCACCTGTAGACATTGGCACAATCAGCACTATGAGTCCGTTTGCAATTGACAGAGTTGGTATTAACACCGGTGGTGGAATAGTAGGTTTTAATGATAATGCAAGCGGTGTACTAAGAGCATTCTACTTAGCACCTGCTCCATTTATAGATGTAGCAGAAGACAGAAGAGTAGTAGGCACCGAAATTGAGTTAACAGGAGCATTTAGAGATTTATACCCAATTGTCAGAGCAGGATATCCTGCGTTTCTAAACACTACAAATGATGAAGATGACTCAATCCGACGTCAAGGAGCAGTAGAAACATCCTTCTTCTTGGCAGGTAACAGATACTCACTAAATATGGGAGTAGACGGATGGACAAATGCACGCTACAATCTTGAAACACGTGCTTTTGAAAGAGATATTATCATTCCGTATGTTATGGTTGAAGGCGGTGGTCAAAGATTAAATACAAAGTTCTTTGACTTTGAGTGGCTTAGCTTAATGTACAGAGCTGACCTTGATAACTGGTTCCAACCTCCACCAACAGTTGGTTATCCTTATCCTGTATTAAATACATTTAGTATTCCAACTGCCTGGCCTGTTGCAGACAGTCCGGCAAGACCTGACCAACTCGATAGAGATAACTGGGCAGATGTATTACAACTTAACGAAAGAGCACGTCCGCCGGATTTCCCAAATGGTGACTTCACTGAACCATTTTTAGCACCACTTATTATGAACTTAAATGTTCCTGCCTCTAACTGGATTACCCGTTCATGGTTCTCAGTAGATATGGATGCAGTAGTTGGGTGGATGACAAGACCAACACCAATAGATGGTGTATATAGCTTATTTAATACAGCAAACTCATCATACTTATTCCCGACAGGAACCGGTGAAGAATTTAGAACAACAACAAGTAACTTAGTTGGTCCTGCAACAGCAGCAACAGATGCTGGAGGAACACCAAGTACTTCGACCACTGACCCGGGTGCATTTATTGATAATCCGTTAGGTACAACAAGCAATTTACCGGATTTATTTAATACCAGAGCACCCGGAGCAGGAATTAATCCACTTCCATGGCCGGGATGGGGTACACTTCCTTTATATTCTTTTCCTGCAAACCCGTCAGTGATACCCAGATGGAGACTTATTGAGTTTCAAGATCCAAATGGGCAAGCGCATTGGATGCCTTCAAACTATTTAGGTTTTGGTAGAAATCGTGCTGACTCAAATCCATATAGAGATACAAACCCTGTAGGAAGACCGGCAAATGTTGGTTGGGCAGTAAATCGTTATGTTGAACTAAACGCTCAATCCCAAGGTACTTTATACCAGGTTCGCCCAACAACACCGGGTGCAACATTTATGTATTCATTCTATCAAGCATCAAGATTGCCTGGCTACAATACTAATCCAACCAGAACATTTACAGCAGATACTTTATCTTTCTATCTGACGCCTGTTGACATTGGTGAAGATAGTATAGAAGTAACAACTGCAGAACAAGCAGCAGAACGTGATAATGCTATGATACTTATTCGTCCTGCTACCGCACCACGCTCAACGCCGGCAGGTTTAACAACAGGAGCATTCCCCGGATCTATTGTTACAGGATCACGTATAAACTTAGCCGCTTGGAATACAATTGCTTATGGTGCTTCTAACCAAAATACGCCATACACATTCCCGAACGGATATGATATAAGAACATTCCACAATGGTAAATCTTACTTACAACCGAGTGGAGAAAGAGCTGTACAAAACATACCTGCAAACACTGTACTATATCTATATGACGTATGGGTAGATACATCAAACCCGACAACAATATTTACAAGTACAATTGGTCCCCCGGCATCTCCCACAGCTAATGCAACATTTAACAATATCAATGTCACAGCAAATCCAAATGTTGTATCATCAACAAACCCAAGTGCTGTTGGTGGTAATGGTGGTGGTACACGAACAGGTTATGGCATAACATTCTGGTCAACCACTCCACTTACAGTAAATGGAACAACAACTGCTACACAAGCACAAAGTGGCACCAGTACGGCAGGAGCAATTGCTCTAAACGGCATTACTCAGGCTCAGTTGTCAGCAGGTACACAACCGTGGATGGCACAGGCTTTAACACAAACCATCGGTTACTGGAGTGTCAGTTACGGTTGGAAGCATTATTATGGTGAGTACGAAAGCGACAGTAATGCAGTTCAAACTGAGTTTGCATTCCAATCACATTCAACAAATGCCGAAGAAGGTAACTTCTTAGATGGCGTATCTTTCTTAGCTCCGTCATTCCTCGCAGTTGACCTCTTTATCAGAGATAAAAACACAAATGCTGAAGTAAACTTTGTAAGCATGGGACAACAGTTAACAGCAGATGTAAATATCAGGGGATTTGGTGATATACCGGCTGATAATATCTCTGTAGATTTTAATCTCTCACCATTTGATAAGTATATCGCAGTAGATACCGGCTCTAACATTACATATACAAAAACTAATGCAAATAATGCAATTGTTGGTATTGGAACTATAACTCATTATACAGGAACCGGTTCAATACCTGCAGGGCATTACCGCTATACAGAATATCCGAATGGAAGTCTAACAGTTAATCTGCCGGCAAATGTAACTCTTACTGAGGGTGAGTCTGTTCTTGTGCAGTTTGGTGTAGATGTGTTGTACAATCTAATGCCGCTTGGTGAAGATACTGCTGACACATTACTTTACTTCTTTAGAACACAAGCTGTTGTTAACTACAACCAGGTTAGCCAAATGAACACACTAAATGATAACTTCGCATTCTCACGTGTTACACTTTCAAACGCATCAGATGTTGTGCAAACATTTATCGACCCGATTCAACTTTCAAAAACAGTTACACCGCCAATTAACGGACCGTTTACTGTAACTCTTGGAATCCAAGTCGCTGATGATATAAATGCTGAAGATGTGTTTGCGTATGGTATCATTAATGATGTTATTCCTGCCGGATTTAGGCTCAGACAGTGGAATGGTCAAGCAGGTGTGTATGTTGTAGATGCTAACGGAAACGCTGTACCAAATGTTTCAACACAAGTGTTAGCAGACGGAACCACACGTATTACAATCCGTGCAGTTAATATTGGCGATGATGTTGAAAGCTTAGAATATAGATATCAGATAGTATACGAGGGAAGTGAGTTTGGTGTTATTACCGTAGGACTTAATGCAGAGTATAGATTTGAGTTTATTGGAGAAGATATAGAACTCGATGTTATGCTTGCATTCCCACAACCGGTTATTGGTATAAGTATATGGGTACATAATGACCAGTTTGCAATCAGTGCAGCTAGTGACGATCAGTCAGGAGAAATCAGAACATCTTCACTAACTATCACAAGAAACAGTAACCGTGAATCCGGAGATGATGGTGATGCCAACATGCGTTCTGACCAAAACTATGCAGGTGACCCGGTTGTTACTATGACAAATGGCACTTGGATAGAACTAGGCGGAAACATGGTACAAGAAACAGCAGATTATGTGGCTGTATTACGCACAGGTACTTGGGAGCTTGAAATCACACCAAAAGCAGACCGTACAAGTCAGGTATTTGAGTTTACATATAGGATTGAACACAATCCATCCCGCCCGGGAGCAACGCCGCCATCATTTGCACTATCTTCAAATGAAGCAACTGTCACAGTTTATGTAGTAGACGCAGATGATATGCTTGTATACTATGAAGAATACTCGGATGGAACATTTGGCTTCTATTATGACGATCCAACTAATCCAATTAACACGCTTAACAATAATCCGGCAATAGATATAGAGACTTGGGGTTACGGTGTACTCAGCATTGAAGACGAAGGAATGTTGATTCAAATTGGAACTGAACTGTCTACAACAAACACACCACAAGACCCATGGTTCTTGTACACAGTTGAATCAATGCCAACTCTTACAACATGGAACGGTTTGCTCGGTGTTGCATTCGGAGAAGTTGGAACTACACCTACTCCTATAGGTGAGATAAATCCAAACTTTGCAATGGCACTATTCCCGGTAGGTGCAACCGGTGCAGGCACAGACTTTATCATTCGCACAACAGAACAACTTGATTATCTTGAATCATTACTGTCTAGTGGTGGTGCATTGGATTCAACTTCTGCTGGTGACTTTGTATATGACGACACTGGTTTACCAAACTTTATAACTGTTACTGGAGATGTAAGTGGAGCATCTGTGACCTACACATTTACATTTGAGCGTGGAATTGGTTTACCAACAGATTATGCACCTACCAGTATGTATCTACCATCAATATTTACAACAGGTATTGATACATGTAAGTGCTGCACATGCGACAAGAGCTGCGATTGCTCGGATGAACCGGAGCTAAACTGCTTACATATATGCTCGGTTAATATCTGTAACATCAGTTGCAACCACAACTGCGAAGAAGACTGTGAGTATGATTGTAGCCATGAGTGTAACTGCAGTGACTGTGACTATGACTGTGAATGTGATGATGAATTAAACTGCGAACATGATTGCAAAATCGATAATTGCGAGATACAATGCACATGCAACCATGACTGCATAATAGACAACTGTGCATTTGCTTGTGACTATGTATGCGACGAATTATACTTTGAGTGTTTACATGATTGTGATGATGAGTGCTACGACGATGTATGCACCTGTGAGCAAATCTGCAATTGCGAGTGTGTTTGCAGTGATACCAGTCTAAGTATGAGCTTTATGTTCTCAATGCCACTGGTTGGTTACGGTATAACACATACAAACACCTTCAAATCCTTCATGCGTAAAGCAAACGCCCGCGCAATTCGCAGGATAAATCAAGAACGGAAGTAACTATAATGCTACTAAAAAACAAATCAGGACTATCACTTATCTTTGTAACCGGAATAATGTTCTTGTTGCTTGGGATTGGCACCTCTGTAATGGCTGCTGCAAGTGCTACTGTTGGAGCCGGTATGCGGCAGAACGAATACAATAGAGCAATGGCACTTAGTAACTCCATACACAGAAGCATTGAGTATAGCTTAAACAATATGGCAGAATACGAAGAAGCTTCTCTTGGTTATAATCTGGCACATCTACTTGAGGAACAAGGTTCAGAGATTGCAAATATTGAAATCGAAGAAATGACTCTAGCAGGTGATAATCCACCTGACATAGATTTTGAGAGTGTTACTATAGCGTTTCTAGCTGTACAGGTTATAGAAGGTGGGCCTAGCGGATATATTCCTGCTGTTTTGGATGCTGTTACAGGAGCAATTATTACTCCTCCACAGAGTAGAATACCATATACTGTTGAGTTTAACGTACAAATAGTTGTGACGGTTCAGATTAACACAGGTGGCAGACTATTTCGTGCACCTGAAAGATTAATAACAACACAAGCATTTTATAACTACACAGGTGGATTTTTATCTGATGAGTTTATAGCTAATGAGGTTGCGGAACAGTTTATTTTTGATTATCCGGATGTACCGGTTACTGTAGGAACATTTAACCCTGGCAGCAGCCCAAGAACAGAGTTTGATCCGGGTGATACATACGAGTTAAGGTTCTCAGAATATGGAGCTTGGACACTTGTAGATTTTATAGTTGGAGAAGTGCATGATGATTAATAGAATATATAAAGTTCTAAGATCTAAAAGGGGAGAGTCAATAATGGAATCAATTGTTGCACTTGTTGTACTTGGCATGTTAATGACAACTGTTATGTCGATAATTGCCTTTTCTCTCACAATGACAGCTAGATCAATACGTAACTCTACACATACCCAAGCCGAGTTTAACGAATTATTTTTAGGTGAAGGGTTTGATCCAGCTGATTCGTTTACTCTCACCATTAGCACTTCTGATTTTGATGTAAGCCACGATGTATTAGTTGGCTTTGTTGAAGATATGTTTGAAATACAATATGGATTTGCATTTATCCCCAACCCCGATTAGTGGTTTGTCAAATTGATGAGCCTTAGCCCTCTTTAGTAAAGAGGGGTGCCGAATCCGTGCGACGGGGAGTCCGCAGATGGCGGGTGATTTGTTAAAGATTAGCACAATTTATCACTTGAAAGAGAAACATACAAAATGAAAAATATCCTTAAAAATAAAAAAGGTATATCACTAATGGAGATACTGGTTGGAAGCCTTATCTTCTCATTAGTTGCAATGACAGTAACATCCGTTCTTGCTCCGATGATGATGGCTTTTAACAGAGCTAATAGCCTTGCTGAATATAGCACAGTGCTGGATGCTGTGGGAAACCAAATAGCCAACGACATCATGCGTGGAACTGTTGTTGCAGTTGAAGCAGACGGCGAAGATAATGGTTATGTTATGATTCATGTGCGAACAGAGGGAACAATTGAATATAGAACAGCACTTGTTGATGGTGTAAATGTGCTGCAAAGACGCATAAGCCCAACTCCACCAAATGACTTTGTATCAGTATTTGCACCGGGTTTTTATAGAGCTAAGGATGTTACATTTGAGGTTATACCGGAGGACGATATTGAGCAGGGATTTAGTATAGTAGTAACTGTTGACTCTTTTAATCATCGTAGGCGTGGTGCAGCAGGCGGAGAAATCATCCGCACATTCGCTGTAAGGTCAATGTTCACCGACACAATCGATCCCCCCGACGACGATGATGATGATTAAGCGGTAGGGGAGTAGTAAAACAGCAATACTCAAACCACAATTATCCTCACCCATATTTAGCTAAAAACTCCTTAGGTGTTAAAACCTCAGGACGTTTTATGTTAATCTGTGAAAAATCCTTATCACCTGTTAAAAGTACATCCACATCATAATCAATTGCTGATACCAATACTGGTAAATCCTTTATATCACGGATATAAGGGTATATGGAAACATCAATAGTATCAGATGTTTTTACTAATTCGTAAGGTAATCTTAGTAAAAAATCCTGAATTGCATCATTCTTATCTGGAAACTTTACTAAAACTACTCTTTTTAGCTCATCAACAATGTATGTAGATAGTACGATTGTGTGCTTCTTAATAATTACATCGAGAACTTTTAAGATATAAGATGATGAAAACACTGCTGACATAACAAGGATATTTGTATCAATCAGTATTCGCATATTTTTCCTCCCATATCTTCTCTCTTACCTCGTCAACGAGAGCAACAACATCATCCTCGTTTTTTAGATAAAGTCGCTCAGCTTCGCCAACAAAACTTGAACGCAAATTAGCAAATGCAACCTTTGCAGCATTGGTGATAAATATTCTACCACCATCTTCAACAAATACAATTTTATCACCCTCACTAACACCAAGAGATCTTCGAATATCAAGTGGTATAGTAACTTGTCCTCTACTAGTAATTTTAGCAACTTCCATTACAACCTCCATAAAATATGCAATCTTATAATACTTACTTACCTTATTAGTAAGTATACAATAATTTCATGTATTTTACAATAGTAAAACACAGATATTTTATCCTACAAACAAATATTCCACCAAACCTCGTAGGGGCGGATGGTAATCCGCCCCTAAATATCATATCGCCTCGCAACGCTACATCTTACTGCGGATTGATATATGTCAGCTCGAAGGTGAGTGCGATGGTAGCTATCGGGTCAACAGTACCTGCGGCACGTGGTATGGAATAACTCATGTTTGTGATTCGTAAGAATTGTTTTGAATCAACCTCATCAAGAAGGCTCATAAATGAATCATAAGTACCAGACACATTCATAACAACTGTGATTACAACAAACAAATCATCTCTACCTGGACTAGTAAATGGTCTAACACGCCATGAGGTAGGGCGTAATCCATTATCAAGACAGAGATTTGTAAGCACACTGTCAATTTCTTCGTTAGATACCATTTCCGGATAATCACGTTTTAATTCTTCAAAACGATTATTAGCTTCATTGTATTCATTAACGAATTGTGTTCTATTTGATATACGATCTCTAACGAGTGCTACTTCATCTGTGAGAGATTCATTCTCTGCCTGTGCAACATCAAGTCTCTCAAGCATAGGAATCAAACCAAATATCACCGACAAGGTTATAGCACCAATCAAAACTACAAAGAAAAGAAGCATTTTTTCACGTTTAGTTATCTTCATATTAATCTACCTCCCCTCTCCAACCGGTTTGAACAATTTCGATTGAAAATGCTTGAAGACCTGCTGCAGTTGTAGAATATGCAGTGTAGTAAACCTCAAGAATTAAATCATTAGCTCTAAGATTATCTACAAATGTAGAAGCATAGAAGTCTTCTGTTGTATTTGCAGAAACTCGTACAACACCACCCTCAGAATTAAAACTAATTGATGTTACCGCAACAGTATCACCACCAATACTTGTTATTGTATCAATCAGTCGTCTTTGTATATGTGGTAATGTATTTAACGTGTTTGTTTTTGCTTCTACAGCATCAGCTAAAGTGTTAATTCTATTAGTGTTAATAATCATAACATCAATTTCAGTGCGCTGGTCAAATACAACCGGATCCTCTAAGTAGCTCAGTAACTCACGATTATCACTATTTATAAGACTTGTGATTAAAAATAATGTGCCGAGTGTGATACCAATAACTGCTGCTGTTATAAGTCCAATAGGTATCATGGGATTAATCTTTTTAACACCTTTTTTCACTCGTGCCAGCATTTTGATACTGGAGAACAAATCAGGAGCATTCTCAGGCATTAGAGCATTTAGAAACGCATAATGAGCATCAGCAGGAAGCATCTCTGTTCCGGTTGAGTCACCATATATGTCTAAAGCTCCAAAACGAATATCAGGATAGGTATTATTTGATGCAATTAACCCCATATCACTGGAATCAAGACCAATATACAGACTATATGTGATATCGGCAAAGTTTTGTGACTTGTTAAACTGGTTTATACCGGCAAGACTGTTTAATGTGCTGTTAACAATAGTGACACGGTCTTCGCCATATAGTCTTGTTCTTGATTGGAATACACTTACACCATCCTGGAATATCATCGAGAATAAAATAACATCGTCAATAACATTAAGCACAAATGGTGTGTTTTTAAGCTCTGATTTTGTAGAGACAAAACGAAGCAGAGTTTCAACTCCCAGATGAATAGAGGTTAGTGTAATTCCTGCAGCAGCAAACATTGCAAGATAGTTTTGAGCATGTATGTTTTCAACGCCACAAGCCAGTATCTGCTTTGATCCATCAGGATTGTCAGCAAGTGGATAATAGCTGCAGATTAGGTTCTCTACATCTTGAGCAACTTCTGAGAACTCATCACGTATGACATTATCATACATCATAGCTGTGAGCTTACCCGGTACTGTGACTTTTTTTGTGTAAACAAAACTGCCGTCAAGAACAAGAGAAGCATCACGAAATGCTGCAGGTACTTGTGATTTTAGCGAGTTTAAACCATCGATAACAGGAGCTGCATCGATGATAACGCCGTTCATAACACATTCATCCGGAAGAGGATAAGTGTTGAACGCTTTGACAGCAATACGTGTGCCACCACCTGTGTAGGAGACAACTTTGATTGCATGTCTTGAAATCTGAATTGATGATTTCATTAATATTCAATTCCTTTCTAGTATCCTTTGGTATAATCTATCTATTGCAGATAAATTGATTGCTGAGTAGCTGATATTATAACACATTTTTTGAAATTGTGATTTTAGCTAAACCCACCAATTCCATCAATGTTGTTGTACATTTCCATCATTGGAAGCATAACTGCGAGTAACACCGAGCCAATACCAACCGCAAGAACAAGTATCATAACAGGCTGAATTAGTTCAACAAGTTTATCCATTGCCATCTCTGCTTCATAGTCAAACGCTTCTGCAGTAGATTCAAGCATAGCATCTAATCTACCTGATTCTTCACCAATCATAATTGTTGTAGCTAACTTTTTATCAAAACCATCTACCTTAGCGATAGAAGAAGCAAGAGGTTGACCATTTCGAACATCATTTATTATATCAGGAAACTGAGCAGCAATAAACTCATTGTTAACTATTGTTGCTGTTATCTCTAACGCACGTATCATTGGTATACCGCTTGAATATAGTGATGATAAGGTTCTGCCAAATCGTGCTGTGTATATTACTATAAGCAATTTACCAACAACAGGAAGTTTAAGCTTTAATCTATCAAACCCATATCTTATTTTTGGATTTTGAAGTAAAAGCTGAACAGCAAGCATTAAAACTAATATAGCAATTAATACCATATACCACCAGTTAATCATAAAATCACTAACATCAAGCATAATGACAGTAATCATCGGCATATCATCCATTCCTTCAAAAAGCTCAAAGAAGTTTGGAAGTATTAGAGTAAATAATAACATTACAGCACCAATTGTGGTAACAAGTAATACAATCGGATATGTCATAGCTGCTTTTACTTTTGCGTTTAGTTTATGCTCTTTTTCATAATGTGCTGCCATTTTGTCTGTGACATTTTCTAACTGACCGCTGGCTTCTCCGGAAGCATACATATTTACGAGAAGCTCAGGGAATGCTCTTGGCTGTAGACGCATAGCTTCAGATAGGGTATATCCCATCAACACATCACGATGTATTTTTTCGTAGATTTTAATAATACTAGGATGGAAATCACGTTCCTTTAATATTTCCATCGCTCTGACAATAGTAATACCACTAGAGAGCATGCTTGTAATTTGACGAGAAAACTCAGCAACATCCTTTGCTTTCATACGGTATCTGGTAGAGTCGTCCTCCAGTATAGAATATTTTGTCGGTATTAACTCCTGAGCACGTAAAATACGACGTAAGTCTTCTTCATCACGTGCATCTAACTGACCGTTAACCTTCTGACTTGATAGGTTTATTGCTTGATAAGAATATTTTGGCATAATTATCTCCTATGTTAGGGATTAGGGAGTAGAACGTGGGGTGGGAGCTAGCGTCATTGCGGGCTTTCTACGTCTCCGCAGGAGACGTTGCAATCCCCTAAGCAGTACGCTATCTTCGGGGGATTCCGCGTCGAGCGCGGAATGACGATTATTTTGAAATCTAGTAGAAAAACAGTGACAGGTACCAATCGATAAGCTGATGACCATAAAATATCGAGATTGCAACTCCTGCGCAAAGAGCCGGACCAAAAACCATGTGCTGACCGCGTTTTTTTCTGCCGCTAATCATAAGATAAATTGCTATACTTCCGGCAAAAACGATTGCTATAAAAAATGCTGTTAAGATAAGCTGCCAACCTAGCATCAGTCCACAAACTGCTATGAGTTTTATATCTCCGCCTCCAAATGCACCGGGAATTAAAAGTGTTAACAGAAGCATTGGGAGTGCGATTGCAAACAGTCCAATAACGTGGGAAAGAGGAGTTACATCAGTAAACAGAAAAAATGCCGCAGCAGTAGGAAAAATTAACGCTATTATTAAACTATCCGGAATCTCAGACGTGTTAAAGTCTATAATTGTTATTGCAAGGAGAATCATTAAAGTAACATATATAACCGGAGTTAGATGAGAGATTTCAAAAAACCATAAACATGTTGTTGCAAAAAGAGCACCGAGTAATTCAACTATTGGGTAGCGAGGTGAAATACGTCTCTTGCAGTGTTTGCAACGCCCGAGCAACATTATCCAGCTAAGTACAGGAACTAACTCTATAGGACTTAGGGTTTCACCGCAACCGGGGCATTGTGAGCGATTGCTACTGAGAAAAGCTCCCTTGATTGGTAAGCGAGAGATTACAACATTGATGAAACTTCCCACACATAAACCAAAAACTGCAACTAGTGCATATATAAAAACAATCGCATACTCAGGAAGATACTCCATCTTTATACCACCGTATTAGTAGTGATTAGCTTAAGCTTAACTTATTAAGCTTTGTCTCACTTCACTCGTTTATTCAACGAGTAAAGTGAGAGATTTAGTATTTAATGAAAATGAAATATATTATTAAATACTTGATATTAAACTTAAGGATCAACAACAGCAGTAGGTGGAGTCATTTCATTATAGCGAACATAGTCAGTATTACCAGCTTCTATTGTGACTAAGAACTCACCATTTGCAAACTCTACACCATCTACACGGTTACCACCAAAAACAATATCACCATCTTCATAAGCGTCGTCATCGAAATCAGCTGGTGGTGCAATAGTAAATCTAGCAAATTGTGTTGTTTGCAAATCATCTTCTGCTAGTACTTCAGCGAACATTCTTGCCCAACGAGCATTTGGAGTTCCTGCTGGAGCAAATAAAAATGCATTAATATCATCAGATACGGGGTTAAATTGATTAGCAGCTACTAGTTGTGTTACGATACCTTGTGCAGCGGTTATGCCTGTGCGAGCATCTGCAATAGCTACACTGGCTCTTGCGTTTCTAGCAAAACCAATAAATGTTGGGATAAGTGCGGCTGCGAGGATTGCGAGGATGACTATTACAATAATGAGTTCCATCAGTGTAAAGCCTTTTTTGTTTTTAAGTGGTTGAATAAATTTCATTTTTAGTCTTTCCTTTCTATTTTTGTGATTATTTCTAATCATTGACTACTGGTTAGGGGCTAGGGGCTAGGACGTGGAGTCTGGCGTCATTGCGGGCTTGACCCGCAATCCCCTAAGCAGTACGCTATCTTCGGGGGATTCCGCGTCGAGCGCGGAATGACGATAATATGTTTACAGCTTCGTTAGCGAGTTCAAAAACTCGGTTTTGTTCGAAACTTTTTCCATTGCATGATCTTGTGTAATTACACCTTGCCTTACGAGCTTAGCGAGGTAATCATCAAGAAGAATCATACCTTGACGTTGACTTGTTTGAATTGTGGAGTTTAGTTGATGCCCTTTACCTTCACGGATTTGTGTGCAAACAGCATCAGAGCCTGTCATTATTTCAAAAGCAGCTACACGACCTGTGCCGGATGCTTTTGGAATCAAAGTTTGTGTAACAACGCCTTTAAGAACGCCTGCAAGCTGGGTTCTGATTTGGTGCTGACTATGGGGTGGGAAAACGTCAATAATTCTGTCAACAGTCATTGCGGCACCGGTGGTGTGCAAAGTGGATAAAACCAAGTGACCGGTTTCTGCAGCAGTGACTGCGGCAGAAATTGTTTCAAAGTCTCTCATCTCTCCAACGAGTATAACATCTGGGTCTTCACGCATTGCACTTCTAAGTGCGGCAGAGAAGCTCTCAACATCTTCACCGATGTTACGCTGGTGAATAAGTGCTTTTTTCTGCGTATATACGTATTCTACAGGGTCTTCAACTGTGAGAATATGGCAAGCTTTTCTTGAGTTTATATAATCAATCATTGCTGCAAGAGTTGTTGATTTACCACTACCTGTAGGTCCTGTGACCAGTATCAAACCACGTGGTTCATTAGCAAGCTCACGAAGAGCCTCCGGTAAACCAAGCTCATCAAATGTTGGAATATTATCATTTAAGAGACGAATTGCAGCGGCAAGACGTTGTTGCTGATGGTAGACATTAACACGGTGTCTCATACCACCTTGTATTTCGTAGCTTGTATCTACATCTTTTCCGTCTTCGACTAATTTCTTTTGCTTGTCAGTGAGTAACGCAAATATCAATGCACGTTTTTCTTCAAGACTAAGTGCAAAATCGGTTTCACGAAGAGTACCGTCAA
The DNA here is from genome assembly GCA_031281255.1 of Oscillospiraceae bacterium. Classification (GTDB taxonomy): domain Bacteria; phylum Bacillota; class Clostridia; order Oscillospirales; family Oscillospiraceae; genus WRMH01. The sequence goes on from JAITFR010000094.1 coordinate 19,085, forward strand.
TACGAAACAGAGGATTGCGTGCTGCTGTGATGTGAACGTCACTGGTTCGTTCGTTTCGTGCTGTTGTTAATAAATCATTAATATGCATTGGTTTCTCCTCTTTTGTGGTCACTCCTAGGTGAGTATACAACATGTTGTGGTTTATGTCAAACCCATTCTCAATATTAAATAACAGTTTGCAGAAGAAAGGGGACTAAGAACTAGGGTTCTTTGTAGGAGCGGCATTCTGCCGTCCGTAGAGAGTAGAAAGTAGGTCATGGAGTCTGGCGTCATTGCGGGCTTTCTACGTCTCCACAGGAGACGTTGCAATCCCCTAAGCAGAACGCTATCTTCGGGGGATTCCGCATCAAGTGCGGAATGACATTAATTCTCTTACTGCACAAAGTACGTCAGCTTCAAGAGTTCCTCTACAGAAGTGACACGCTCACGAACTAATTTTAGCAAGCTGGTTTGCAGAGTTTTCATTGCACCTGTTTCAGCAACATACTTATATATTTCTTCAACGCCTGCTGTGCCATTTATCATATTTCTAATGTTACCGTCAATTGTCAAAATCTCATGGATTGCAACACGGCCTTTATAGCCGGTATTATTACAGTTATGGCAACCTTTTCCTCTGGCGAGTCTTTCAATAACAGTTCCACCCATTGCTCTAATATCAGCTTCTGTTGCATCATATTCTTCACGGCAGAATGAGCAAATCTTTTTAACCAGACGTTGTGCAACAATTCCTACAAGGGAGTTGGCAAGGAGATAGTCTTCAACGCCCATATCAAGTAGACGGACAATTGCTGAAACTGCATCATTTGTGTGTAGTGATGATAAAACAAAGTGACCTGTGAGTGCAGAACGAACGGAGATTGTAGCTGTTTCTGAGTCACGGGTCTCTCCAATCATTATAATATCAGGGTCTTGACGAAGTATTGAGCGAAGCCCCGAGTCGAAGGTAAGCCCTGCAAGAGGATTTATCTGCGACTGGTTAACTTTTAGAATTGTTCTTTCAACAGGGTCTTCAATTGTTGCAATATTTACATTACGTGTCGATAGAAACTCAACAAGCATATATAATGTAGTAGTTTTTCCGCTTCCTGTAGGCCCTGTGATATAAAGAACGCCATGTGGTGATTTAAGCAGAGCGAGCATTTTCTCATAGTCGTCCTGTTCCATACCAAATGTTGTAGCATGGTCAAGCAGGGTAGTTTGACTCAGAAAACGCAAAACGAGCTTCTCACCGTAAATTGTAGGTAGTGATGAAACACGGACGTTTAGCTCATAATCTTCAAGTTTTGCACGGAAGTGACCGTCTTGTGGTGCACGTTTTTCTGCGATGTCCATACTGCTGAGGATTTTTATACGAGCAGTCATGGAGCTGTGTAAAGACTGTGATAATTTTGTATAGTCAACAATTTGTCCGTCAACACGAATTCTGATTTGTGTGTGATCTTCAAATGGTTCAATGTGAATGTCACTCGCTCCTGCACTATGTGCTTTGTGGAGCATTGAGTTAATAAGTGTGACAACAGGTGTGTCATCAGCGGTTTCACCAAGGTCAACATATGTAAACGCACTGGTTGTTCCGGCTGCTTCGTTTGCATCGCGTGATGCTTTTTGTGCTTCGATTTCGGAGTAACTGCTTTGAATCGCAGATACGATTTCATTTCTGTCACAAATAACAATATCAAGTTGATGAACGTGCGAAATAAGCTTAACATCTTCAAGAGCATAGTAGTTAAGCGGGTCACTTATTAGCAAACGCATTGAGTTGCGGTCTGTTGATACTGCTATTAGATTAAACTTTTGAGCAACTGCTTTAGGAATCTTTGCAACTGCTTCAAGGTCAATGGGACATTCGCTTATCGGCAGGTATGGAATACCAAGACGTTGTGCGAGTGCGGTGTTAAGGCGGTTTTCTGTGATAATTCCATTGTCAATTAAGAATTCACCAAGACGTTTTCTTTCGGGTGATGATTTTTGTAAATCCAGTGCGTCATTTAACTGTTCTTCTGTTAAGTCTCCTGACTCCAGTAGTACTTCACCAAGTCTGAGTTGCTGTGTTTGTCCAGCCACCATGAGTTTTTCCTCCTACCATATGATAATTACGTTTTCATATCGTAAATATAAACTGTCAATCATTTTCTCACAATCAAGAGCATAAAGCAAGCACTATTTTACAAAAATTTAACATTTCTCATAATAATTTGCACTTTCACAGGAATTAATATGCTATAATCTCCCGCAGGAGGATGACTATTGTGCTTAATGTGCTTACACCAACAGAAGTTATCGATGTTATTAACAAACACTTCACAAAAACAACTTTTCAATACGAAAAAATCTTTACCGTTAATTCTGTTGGGCGTATTCTTCATACTGACATAATATCCAACGAAGATGTACCGGGTTTTGACCGTAGCACTGTAGATGGTTATGCAGTCAGAGCATCAGATACTTTTGGCTCTAGCGAAAGCATACCGGCCGTTATGACTGTAACCCATGAGATTTTGATGGGAAAAATTATCACGACCTCATTAAATAAAGAAACAGATGAAAATCCAGCAAATATTACTATCGATGAAAACAACAATCCATGCGTAGCAATTTCAACAGGCGGAGCTGTACCCGAAGGCTTCGATGCCGTAGTTATGGTCGAACATACCGAAAGCTACAGTGATAATATGATTGGCATTTCAAAGCCTGTTGCCCCCGGTAACAATATTATTTTCAAAGGTGACGATGTGTCTAAAGGTGACCTTGTGTTAAAAGCAGGAGCAGAGCTAACTGTGCATGATGTTGGTGTTTTAGCAGCATTAGGCTTCGAATATATAAATGTGCGAAAAAAACCACGTATAGGTATAATTTCCACAGGCGATGAGCTTGTGAATATAACAGATACACCATCAGATGGAGAGGTTCGTGATGTTAACGGATGTATGCTTGCTGCCGCTGCTAAGAAATATGGTGGTATAGAGGTGTCTTACGGAATTGTTCGTGATGATGAAGAATCACTGATAAACGTTTTAAAAAACTGCATCAAAAATCTGGATTGTGATATTATTCTTATCTCGGGTGGTTCATCAGCAGGTGATAAAGACAAAACAGCAAAGGTTATAGAATCTTTAGGTGAGCTTTTGTTTCACGGAATAGCAATCAAACCGGGTAAACCTACTATATTAGGCATTGTTAATGAAAAGCCGGTTTTTGGTTTACCGGGACACCCTGTTGCCGCATACATGGTTTTTGAACTATTTGTACGTGAAGTGATTTCATGCTATTTAGGCACTACAATAAAACGCAAAACAACAATAGCAAAACTAAACGAAGCGATTTCTGCAAATCACGGCAGAGAAGAAATTGTACCTGTCAAGCTAGTTAACGGAGTTGCTATACCCATAAAAGGAAAATCGGGTTTAATATCAAAACTAATAGACATAAACGGCTACATAATCATCCCGCGCAACTGCGAAGGCCTGTCAAAAGGTACAGAAGTAGAGTTAGTATATGTATAGAATTATGTTAAATCCAATTGTAGGGGCGACCGTCCCCGGTCGCCCGCATTGTTTACACTCCTACAATACAACCACCATACGAAAGGAACGACCATGAGTTTTCATTATTTATCAAATACACCACTTAAAGAAGCACTGGAAGAATACATTAATATATTAACTGACAATGGGTTAAACCATAAAACTGAAACAATCCCAGTTATCAAATCATCAGGAAGAATAACAGCACAAGCTGTTTATGCTACCTTTTGTTCACCACATTATAATGCATCCGCAATGGATGGAATTGCTGTTATAGCCAGTGATACCTATGGTGCAAGCGAAACAACACCTGCAATACTCACAAAAGAAAAATACAAATATGTTGATACCGGCGACCCATTACCGGACAACTATGATGCTGTTGTTATGATAGAGGATGTTATAAATATTGACACCGAACAAAATGGTAGCATCAAACTATATGAGGCCGTTTCACCATGGTCACACATTAGACAAATTGGCGAAGATATATGTGCAGGAGAGATGATACTAACATCTTATACAAAAATATCACCATCCGCTGTAGGAGCGTTAATAGCAGGCGGTATAAATGAGATTGTAGTAATAAAAAAACCTATAGTTGGTTTTATACCAACAGGTGATGAAATAGTGTCAACAAATAATGCACCAAAAACAGGGGAGATACCGGAGTTTAATTCAGCGATATTTTCTGCAATGCTAAGTGATTACGGTGCTGAACCAAAGGTTTATGATATTGTTCCCGATGATAAAGCAAAAATAAAAAGTGCACTTAAAACAGCAATTAAAGAATGTGACATTGTACTTCTTGGAGCAGGTTCATCCGCAGGCAGAGAGGATTATTCAGCATTGGTAATTAGTGAGGTAGGTGAGGTTGTATGTCATGGAATTGCTATAAAGCCCGGTAAACCTACAATTCTGGGTTTTTGCAAAAACAAACCGATAATTGGACTCCCCGGTTATCCGGTTTCGGGAATAATTGTTCTTGACCAAATACTTAGACCTATTATAGACCTCATTAATAAAACAGGCACAAGACACAAAAAAATTGTTAAGGCAAAACTGACAAAAACAATTGTATCTTCACTTAAATATAAAGAGTTTGTACGTGTGCGAATGGGTTATGTGCAAGATAATCTTATAGCAACTCCATTAGCAGGAGGAAGTGGGATTGTAACATCGTTTATGCGTGCAGATGGTATAGTCGAAGTACCGCAAGGTGTTGAGGGTTATGTTAGTGGAGAAACCGTTGATGTTAGGCTTTTACGTCCAATAGAGGAATTGCAGCAAAGTCTTGTTGTTATAGGCAGCCATGACCCATTATTAGATGAGCTTGCTGATATATTGCAAATGCAACACCGAGATATATTAATGCGTTCAGCTCATGTTGGAAGTATGGGTGGTTTGCTTGCAATTCGTAACGGTCAAGCACATGTTGCAGGTATACATTTACTTGATGAAAAAACAGGTTTGTACAATGAATCATTTGTGAAAAAAATGCTGCCTGAGAATACTGCACATATTATTAAATGTGTAAAACGTCAACAAGGGCTTATTGTAAAAAAAGGTAATCCGAAAAATATTACAGGTATATCAGATTTAATAAAAAACAAAGTGAGATTTGTAAACAGACAAAAAGGGTCAGGCACAAGGATATTAATGGACTACTTGTGTAAAAAAGAAAACATTGACACCACAAAGATTTATGGCTACGACAGAGAGGAGTTTACACACACCTCAGTAGCAGCATTAATTGCATCAGATTCATCAGATGTTGGGCTTGGTATATATTCGGCAGCAAAACTATATGATCTGGATTTTTTACATATCTGCGACGAAGAATACGATTTATTAATCGCAAATCACGCACAGGAACTTCCAATGGTACAAAAGTTATTAGAAGCAATTCAATCAGAAGAGTTTGAAAACAGATTAAAAAAACTCGGCGGCTATAACAGAGCTTAATGAAATGCACGAGTGTGAGTTTAACTCTTAGAAGCCCTCTTTAGTAAAGAGGGTGCCCTCCGCAGAGGGCGGGTGATTTGTCGCAGAAAATAGAATGTCAAACCATTTTATTTTATTGCAATTCATCACACACTTATGATATATTACACATTGCATGATTACAAAACAGATGGGGGAATAGTGTGAAAGAATCTAAAAGTATGCATAACACTATGCGCGTAACTCCATTCTTTTATGTTAATTTGTGCAAAAATCATTAGAATGGAGTTTATTATGAGTTACAATAAAAAGTCTGTAGAAGATATTGATGTAAGTGGTAAGAAGGTTTTACTGCGTTGTGATTTTAATGTTCCGATTGATAAGGAAACAGGAAAAATCAGAGACGAAGGACGTATTATTGCAGCATTACCTACAATTAATTATCTGCTTGACCACAATGCGGCAGTTATCGCATGTTCACATTTTGGTAGACCAAAAGGGGAGTTTAAACCGGAGTTTTCTCTGGCACAGGTAGCAGAAAGCCTATCAAAACATCTTGGGAAACCTGTCAAAATGGCAAAAGATGTTATCGGTGATGATGCAATTTCACTTGCGACAAGCTTAAAGCCGGGCGAAATAATGTTGCTTGAAAACACACGTTTCCACGCCGAAGAAGAAAAGAACGACTCGGAGTTTGCAAAAAAACTCGCAAGTCTGGCAGACATATATGTATCAGATGCGTTTGGAAGCGTTCACCGTGCACACGCATCAACAGAAGGTGTATCACACTTTTTACCGGCAGTATCAGGATTTCTATTAAAGAAAGAGCTTGACTTTATTGGTGGAGCTATTAATGAACCCAAAAGACCACTCGTAGCAATACTGGGTGGAGCCAAGGTTTCTGACAAGCTTGGAGTTATATCAAATCTTCTGAAAATATCCGATGCAATTATCATTGGAGGCGGAATGGCATATACATTCTTTAAAGCAGAGGGTGGAAAAATCGGCAACTCCTTATGCGAGGATGAACAGTTGGAGTCCGTATTAAAATGTAAAGCAGAAGCAAAAGAACGTGGAGTAAAACTATTACTACCTGTTGATTCAATTGCAGGAGCGGAGTTCTCAAACGATGTTGATCCAATCACAGTAGATAGTGATGCCATACCCGACGGAATGATGGCAATGGATATTGGACCTCGTGCAATTGCCGAGTTCACAAAAGAAATCGCCGGTGCAGGAACAATCGTCTGGAACGGCCCGATGGGAGTATTTGAGTT
>JAITFR010000102.1 GCA_031281255.1 Oscillospiraceae bacterium
TCGCAACACTTAAAGGTTATGGATTCAACTGCGACATCACTTTCTATGGACAACGATATTCCGGTGTTATTATTTGCGTTAAAAGACCCTGAAAACATTGTAAGAGCAGTGATGGGTGAAAATATCGGCACAAGAGTCGGGTAAATAAATGCATAATTCATAATGCATAATGCATAATGAACAAAACTACAGATTTATTGTTCTAAATAAAACTCAATCTTGCGTTTAACAATGATACTTTGGAAAGTAAAAAAATAATTATGAATTAAATCACAGGTTTATAATTCTAAATTAAACTCAATCTTGCGTTTAACAATGATACTTTGGAAAGTAAAAATAATTATGAATTATGCATTATGAATTATGCATTATTTAGGAGGAGAATATACTATGTATGATGAATATGAAAATAAGATGAAGAAAACTGTGGAAGTCTTGCAAACCAACTATTCCACAATTCGTGCAGGGCGTGCAAATGCAGCAGTGCTCGACCAGATAAAGGTTGATTATTATGGTTCACCAACACCTCTAAAAGAAATTGCAGGTATCAGTGTACCCGACCCTCGCACGTTGATGATTACACCTTGGGATGCAACGAGTCTAAAGCTTATTGAAAAAGCAATTCTCAGCTCTGATCTTGGTATTAATCCTGCTAATGATGGTCGTGTTATTCGTCTTCAATTTCCGCAACCAACAGAAGAACGCCGTAAAGAGCTAATTAAACAGCTTCAAAAACAAGCAGAGGATTCAAAAGTTGCAATCCGAAATATTCGCCGTGATGCTATTGAAAAGTATAAAGCCCAAAAGAAAACCGGCGAAATCACAGAAGATGATTTAGTTGTTACCGAAAAAGACCTTCAAAAGCTGACTGATACTTATATTGAAGAAATTAACAAGGTCACGAAGAAAAAAGAAGCCGAAGTAATGGAAATATAACAATCTCGGTGTGTACCCAAACTCAAGTCTCGGCACTGTATGAGGATTAATGATTGCATATAATTATAAGAGTGTTAATAACTTATTGTAATTATGCAAATAAATGACATCTATGTTTAATAAATCAAAAAGAAAATCTAAAAAAGTTGCGTGGGATAGTGGTAAACTCCCACGCCACATAGCAATAGTGCTAGATGGCAATGGTCGTTGGGCGACAAAACGTGCCCTTCCACGTACCGCCGGTCACGCAGCAGGAGCAGAGACTTTCCGTAAAGTTGCTACATATTGTAAAGATATAGGTATCGAATATCTCACAGTTTATGCTTTTTCTACCGAAAACTGGAAACGTCCTTCCGATGAAGTTTCAAAAATAATGGAGTTACTTGAGAAATATTTGCACGAAGCTCTTGAGAAAATGGAGCGTGACAGGGTCAAAATGAAGTTTATCGGTGACATTTCTGTTTTATCACCAAAGCTTAAAGCTCTAATTGCAGAAACTGAGGAAGTTTCAAAAAGATTTGATGGTGTTCAAGTAAACATTTGCTTAAACTACGGTAGCCGTGATGAAATACTTAGAGCGGTCGATACATACGCAAAAAGTTTACTGCGTTTTTCGGAGTATTCCGACAGTATTAATCAGGGGATTATTTCTACACAACCCTCTTTAACTGAGGAATCTTTTTCAAAGCTTTTATATACTGCTAATATTCCTGACCCTGATTTAGTAATTCGTCCTAGCGGTGAGTATCGTTTATCTAACTTTTTATTGTGGCAAAGTGCTTATTCAGAGTTTTATTTTACAGATGTTTTATGGCCTGATTTTAATGAAAAAGAGCTTGACCGCGCAATTTTAACATATCAAAACAGAGAACGACGCTATGGTGCGATTTAATATAATCTCCTAATCACAAATCACCCGGCTCTGCGGAGCCACCCTCTTTACTAAAGAGGGCATGGAGTCCCTACTCCCTACTCCCTACTCTCTACTTTCTACTCTCTATCCCAACAAAGGAGCAGCTTATGAAAACCAGAATACTTGCAGCAATAGTTATGATACCTTTTTTCTTTTCAGTTTTATTTGTGTTTCCCGCTTATATATTAACTTTTGTTATTTCAATAATTGGTGGTATTGCAGCATATGAGTTTACCAAAGCGTTTAAAACTCCTGCCAGATTAGCACTTTATGCTGTTATTATCGCTACTATTGTTCCTTTTGTTGTTTTTATTAGAAATCTTCCTTTTGCAACCGGCGTAATTCTTAATACGATAAATGATAGTGATAACCCATTAGATACTTTTAATAACACACAGCAAACACTAACTTCTATAACATCAATGTTAATTGTTTTCTTCATTATTGTGTGTTTGTTAATTGTTGATTATCTTTTAACTTCAAAAACAAAAAAACGTGCAAAACCACTTCATATGCTTGTTACGTTTTTCGCCGGAATGATACTCCCTTATATGATTTCATCTCTAATTAGTTTAAAATCAATGTCGGAAGGTGATTTGATAGTTTTAATACCTGTTATAATAACTGTTTTCACTGACTCGGGTGCATATTTTGTAGGCGTTTCAATTGGCAAACGAAAAGCATTCCCAAAAATCAGTCCAAACAAAACTATTGAAGGTTGTATTGGCGGTATAATATTTGGCACCATTGCTTTATTGCTTTATGGGTTACTTCTGGATTCCATAACTTCAGTTTCTGTTTCATATCTTGTCTTGTTAATGTATGGAGTAATTTGTTCAGTGGTTGCAGAAGTTGGAGACCTTTATTATTCATATATAAAGCGTAAGTGTAAAATCAAGGATTATGGGTATCTTATTCCCGGGCATGGTGGTGTGCTTGATCGCATCGATAGTGTTACTTTTGTAGCTCCTATTGTTTATTTTCTGATTATTTTGATACCGGCAATTCTATAGAGCTACTGTGAATCAACCCCTCAACTCTATGCAAGAGAGGTTGTCCCCATCGACATATTCACGGGCGGATTGCCATCCGCCCCTACAACAAACTTTCTCTCTACTCACGGACGGCAGAATGCCGCCCCTACAAATCTCTTCTTTCTACTTTCTACTCTCTACTTTCTATTCCCTAGCCCCTACAAAGGAGCAACCATCATGACTTCAATTACAATTCTCGGATCAACAGGTTCGATTGGACGGCAAACTCTTGAAGTTGCTAAACATCTCGGTTATAAAATAAAAGCTCTCACAGCATATAATAACGCTGAGTTACTAGAGCAACAGGTGCAACAATTTAAGCCTGAAAGATTTGTTCTTGGCTCTGACCCTAACGGTCAAAATGAAATAACAGACATCGCAAAAAACAGCGGTGCAGATATAATTGTCACAGCAATTTCAGGCATTGCAGGGCTTGAACCAACTCTTGCAGCAATGCAAACCGGTAAACGTGTTGCACTAGCAAACAAAGAGCCTCTCGTATGTGCCGGTGACATAGTTATAAAAACTGCAAAAAAGTTTGATACAGAAATTATTCCGGTAGACTCAGAACATTCAGCAATATTTCAGTGCATAAACAATTCAAGGTCGCAGGTAAAAAAAATTATACTCACCGCTTCGGGTGGTCCGTTTCGTGGTTATTCCAAAGAGCAATTATCAAAAGTTACTCCTGAGGATGCTCTTTATCACCCGAACTGGAATATGGGTAAAAAAATTACAATTGATTCTGCTACTTTAATGAATAAAGGTCTTGAGTTTATCGAAGCAATGTACCTTTTTGATATTTCACCCGAGCAAATCGAAGTTGTGATTCATCCTGAGAGTATAATTCATTCAATGGTAGAGTTTGTAGATGGCAGTACAATAGCGCAGTTATCAAATCCCGATATGAGAATGCCTATTCAATACGCACTTACTTATCCAAACCGTCTACCGGGGCTAACAAAACCGCTAGATTTAACAGCTCTTGGTAAGCTCACATTTGAGAAACCAAACCTAGATTTATTCCCTTGTCTTCGTCTTGCAATCGAGGCTGCAAAAAAAGGCACAAAGTTTTGTGCAATCTTAAACCAAGCAAACGAAGAAGCTGTCGCCCTCTTTTTAGAAGGAAAAATCTCATTCACGGAAATTTCTGAATATATAGAGGGTAAGCTAGACTACTAGATTCAAATCACCCGCCCTCTGCGGAGGGCACCCTCTTTACTAAAGAGGGCATGAGAGTTCCCTAACCCCTACTCTCTACTCACGGACGGCAGAATGCCGCCCCTACAACAAATCTACTTACTACTTACGGACGGCAGAATGCCGCCCCTACAACAAACCTACTCTCTACTCTCTACTCCCTATTTTCTAAAACAACAAAGGAGACCACTCATGTACATATTAATCGCAATACTGGCATTTGGAGTTATAATTGCAATCCATGAACTTGGACATTATTTTTCTGCGAAGGCATTAAATGTTAAAGTTAATGAGTTTGCTATTGGTATGGGTCCAAAGATACTTTGGAAACAAGGTAAAGAAACACTTTATTCACTACGAGCTTTACCATTTGGCGGTTTTTGCTCACTGGAGGGCGAACATGATGAGGGTGAAGTCCCCAATCCTCGTTCGTTTTTGTCGCAAAAACGTTGGAAACGTATAGTCATTTTAGTTTCCGGTAGTTTTGCTAATTTTATTGCCGCTTTTATCATTATTGTCATTCTTACACTAGGTGCTACCGGTTTTATAAGCACTACAATCAGTGAGGTTGTGGATAATCTGGCTGATGTGCCTGACATTGGGGTAGCCGAGTTAAGAGCAGGTGACCGCCTGGTTGCAATTAACGGTGAGCGTTTGTTTTATTATGAAGATTTTAACTTGTTTATGCGATTAAATGAGGGGTATCCCATAGTATTTACTATTGAGCGTGACGGTCATAGGTTGGAGTACGAGCGAGTTCCGTATGTTGTTGACGGAAAAGAAGTATATCGCTACAGCATAAGCTTTAAGGTTATAGAGTCATCATTTATTGAGAATACAAAGTTTGCATTTTATCAAACATTTAATTTCATACGTATGATACGTGTAAGTATAGCAATGATGATAAGTGGTTCTGCAAGTATTGCTGATATTTCAGGGCCTGTTGGTATTATAGATGCTATGAACACAGTTGGACAACATTCTCCGACATTTTGGGTTGCACTATCAAACATCGTTTATTTTACTGCATTTATCGGTGTAAACGTTGCTGTTATAAATCTTTTGCCAATTCCGGCAATGGATGGTGGCAGAGTTTTCTTTATATTTGTAACGCTTATTATTGAAAAATTAACACGTAAAAAGCTCGATCCAAAGTATGAAAATTACATAAATACTACTGCGTTTATTTTACTTATTGGATTAATGGTACTCATACTATATAATGATATTATAAGGATAATAGGTGCATGAGTAATATAGCCACAGATAAAGTCACAATTCAATCTATGACAACTACAAAAACCGATGATATTAAGTCAACGGTTGCTCAAATCAAGCGTTTAGAAGCACTTGGTTGTGATATTATCCGTGTTGCTGTGCCTGATATTCCGTCTGCTAACGCTATTACTAAGATAAAAGAGCAAATTAATATACCGGTTGTTGCTGATATTCATTTTAACTATAAACTTGCTATACGAGCAGTCGAAGCAGGAGCGGATAAAATACGCATAAACCCCGGTAACATTGGCAGTGATGAAGGTATAAAAGCTATTGCTGATGTGTGTAATAAGAAAAATATACCCATTCGTATTGGCGTAAACAGCGGTAGCCTATCTGCCTCTATTTTAAAAAAATATGGTGGTGTAACTCCTGAGTCTATGGTTGAATCGGTTATGGAGAATGTTAAACAATTAAATAAATACAATTTTGATAATATTTGGATTTCTGCAAAAGCATCTAATGTTCCACTCACAGTTAAGACTTATCGCCTTTTACACGAGCAAACAAAATACCCTTTACACATTGGTATCACTGAAGCCGGTACAGAGTACGCCGGAATTATAAAAAGTGCAATAGGTATTGGTTCTTTATTGATGGATGGTATTGGAAATACGATTCGTGTTTCTCTCACTGAGCAACCTGAAAGAGAAATAGATGCAGCAATCACGATTCTTAAATCCATAGGTTTAAGACCCGGTATTGATATCATTTCTTGTCCCACTTGTGGCAGGTGCAATATTGATGTCATTGAGCTTACAAAAATGCTCGAAAGCAAAATAGATAATGTGCTGATGAGTAAATTACGTGTTACCAAACCACCGCATCGACCACCATTTTTATACCACAATCTGACTATAGCTGTTATGGGTTGTGCTGTTAACGGTCCGGGTGAAGCAAAACAGGCTGATTATGGTATTGCAGGTGGAGATGGAGAAGGTATAATTTTTGCAAATGGAGAAATCATAAAAAAAGCCCCCATGAACAAGCTGATATCAGAACTGCTGGCGGTAATAGAAGCAGGAGCAGATAATTGAGCGAACAAACACTACTTTATGAAGTTTATCCTTTCTTACGTGAAGAAAAAAGACTCGCAACCGATTATAGCGGTGCGCGAGTTGTTTTTGTAAAAAATAATGGCAATGTATTAGAGATTGCAATAACACTAACCTCTCCTGTTCCTCCTTATGAGCTAAGTATCATGGAAGATGTGTTAAAGAAGAATCTCGCTATAAACGCTGTCAGATTACATTCATCAATATCAAGCCGTTCAAACGAATCGAGTAGTGCCAATGTTTCTAACTCTGCAAAAAGTAAATCTACCTCAACAAAACCTAGCCAGTCACCTGCACAATCCAACACAAAGTTAATACCAAACAAAAAAAATATCATCATGGGGCGAGTGATAAAAGCCGCTCCAAAAGTTATAGAAAATATCGCTCTTGAGGATGGTACTGTTGTAATAAAAGGCGTTGTCTGCAATGTTGACAATAGGCAGTATAACTTTAACTCATGGCAACTAAACTTCGATTTGACAGACTACACCGGCACACTTAATGTGAGAAAATCTCTGCGTGATGACAATGCAAGCAAAATTATCAAAGCAATTAAAAAGGATATGCATATTTCCGTTCACGGAGTGCTTTATCATCATAACCGAACAGGAGAGTTAACTCTTGACCCGCAAAATATTTTCATCAATGAGTTTACTCCAAGACACGACAATGCTGAAAACAAACGTGTTGAGCTGCACATTCATACAAAAATGTCTGCAACAGATGCTGTTTCAGACGTAAAAGACATTGTTCGCAGAGCTATTGAATGGAACCATAAAGCGATTGCGATAACTGACCATGGTGTTGTTCAAGCTTTTCCTGATGCTGCTGCAACTGTTAAGGCTCTAAAATCCGATATAAAAGTCATTTATGGAATGGAAGGTTATTATATAGACGACATAAATCCTGATAAAGAAGATGATTCTACAAGTTTTGATTCTGAATCAACATCGGATGATGTTGAAAACGGATTAACCTCTGATGATTCTAGTGATGTTGTAAGTACCGGTTCAACCTCTTCAAAAAAACGCTCAAAAAGAAGGCAATCATTTAATCACATAATTATTCTTGTAAAAAATCGTATCGGTCTAAAAAATCTTTATAAACTGGTTACAATCAGCCACCTTGAGCATCACAGTGGCAGACGTCCGATAATATTTAAAAGTGTTTTAGAAAAACACCGTGAAGGACTTATTCTTGGTACTGCTTGTGATAGCGGAGAGCTTTTAAAAGCAATAGTAAAGCAAAAAGATGATGATACTCTTCTTGATATTGCCAAGTTTTATGACTATCTTGAAATTCAACCTCTTTGTAATAACAATTTTATGCTGTATAGTCAGTCAAACTCACCACCAAAAGCCAGCAGTGAAGAGGATTTGCGTAATTTTAACAGAAAAATTGTCGAAATTGCAAAAAAAATAAATAAACCGGTAGTTGCTACTTGTGATTCGCATTTCCTTGATCCTGAACAAGAAATATTTAGAAAAATAATTCTCACAGGCAAAGGTTTTGATAGTGCTAATGATGATTTACCTTTATTTTTCCGCACAACTGATGAAATGTTAGAAGAGTTTTCTTATCTTGGTGAAGAAACAGCATATGAAGCAGTAGTTACAAATCCGAATAAAATTGCTGATATGTGCGAGTTTATAAAACCTCTACCTGATGAAAAAAAGCTTTATGCTCCTAAACTAAAAGGAAGTTCTGAGGAGCTGACAAAGCTTGTTACAAATAATTTTAAGAATCTTTATGGTGAAAATCCTCCCGAGTTTGTAAAAGACCGCTTTGGTGTAGAATTAAAAGATATTTTAGATTTTGATTATGATGTTATTTATATGGCAGCTCAAAAAGTTATAGCAGAAGCAGCAAAAGCAGATTATGTAGTTGGTTCTCGCGGAAGTGTCGGTTCATCATTTATTGCATTTCTTGCAGGTATAACAGAGGTTAATGCTTTACCACCACATTATAGATGTACCAAATGCAAAACATCAGAGTTTTTTGATGAAAAAGGTGATTCTTATGTAATTAATTATGGTTGTGGTGTTGATATGCCAAAGAAAATCTGCCCTAAGTGTAATATTGAGTATATTAAGGATGGGTTCAATATACCATTTGAAACGTTCTTAGGATTTGATGGTACAAAAGTACCCGATATTGACCTAAACTTTTCCGGAGAGTATCAGGACAAGGCACATAAAGACTTTATTGATTTATTTGGGTCTGACTATGTGTTTAGAGCAGGTACAATAACAAGTCTTTCTAAAGAAACACCTTATGGATATGTGAGAAAATACAATGAAAAACATGGCAGAATTGTATCTAAAGCAGAAGAAAATAGATTAGTTAAAGGCTGTGAAGATGTAAAAACTTCAACAGGACAGCACCCCGGGGGATTTATTGTAATTCCTCAAGACATGGAGATTACTGACTTTACACCGTTGCAGCACCCTGCTGACGCCAAGGATAAAGGTATCATCACCACTCATATCGACTTTAAACGTACAGGTGATATTTTAATCAAGCTTGATATGTTAGGGCATGATAATCCGACAATGTTTAGAATGTTAAAGGATATGACAGGTATTGA
Source organism: Oscillospiraceae bacterium (assembly GCA_031281255.1). GTDB lineage: Bacteria > Bacillota > Clostridia > Oscillospirales > Oscillospiraceae > WRMH01. The sequence goes on from JAITFR010000102.1 coordinate 9,004, forward strand.
TGCTCAGGATATTCCTCTTGATGACCCAAAAACCTTAGCAATTTTTTCATCGCCAAAATCATTAGGATTATCTGATAAGGATAAAATCATTGGTACAAGTGGTACTCTTGGTATTCCGGAGTTTGGCACTGATTTAGTTCGTGAGATGCTGGCAGCAACAAGTCCAAAGGATGTTGATACTTTAATTAGAATATCGGGTTTCTCTCATGGTACAGCCGTTTGGCAGAAAAACGCCGAAACCTTAATCGCTGATGGTAAACCAATCAATGAGCTTGTTGCTTGCCGTGATGATGTAATGAACTTTTTGATTTCGAAAGGTATTGATAGTAAATCAGCATTTAATATTTCTGAATGGGTTCGCAGTAAAAAGCATGGTCTACCGGAGGGTGCAGAAAACCTTATGCGGACTCATAATATTCCCGATTGGTACATAAACTCATGTAAAATGATAGAGTACCTTTTCCCAAAAGCTCACGCAACTGCTTATGTTATGGATGCTGTAAGGGTTGCATGGTTTAAGGTGCATAAACCTTTAGAATACTACAGTGCATATTTTTATCGTCGTAGTATGAAGGGGCGTTTTGATGCAGAGCTGATGGTTGCTGGAATAAACAATGTAATTGCAAAAATCCGTGTGCTTAGAGCAGATAAAAAAATATCTGTAACAGACAAAAAGATTTTGGAAACGCTTGAGTCATGTTATGAGTTTTATCTTCGTGGTTTTAAGTTTGCTGATATTGATTTATACAAATCTGATGCATTAAAGTTCACTGTTGTAGATGATAATACTCTACGTCCGCCATTTGTTTCTATTGCTGGGCTTGGAGCTGTTGCTGCAAACTCTCTAGCCAATGTAGGTAAAAAACGAAAGTTTGTTTCAACTGATGATATATTACGTTATTGCACAAAGGTAAACAAAAATAATATCGAAAAGCTACGAGAGCTGGGTGCCTTAAAGGATTTACCGGATACAAGCCAAATGAGTTTATTTTAAGGAATATGTACTTTTGTCAATGGTATTTTCCTAGTAATAATATTCTTATGATAGTCTCTTTTCCGAACGCCTGCACATCCATGTGCAGAGGTTCGGCGCTACGCCATCCATGGCTTCGCTTTCCGAGACCATATAAGAATATTATTACTACCTAACCCCTATTCCCTATTCCCTATTCCCTATTCCCTATTCCCTACTCCCTACTCCCTACTCCCTACTCCCTACTCCCTACTATCATAAGAATATTATTATTTCGAAAACAAAACAAGATGGTGGTTTTTATACCACCTTCTTGTTGTTATGTTAATATATTTGTACGACCTTTACACTGCGTTAGTTCCTCTGCGTTTACCTTTATAGAGAGTTACAACAGCAATTCCACCAATTGACAAGGCAATGAGTGACCACCAGAGAATGTCCAGGTTTACTTCGCCTAGTTGTGGAATGTCTGTGGCATCTTCATCATGTCTGATTAAGAAGATTGAGAAGTGTGTTGTTGTGAATGTTACTGTTCCTGCACCTCTGTTGTTTGTGATGTTGCTCATTCTCTCAAGCTCACCGTCATCACTTAAATACCAGATTACAGCAGGCCACGGGCCGCTCCAAGGTAGCGTGATTGTTGCTGTGCCTGCAAACTCTGTGATTGCTTCATCACCTGACCATAAAGATATACTGAAAATGCCATCACCTTCTGAGAGTTTCTCTCTTTGTGTTGCACTAAGTGAGTTTGGACTTGCTCTATTTAAGTTTAATGAAATCTCATCACCATCAGCTTGACCTGCGATTGATGCTGCGGCTACTCCATTAAATGTTACTGTTCCTCGTGGCATTACTAAGCTGAGACCTAATCCCTCTGCTGCCATAACAGTAGTGGGGAATGTAACTTGAGTTATATTATGTGCTGCTGATACATCCAGAACTATTGTATTATTTTGTGCATTTGATACTATCTCTGCGAGTATTTCATCAGTTATCTCAAACTCTACAGTATTTCCACTGATTGTTGCAGGCAACTCTACACCACCCGGGGCTGAGAAGCTCGGTTCAACCCATTGAGCAAAGAGTTCAGTGCCACCTGTATACGCTGTTGCAGTTGTAATATCTACTCTGGTTCCGCCTGTTGCTGCTGTAAACCAACCTGACAACATTAATGTATCACTCCACTCCCATATATAGTGTTCATATTTTGTTAGATTAAAACTAGTTGTACCTGATGGTTCAAAAAATGTTCTATATCTATCTATATCTGCTACACCATCATCAGGATTAATATTATTAAATGTAAATGTTGCAAAACCACCTGTTAGACCAACAGCATTACCTCTAATAAGACCATTTGTATTGTTAAGTGTTGTTGGGTGTTGGAATACACCTTGATACTCACCAGAGTCCGAATCACTCTCCCATGTACCATCACCAACCCATATAGTACCATTATTTGTTACAGTACCATTGTTGTTTGCTAGTGTACCTCCTATTAAACTAAAAGTTACATTTGGTTGTATTATAACTGTTCCACTATTGTTAAGAACTCCATCTCTATCAATTCCAGACCAACGATTAGCTGTGATAGTACCTGTGTTATTTAAAATACCCATTATATTTATCCACAGAACACAATTTATTGTACCACTGTTGTTCATGATATTATCATTAAGAACAACTAAACCTCCTGCTGTGGTACCAATTATAGTGCCGGCATTAGTAGAAGTTCCTCCCAAACCAAGCCATCCCCCATACATAGTGTCATCTATTAATCTATGACTTAAATTAATCACACCAGTACTGTTGTTTGTAAATCCAAAATTAGTTGATAACTCTGCTCGAGCGTCTATATTGATATCTCCATTGTTAGTAAATGTTGATCTCTCAAAATGCGTATTACCATTTACATTAAAAGTTCCGTTGTTTATGAAACTATCAACTACAATCCAACCAGAATTTGTAATTGTGCTGTTTGTAATTGTGCCATTATTTGTAAATGCGCCGTCTATTTGGAATGTTCCATTGTTATTTACTGTTTGCCCTTCTGCTAGTGTATAAGAACCTTCAGAAGCTCGTATAAATGTTGCACCACTATTAATTACAAGGTTGCAAGTGAAGTTTTCATATACTCTAATTATTGCACCGTCAAGAAGTGTTAGTGTATGCGAACTTAAAAGAGAATCATATATTTCAATATTAAAACCATAAGCATCAATCGTTTTATTACCACCCAATGTAACATTACCTTCAATGGTGATACGCATGTTAACATTGTCTGTTAATTCAGTAACTTCTATCGTAGAATCACCCGGGGCTTCAAGTGCAGCTTTCGCTTCTGCTGAGGAAGTTACTGTCACCGTTGTTGCTGCCGAGACAGGAATTGCCGACAGTGGGAGTAGCGCTATTATCATACATAAAGTAAGTGCCAGTGATAGGATTCGTTTTTTGTTAGGGTTTTTCATTTCTTTTCCTCTTTCTTATATTTCTTTTGTTATTTTGTTTATTTTACGGTTCTTACTGAGAGCGGGATTAGCCACTCTCAGCTTTGTCCGCAAACAAAAACGCTGTATATGGTCTTCCCATACACAGCTACACGTCGATTTACGATTTATTATTGCTTGATTTGATGTAATCAATACAATATAATACATCTACGGCGTAGGGTTCCTATTGCGTGTGTGGGGTTTCGCCACATATTGCAGGTCGTGGGGTGTTACCGCACCTCACGGCTGCCGTTGCATTTTTGCTTTCACGCATTATACACTATCTTGATACAATAAGCAACACATTTTTGAGAAATAATTTTTGGGTGGTGGGTGTTATCAGCAATTTTCATCTTGTACAATCGCAAGCCTATAACCCATAGGTGTTAACACTTTAAATAACGTATCAATTTGAGGCGTGGCTCTCAGATTTTCCATTCTGGCTAAAGCTGATTGCTTAACTCCGGCAGCTTCAGCAAGCTGTGCTTGTGTGAGACCATTTGCTTCTCTTGCTTCTATCAATTTGCCAATAAGTTCAACTTCAAATTCGATTTTTGCTCTTTCACTTGGAGAAACATTGTTATTGTCATTGTAAAATTCGTCAAAACGTGTAGATTTCTTTGTGTTCATGCTAATCATTCCTCTCTTTATAGTCATCTAAGTTTCTCTGTGCTTGTTTAATCTCTTTCGGTGGTGTTTTGTTTGTTTTCTTAATAAAATGATGTAAAAGTATAAAATTATTGTTTTTCCAATAAAAGAAGAATATCCGATGTTTTAATGGTCGTAGCTCCCATATATCACCATCAATATGTTTTACAGCAGGTTCTCCAACTCTTGTACCATATTTTTCTAATGTTCTAATATAGGAAAGTATTTTATGATACTGTATACGTGCATCTTTGTTATCTTGTGATTTATCTCGTAATGTAATTAAAAGTTCTTTTATAGGTTGTCGCCCGTGTTTATCTTCATAAAAATGTACTTCAAACATTATTTATCACACCCTTAAATCTATTGACAAACACATTATAACAAATATGTTATAATGTGTCAACCAGTTTTTAACTCATTTCTTATGTTTCCTTTTGTTATTTTTCATAACGGTTACTACTATATTTTTGCTTTCACGCATTATACATTATTTTGAGCCTGTTCACGGGCGGATTGCCATCCGCCCCTACAACAACCCTAGTTCCTATTTCCTAATCCCTAATCCCTAGCCCCTAACCCATACTTTTATCTGTACTTTTATCAAGATATGTAACAAGTAATAATATTCTTATGATAGTCTCTTTTCCGAACGCCTGCACATCCATGTGCAGAGGTTCGGCGCTACACCATCCATGGCTCCGCTTTCCGAGACCATATAAGAATATTATTACTGCCTAACCCCCTCTTGACCAATTGTGTGAAAATAATATATAATACAAAAACTCAAAAGAAGGAGCTAACTATAATGTCAAAACCGCAGCAAACAACAACAGCAATCCAAGATGTAGCACTACGAATCCGTGAACTTCGCGAATTAACAGGGCTCAGCCAAAAACAAGCGGCAAAAAAACACAATATACCTATTGATATTTACAAGGATTATGAGTCAGGAGCTATTGACCTGCCTTTTTCGTTTATTCACAACTCGGCACTTATGTTTGGAGTAGAGCTTACTGACTTGCTTGAAGGTTGGAGTGCTCATCTAACTTCATACGCTGTAACACGTCGTGGCACAGGACGAGTCACATCAAAGGAACAGAATATTGAAGTGCGTGACCTTGCACCACGTTTTAGAAATAAAATCGCAGAACCATATTGGGTTACATATACATACTCTGACGAGCAACAGCATGAGCCGATACCACTCGTTTCACACAGTGGTCAAGAGTTTAATATTATCTACAGCGGTCAATTAAAAGTCCAGATAGGAGACCATGTAGAAATCTTATCCGAAGGAGACAGCATTTATTACAACAGTACAACGCCACATGGAATGATAGCGGTTGGTGGGAACGATTGTGTTTTTTGTGCTGTTGTACTACCCGGTGATGATGCATCTGCTTATACAGCCCCAACACATAAGGGAATAAAAGAAAAAATCATAAAACCAACTATATCTGATACTGATGAGGATTTATCATTTACAGAAAGAGCTGAAATAATACTAACAGCAATCGAAGACGAACTGACACAAAAAGATAGAAACTTTGTTTATGAGCAATATTGTTTCCCTGTTACAAATGAACATGGAATATTAAGCTCGATTTCATTTAAAGATCAAGATGAGTTTAACTTTGCTTTTGATGTTGTAGATGCTATAGCGGCAAAGACTCCTGAAAAAACTGCTATGCTGCACGTTGATAGAGATAAAGAAGTGCGACGGTTTTCTTTTGCTGATATATCACGTCAATCATCTCGAGCAGCTAATTATTTTACAAGTCTTGGTATAAAAAAAGGCGACCGTGTTATGCTCGTGCTCAAACGTAATTATCAATTTTGGCAAGTTATAGTTGCACTCCATAAAATTGGAGCTATTGCAATCCCGGCTACTGATCAATTATTGCAAAAAGATTATGAATATCGCTTTGAAGCGGCAGGAATCACAGCTATTATCTGCACCGGTCAAAGTAATACAGCAAATGAAGCAGACAATGCTATAGAGGTTTACCCGCAGGTAACAACAAAAATCATGATTAATGGCGAACGTGACGGCTGGTTAAATTATGATAAAGATATTGAACGATTCCGCAGTTCATATCCTCGCACTGAGGACTCTCCTTGTGGAGAAGACTTAATGCTTATGTACTTTACTTCCGGAACAACAGGGTATCCCAAAATCGCTGCACATACATATACTTATGCACTTGGGCATTTTATCACAGCAAAATACTGGCATAATGTTGACCCCGACGGTTTACATTATACAATATCAGATACTGGATGGGGTAAGTCCGTCTGGGGTATGCTCTACGGTCAATGGCTTTGCGAAGCAGGTATTTTTTGTTATGACTTTGACCGCTTTGACCCGCTTGAAATATTACCAATGTTTTCAGAGTTTGGTATAACAACATTCTGTGCTCCACCAACAATGTACCGTTTCCTTGTTAGAGATGATATTTCTAAATACGATTTAACAACCATAAAATACCTCACCACAGCAGGCGAAGCGTTAAATCCTGAAGTATTTAATTTGTTCAAAAAAGCAACCGGATTATCTATAATGGAAGGTTTTGGTCAAACAGAAACAACCCTTATGATAGCAAATCTTGTTGGTATGACACCTAAATCAGGCTCAATGGGTAAGCCAAGTCCACTATACAGCATTGCACTCATGGACAGTGATGGTAATACTGTAGGGCCCGGTGAAGTTGGTGAGATTGTAATACTAACCGATAAGGACAACCCTTGTGGTCTCTTTAGTGGTTATTACAGAAGTGAAGAGCAAACAAAAGCAGCTTGGTATGATGGAGCATATCACACCGGCGATACAGCTTGGCGTGATGAAGAGGGTTATCTGTTCTTTGTAGGTAGAGTTGATGATTTGATAAAATCTTCCGGTTACCGCATCGGTCCGTTTGAGGTTGAGAGCGTTATCATGGAACTTCCGTATGTGCTTGAATGTGCGGTTTCTCCTGAACCTGATGAAACTAGGGGGCAAGTGGTAAAAGCCAGTATTGTTCTTACAAAAGATAAAGAGCCGTCTGAAGCTCTTAAAAAAGAAATACAAGAATATGTAAAAACGCACACCGCTCCGTACAAGTACCCACGTATTGTCGTTTTTCGTGAAAGCCTACCGAAAACAATCAGCGGCAAAATCAAACGAAACCAGCTATAAGGGTTAGGGCCTCTGTCATTGCGGGCTTGACCCGCAATCCCCTGAATAAAGGGAAAAAGGGGTTAGGGAATAGAGCCTCCATCATTGCGGGCTATCCCTGCCGTGCAGATTAGATCTGCAATTTGGTTGTTCCTCTCGCTGATATGTGGGTTACTGTCTAACGTCATTGCGGGCTATCCCTGCCGTGCAGATTAGACCTGCAATTTGGTTGTTCCTCTCGCTGATATGTGGGTTACTGTCTAACGTCATTGCGGGCTTGACCCGCAATCCCCTGCGGAATACGCACAAACCCCAAGTTAACACTTAAATCTTCCCACTTTTGATTAGCTTTATTAACCAGGTCATTTTTCCATTCT
>JAITFR010000104.1 GCA_031281255.1 Oscillospiraceae bacterium
AAGTACTGGCCTTTTGTTTTTGCAGGTTATGGTTTAATTATCTCCGTTCCGCTCACAGGTTTAATACGAGAAGGTGAAAATGCATGGGTATTTTTACTTGTTTTCATAATGATGGAACGCATTGGTAAAGCTCTACGCAGTCCTGCAAAAGACACAATTATCTCAACTGTTGCTGAGGGTGAGGATAAAATCGGCACCGGTTTTGCATTCGGCTGGCAGGAGGCATTAGATAGAGCCGGCGCGGCACTCGGTCCTCTCATTTTCACTCTGGTATTTATGATAACAGGCAGAGATGGTCTGGCAGAGTACGCAACCGGTTATATGCTGCTTGGTATTCCTTTTGTTTTGCTTTTAATAACTGTTTTTATTGTATATACAAAAACAAAAAAGACCGGAGTTATGGAAGAAAGACTTAAAGCAGAAGATGCAGTAACGGAAGCTACTGATAAAGGAACTATAAATAATCATCAAAAAAATCCGGTTAATCCTCTGTCAAAAGAGAAACTCCCTGTTGTTTTTTGGATTTATTGTACGTTTACATTTTTCTCCTTGATTGGTTTTGTCACATTTGTACCAATCGGTTTTTACCTCGCATATACAGAAGTTTTTACAGGTGCACAAATACCAATGCTTTACACCCTGGCAATGGCTACAAATGCTATTCTTGCTGTTGGAATCGGCGTACTTTATGATAAAATAAAAAAGAAAACCGGCAATAAACATTCCGGATTATTGATGTTAGGTTTTGTTCCTTTTGCCAGTGCATTATTTCCGTTTTTGTTACTAAGTGGTTCTGTTACACTCATTATTGTTGCTTTCTTAGTTTATGGAATTATCCTCGCAACTCACTCAACAATAATGAGAGCATCAATTGCGGATGTAGTATCTTTGCGTAAAAGAGGCACAGGTTATGGGATTTTTAACACCGCTTTTGGTATTGCTCTATTAACAGGAAGTTTAATTTTCGGATTTCTAATAAGCAATTTCGAAATAATCCACGTTCAACTATTTACTGTCAGCACACAAGCCATCGCATTTTTTATATTCATAATCATGCGGTATAAGGTGTTAAAAGTTATCTGATGAAGATGTTTTAGTATAACCCTCTGATTGTTTTTCAAACATTTCAGCATATTTTCCACGTTTATTAATTAAATAGTCATGGGTTCCTGATTCAATTATTTTACCATTAGAAAACAAATATATTTTGTCAGCATCAACAATTGTTGAAAGTCTATGTGCTATCATTATAGTAGTTGTTTTTGAATTATTGAAAATTAATTTGGCTAAATTATACTCAGAAATAGGGTCGAGCGAACTTGATGGTTCATCTAGTATTAGTAATCCAAAATCTCCATGCAACAAACGTGTTAAACACAACTTTTGAGATTCACCACCAGAAAGTACTATTCCATCTTCGTCAAATTCTTTCGTTACTGAAGCATCTAAGTCAAACAATAAATCCATATCATTTAAAGATCTAATTAATGTTGCATCATCTGCACTAGCATATGTTGTCATATTTTCTCGAACAGATAGTGAATATAGTTTTGATTGTTGGAATACAACACCAATCGCTTTTCTTAAACATTTTATATCATAATCACATATGTTCTTGTTGTTTATAAGTATTTCACCGCTATCTGTATCGTACAATCTAAGAATAAGTTTTGTTAATGTAGTTTTTCCTGCACCATTTTCTCCAACAATAGCAATTTTTTCACCAGATGCGACAGATAGTTCTGATATTTCAAAACCAAAGTTACTATTAGGATACATAAAAGAAACATTATTTATATTGAGTGAGAATGGAATTTTAGGAGGTTTATCACCGATTTGTTTTGTTTCAATGCTTGATTCAACATCAAAGAACTTACGTACATTTTTAGCATAAGCTACACCAAGAGCTATTTGAGAACTCCACCATCCTAAACCGTCAAGTGTATTTTTTAATGCAACTGATGCAGCAATAAGGGTTGCATAAACACCTATACCACTAATATTGCCTGAAACAATACCCCAAGCAACATAAATCGGGACAGCAAAAACAGTGCCAATCTGAGCGATTGAAGAAAACACATCAATTGCGAATTCCTTTGAAGCATATTTTTTATAAATAGAAACAGATGTATTTATAGACTTATCAAAAGTTTTAAACAAATGAACACGAATGTTTGAAGATCGCATATCAGCAACTGCTGTATGATCAAAGAACAATCGTCTAAAATAATCAATACGCCTCCTTTGATTAACTGTTGCATTTCCACGTTCAGCAGAAATCTTACTCCAATATATTTGTGCTATTGCTGCAAAAACTGAACATGCTAATACTACTAAAAAGATAGCCAACCCACGAACGGCAATGAGAGAACCAAAAACCACGAATTTTGCAACTTCTCCTGTAAATACGAAAATATATTCCATAGTTTCAGATGATTTCTTAACAAACTCCTCAGTTGCTAGTTTATAGCTATCAAAGTAAACAGGATCGTCAAAGTACTTATAATCAACATCAATTGCTTTTTCATATATTTCACGTTCAATCTTTCCTTCAACTTCTTGTCTTTTCCATCTAAAATAATAATCTATATTTATTGCTCTTAATAATGAGCAGAAAAGTGATATGGACATATATAGTATACCAATAAGTAATGCATCTTTGAACAGTTCCCCCGCTTGAATCCTGTCAATAACAGCTTGTGCTAAAGTTACAGAAAAATAACCGGATATTGGAGCAAGAATAATCGTTGATATACCAAAACAAAGCAATAATAATTTTCCATGCTTCCACCACGGTTTTAACAAAAACACAATATTACTATGCTTATATTTTTTACTCATAATATATTTCTCTTTCTAATTTGTAAAATTATATTATCACTGTCTCTAATTTTATCAGTAAAACTGCAAATTCTTTGTTCATTTGCTAGTTCATTTGCCCATTTAGGTACAGTTATTTTTAGTATTCATAATCATGCGGTATAAGGTTGTAGGGAATAGAAAGTAGAGAGTAGAGAGTAGAGGACTCTTATGCCCTCTTTAGTAAAGAGGGTGCCGTCCGCAGACGGCGGGTGATTTGTCGACCTTAATCTCTATCTTCTATCATAGACCTCGTCTTGGTTTACGACACCGTTTACGTTTTCTGAGTGTGGGATTATTTCTACGATACTTTTTATGTTGTGTGCAATGCGTGCTAAATGCCTTGCAACCTCTGAATACATAAGTCCAACTTCAACTGAATAATCAGTAGATTTTGAAGCAAGAGCAAGCTGTTTTGACTTAAAAACCTCACGCAAACTAACAACAGCATCTGCATCCAACATAGTTTGGATTATATCATAAGAATTGCGGGATTTTAAAGCCTCAACCATTCCATCATAACAATGGACAGTTTTTCTATAAATATCCTCAAGTTCATCTAAGCCTGAAAACTGCTCTTTTATACCCGAACTACGTAAGTCCTCTGCAAGTTTTGTTATACCCTTTGTGCGGTTATTAATCCTACGAAGGCTGATAGTGACATGCATAAACGACATAAGTAAAGAACTCTCTTGTTTACTGATTTCTTCATTATAAAGCTTAGTTAAAAACTCATTTATCTTACCGCTAACTTTGTCTATTTCTTCAGATTTATTCCAGAAAGTAACAATTCTTTTATAATCCTTTTTAGTGAAAACAGTAACACTTAGTATCAGGTTTGTACGCATGAGATTAAGTAGTTTTTGAATAGCTTTCATACTATTTTCAAGTGCATAAGAAGGAGTTTCTAAAATACTCTCGTCAAGCTCGGGTAAATCAGTATCAGAACCGAGAGAATCAGCTTTACCAATACCTGCCATTTTCTTTGCAATTTCAAGTATAAGCTTACCAAACGGGAAAAGAAGTATCAAAGCTAAAACATTATAACCGGTATGCACCATACTGATATTTGTAGCTGTTATATAAGATCTACCAAGAGCAGGGTCTATAAATGCGAAGAAAATCACAGCAACTATGCAGAAAAATGCAGCACCGATTACATTATAAACAAGGTGTACATACGAAGCAGCGCGGGCATTTTTTGATGTGCCAATGCTGGAGATTAATGCTGTGAGGCATGTACCGATGTTTTGACCCAAAACTATGTAAACAGCAGCATTCCAAGGCACCATTCCGGCAAAAGCCATTGACTGGAGAATACCTATAGATGCAGCACTGCTTTGAATAATACCTGTTACAAGAATACCTGCAAGAATACCCAACAGCGGATTTGCACCCATTGTTATGAAAAACTCCCGTATTACTTCAAGCTGAGCAAGAGGAGCTAAAGCTGCTGGCATTTGCGAAAGCCCAAGGAACAAAACACCAAAACCAACTATTACCTCTCCAATATTTTTAATACGTTTTTCTTTAGAAAAAAGCAGTAGCAAAGCACCAACTGCAGCACACACAGCACCCAAAGCATCAGGTTTTAGAAAAACCGACCACTCCACACTGGAAACTAACCATGAGGTTGCAGTTGAACCGATATTAGCACCCATTACAATACCAACGATTTGTGGCAGAGCAATAATCCCGGCATTAACAAAACCAACAGCCATAACAGTTGTTGCTGTTGAGCTTTGTATTGCTGCTGTTACACCTGCACCAAAAAGCACACCACTAAAACGATTCTTTGAAACATTTCCAAGCAAACGCTTCATTCGACCGCCGGCAGTTTTTTGGAGACCCGACGAAAGCAGACTTATACCAAAGATAAAAAGTCCAAAACTACCAAGAAATCTTATAGTTATTTCAATATAATCCATTTTGGGTACCTCCAGATTTAGGGAATAGGGAATAGGGAATAGGGAGTAGGGGGGGACGAATTAATAATTAATAATTAATAATGACGATATGTATGGAGATTAGAATCCCATGCCCTCTTTAGTAAAGAGGGTGCCGTCCGCAGACGGCGGGTGATTTGTTATTAGAGAGTAGGGAGTGGGGATGTTTAAATATTTATCAGATTTGCTTTTTGTAGAGCGTTGCGTAGAATTAATAAAACAGGGAAGATTGCAACTTCTAGTATTATATAAATACCAAACTGGGGAAGTCTGGATAATAAAAGTTCAAGATATGGAGTACCCCACATCATTGATAATCCCCATGTAGTAAGACATGCAGCACAAAGATACTGAGTTGCTATTGAGTTTAGAACAGCGTGTGGAAATATCTTTGGTTTTTCACGATGTAGTAATAAACCATAAATAACACCGGCGAGTATTCGAGCGAATAATATTAAAGGATTTGGTGTAAGACCCATTATAGGCCAACCTAAAATATCTGCCGCACCAAACGCTAAACCTCCCCAAAGAGGACCAAATAACATACCGCAAAACATCATCGGAATAAATGTCAGAGTAATTCGCAAAGTCGGAAGGTTTATTATTGGTGTCAATCGCTCGAGCACGAATGCAAGAGCGATCAGCATTGCAATTTGTATAAGCTCACGTAGTGTTATTTTTACTTTCAACCTTTTACTCCGATTATAATGTTAATTTTTAGATGAGAATTCAATAAAAATTGTTATGATTTGAAACTTATTCGTGCAAGGATTAAAACACAGCTTATGAAATATTCTATCATATAATATGTAAATTACAACACCGAGATATAGTAAAACCATATTTGACCATATTGACTTTTCACTTATTATATGTATAATAAAGATACTAGTAAATAGAGCTAACATTTACAAATAAACGGATAGTTTAACCTCGACTTATGCCAACAGTATGAGCAAAAGATCAAATAATGTGAAGACTAAAAAGATACTAATTTTAATAATATTACTTTGTGTGCTGGTTGGTTGTAAAACAAATGGCATCAATTCCGGTGGTGAAAAAACACATAATCCAACACATAACCCTGAAGTTTTTCCAACTGATTCGTATGTAACTAGGATAACTGATGATAGATATAATGATAAAAACACTATAGTTTGGGTTTTTGATGCTCTTGTTCTATCAAGTATATCTCTTGATAGACTATATGCTTTTAATGATGCTCTCCTTGCAAAAGGAGCAGATTTTATATTGGAAATAGTCGCATTAGAATCGTACAGACAATTAGATTACTTATCAGACATTGATGCAACAGGAATACATAAAGAAAACATTATAATATATAATCAGAATATGCATTATTTTAATAACTTAAAAACTTTTATTGATAACGGTAACCAAGCAGATATAATTTTTACAGGAGTAACACATGCGAATCTTTTAGGTATAAATGACAGTTATATGCTGGCATATCAAAACGATTTATTATTACCATTAGATGATATACTACCTGATACTATAAAAAATGCTTTTTCTTCAAATTACTGGGAGACACTAAAAATTAATAGTAATATTTATGGATTCCGCATGGACCCAATATATGCTTACTCCTCTTTGCTACTTGTAAAAAATGAACCTATACCTTATGGTATAACAAGAGAGTTAATAACACTTTTACCATTATTAGATCAAATGCCGGAAGAGTTTCCGCTTAGTCTCCCTAATGATATTACAACAATCTCTGAACATTTAGGATACCGATTAATTGCTGCAAGTATCGCTATTGATAACTCAGGGCGATCATTTAATCTTTTTGAAGATCAATCATTTTTGACATATATTTCTGATGCATTTTCTTTATTTGAAAAAGGTTACATATATTCCGAGACAAACTCTTCTTTATATTTCACAAATTACCCGGAACCGTCAGTTATAGTAGCAGGTAGAGGTAACAGCAATGATATAATAGATATGAGCAAATGGATGCCTCTATTTACAACCCACATATTTGATGACGATTTATATCTTGATACAGCAAGAAGTGCTATTGGTATATATAATCAATCTCAATACCCGCAAGAAGCTCTTACCCTGTTTTCATGGCTTTTGTCCGATAGAGAACTGGCTGATTTATTAGTTTTCGGCGTGTTAGATGTAGATTTTCAAGTAGAAAATGGCATAGTGGTAAATAGCGGATTTAATATGCTCCCATTGTTAACAGGATTGTACTCTTTTACATCACCTACAGATGATGATGTTATAAAAAAGGGAAATGCATTATATGAGCATAACGAAAGAGCGAGTATATCCAATATTACAGGTTTTCGTTTTAATTCTAAAGAATATGAGGAAACACTGTATAAACTTAATGAACTGATAAACATAGCAATTTATTCTGATATCATAGAGACAGATAGCGAAACAATTTTTGAAGTAAAAGATACACCACATAGTTTTATTAATGGTGGAGATTCTGATTACATAAAAACTCTTACGTGGTTAAATGAAGAAATGAAAAACGCAGGTTTAATAAATTTGCTTGATGAGATTTCGCGACAGTATTTAGTATGGAATGAGATAGTCGGCAGATGATAAGAATTACTAAAAAAAGCATAATTATTTCAATTATTGCAGTAACAGTGATTGTACTATTGTTTATATTAGTGTTTTTCGAATTTAATTCTAATCCGCTTTTTATGTCATCAGAAATGTCGTATGCAAGTACTTTCGGTGGTTTTTCTTCTGAAGGTATTATAACAAAAAATGAAGAGCATTATATATGGTTTTCCGATTTTGCATCTTCAAAAAAAGTTCCATTTTGTTCAAACCCTCAATGTTTGCACAATTCACAAAATTGTTTTGCATTTGATATGAATAGAAAATTGATTAATGAAGGTGTAAGTTTACTTACACTACATGATGGAGTTATATATTATACAAAAACAGTATTTGACCGTCATACGGATCATCAGTACTCAATAGAAGTTTATAGTGTAAATATTGATGGTTCCGGAACAAGAAAAATCAGCACTTTAGATGGATATATTAACAGCATTCTTATGTATATTGTTGACGGGAAAATAATTATTTATCTTGATATATATGATGATTCAATATGGGATACAGATGTAATAAATGACAGTGAAAGAATGATTAATAGAACCTTTGTTAGTGTTGATATTAAAAGCGGAACATTTTGGGTATTTCCAGTTAAACAGGGATATGGATTAAGTTTAGATTACGCAGGATATTACAACGGTATTTTTTACTACACAAGTACATATACAATTGAAGCTTTAAATGATAATGATAGCCGAACAGTATACCGTGAAAAAATGCGGCAGACTTTATGGGCTGCTAATATAATCAACAAAAGTGAAAATATAATCGAACAGTTTTCTAATCCACAATCTACAAATATATTTGATATGCATTATTTTTATTACACTGATAATCACTTAGCTCATATTGTAATTCAAGCAAGTACGAAGCAAACTGTTTTTAATGTTTACGACACGATAAGTTCTGAACTAAGGTACATAAAAACTTTTTCTTTAGAAACCTATGGAACACCTAATAATACAACATTTTGGCAAGGAGAATGGTTGATTTTTACTAATCACGAATCTAGAAATAATACAGCATTTAATATTATTACACAAGAAATTGTATCTATTGACCAATTTTACGAGTACAATTTTTTTGCAACAGTTGGTGACAGATTTGTATTGGTAACAATGGAAAATAACGAGTTGCTTTATCTCTGGATTACAATTGATGATTTTATAACAAATAAAGGAAATATCAGTGCTTTTACGAAAGGTTGATTATGCAAATAAAGTTTACAGATGTTAATAAAAGATATGGAACTGATAAAAATACTTTAAACAGTAATTAACCAGTTCCAAAAGATTTGTTGACTGTGATTTAGCGTTGTTTTAATCTGTTTTCGAGACTGTCGAGGACTGTTTCAACAACTTTAACTCGTGAATAAAGCTTGTCGACAGCTTCAACAATTGTCCAGGGAGCATGTTTTGTTGATGTTCGTAACATCATTTCGTCAACAGCCTCAAGGTATTGATCCCATTTTTCACGGTTACGCCAGTCTTCGTCAGTTAACTTCCATTGCTTATCCGGGGTAACTTTACGAAACTCAAAGCGTTTCAGCTGTTCTTCTTTATCAATTTGAAGCCAGAACTTTAGAAGTATAACACCACCATCAACAAGCTGTTCTTCAAAATCATTGATTTCTGAAAATGCACGTTTCCACTCATAAGGTTTGCAAAAACCTTCAACACGTTCAACCATCAAACGACCGTACCAGCTACGATCAAAAATCGTCATGTGCCCTGCTTTTGGCACTTCGTTCCAAAAACGCCACAAATAGTTGTGAGCTTTTTCTATGTCATTAGGTGCAGCAACCGGAGCAACTTTATAACCACGTGGATCAAGCGGTGCTACTAAGCGTTTGATTGCACCACCTTTGCCTGCGGCATCCCAACCTTCAAAGACAATTGCCATCGGCACACGTTGCAGATACATTTCATTGTGCAAACGTCCGATTTCATTTTGTGCTGTTCGTAATCTTTCTGAGTATTCATCCCG
>JAITFR010000160.1 GCA_031281255.1 Oscillospiraceae bacterium
TAGTATGGCTCTTGATGAATGTCGGCAGATGAAAATGGAAAAAGTATTTATTGCTTGTCTTGAAGAAAATATAGGTTCAGCTAAAACTATAGAAAAATGCGGCTTTGTTTTTAAAGACACTTTTACATATTCCGATGATGGTCAAAATGTAACCATACGACGATATTTTATAGATTTATAAACACATACCCACCATCATTCACCCACCAAAACCCATTGCTCAACCAGCCATGTTCAAACAAAAACTTCTGGTTAACCAACACGAAAATCAGCGGTGCAGCCGACCATCATTATTGACAGTCTTCTGCACCGCTGATTGTTTTATTGCGCTTGTTTTTTCGCTCTCGCTTCTTCAAGCTGCTTTTTATGCTTGTCGGATATCTTTCTCGGTGGCGATAATCTATTCATATAGCTCACCGCTGTAGTATTCCGCAGGTATAAACTCTGTACACGCAAACTCATCATTTGACATTTCACTAAGCTTACTCGCCGCGCTCGTTGCTATTACCTGCATATCATCATCCATGAACTCAAACATATCATTGATCCTAAAAAGTGTTTTATCCTTTGAGTCCGATTAATATATAGCAATAAAGTTGTTATCCTTGTGATTCTCCGGCACACCTAAAAACAAGCGGTATCTGATACCCAGCTTTCTTACATACGCTTGCATATCCCTATCCTTTCTTTTAACAATGTTTTGTGTCGGTTTAATTTTTATTGTTTATCATCAAATCCCTTGTCATATCCTCAATTTTCTTCATAAATGCGTCCGGTGAGGCTTCACCTTTAGAAACCCGCAAAAGCTCATTTTCCCAATCAGCCGTAAGCTTTGCTGATTTAAGAGAGTCCGGCAGAAGCTTTACAAGGTTAATACCATCAGCGGTAGGTAAAAGCTGCCGTCCTTTACGCAAAACAAAACCGCCTGTTATGAG
Organism: Oscillospiraceae bacterium; assembly: GCA_031281255.1. Classification (GTDB taxonomy): domain Bacteria; phylum Bacillota; class Clostridia; order Oscillospirales; family Oscillospiraceae; genus WRMH01. Next base: position 936 of record JAITFR010000160.1, read on the forward strand.
TTTCTCAATAACGGCGGCTCTTGTTGCCGGAGTGCCTAACCCGGCTCGCTCTGCGTCCTTGTCAGTTTCATCAGCACCCGCTTTCTCCATCGCTGAAAGTAGTGTGTTCTCCGTATAAGGTACAGGCGGCTTAGTAAAATGCTCTGTTACCGATGCTGTGGCATTATCAAAAACCTGACCATCGCTAATATCCGGGAGAACTATATCTTCATCAGTATTAGTATCAGCTTCTTTAAGTTTCATCATACTTTGAAGCATCAGCAAGACCTGCCAGATGTCCGATACACCAAGAAACGATATATCCGTTTCCTTCGTAATAGCCATCTTTGCGGGTCTTTGCTCCGAGCACATCAGATAAGGATTTTACTACGCTTGGTTTTTCCGCGATTACTAAAATATTCATTTTTTCCTCCTGTAATTGTATTGATTGTATCTTGTGTGTATAATGAAAAAGTCCACTGTTAATAAAAAAACAATGAACGAGTGTGGTTTTTATTTTCAACAGATGGCGAGCAACTGTGAATCATGAGGTGTTAATATAATGGTAAATGCGTATTTTCCATCAGAGGTAGAAAAAGTCGGAGAAATAACAAAAGAAGTAAAAGATATACTTGATTTGGATTTTGCTGTTGGTACTCCTATATTCATCGGACCGACAAACATAGAACATATGCAAAAAGAACACCCTACCGAATACGATAGGTATTTCGCATTTTTACCAAAAATCATATCTGTACCGGATTTTGTAGGAATAAACCCTAAGGATGGTTCTATAGAGTATATAAAGACATTCCCGACAAGCGCAGGAAACTATTTAAAACTTGCAGTGCGAATCTCCGGTGACGGCTTACTTTTTGCTCGCTCATTATATGAAATCTTGGATCGTACCGTGAAAAAACGCGCAGAAAAAGGCATGTTAAAATCATTGACAGATCAACCATAATTGTGTATATTATAATTACATCAACCAAACAACGAGGACGGAACGGGCAGCCGTCGCCACGCATTATGCGGTAGGAGATGTGGGAACTGTCGCCCCACCTGTTTGGTAGATTTGAACTAAATATAACAAACTCGCCACTTGTCAAAAAATAAGCAGCGAGTTTGTTTTTATACATTACACGTAATCGTCTTCGTCCTCGTATTCTTCATCCGACAAATCCGCAAGTGAGTCAGCTTCTCCATCCAATTCATCATCGGTGATATCATTCTCTACATCATTTTCTGTATGTCCGGAGTGGTCTATTACTATGTGAAAGTAATTGCCGTTCTTAGTTTCAACAGTAATAAACTGTTTTTCACCGATTGACTCAATAAAAGCGTCATCAACAAGCGAAAGATTACCCTCCGGTGTAAGCGGCTCTGATGCTGCTTCTGATCCCGGTGTTACCACAACAGGTATCGGTATGAGGATTTCGGTCAAATCAATATCCGCATCATCTTCATCTGTTTTAGCGTATGCCGTAATTAAAAATAGCGGCACAATTTTTTTGGTGGGTTGCCATTGCTTCATATGGGTTTTCGTATATTTTGTATTCTGTTGGGAGTAATTGTCCTGTTTTGTTGCGGTTTTGGTGTCTTTCGAGGTAGCTTGTTTGTTCCAGTTCTTGGATCGCTGAGCGGATGGAATCTTTGCCGCCTTGGTTTATGAATGTTAGAGTTTCTGTTGTGAAATTGTTTTTTTGTGGGTATGTTGTTAATTGAGCCATTAATCCTTTTGCTTTTAGAGATAGTCTTGGGTCAGTTAAATAAATGTTTTGATTTATTGAGTTGTCTTGTGATTTTCTTATTGTGATTGTTGACATGATGTGATTCCTTTCTGTGTAGCTTAGAATTTATTTTTGAATTTGAGCATAAAAAAAGACCGGGAGTTTTTAGGCTCTCGGTCGTTGGTTTTGTGTTTACTTTATTCAATTTAATCGCGTGGTATTTTTGCTTATTTTTAATGCTTTTTTATTTAAAACACTCTAATTCACTTTTATGGTAAAACCGCACCATACAGTGCGGTTTTTATAACTTATGTGAAATGTAGTGATATCAGTCATTTTTGTAGCCATATGCTTAAATGACTACTCCGTTTTCTGAGAGTAGTCATTTAAGGTCGGATGGTGGAGCAACCCGGCCCAAAGGCGAACCACTATGCGGTGGGGACTTATGGGTTTTCGGTGGTTGTGAGGCTTTAAGTTGAAATCATCCTTTTTCTCTTGTCAGAAAATCATTATTTATTACCTTAAAAGACATTTTATGGTTTATTGTATGGTTATGCTTTACATCTTGAGTACGGACAACAATTCCTTCCTTATCCAGTCCGCTTATATACTTGCCGCGTGCTTTTTCAAGTAGCTCTTCAAGAGAATAATTAAAAGAATCTCCGACCT
>JAITFR010000140.1 GCA_031281255.1 Oscillospiraceae bacterium
ATGTTTAGGAGCTTTATGTTGTCTCGTTGGTGCAAACCGATAGATGGTTCATCAAGAATATACAGCACACCCATCAGAGATGAGCCGATTTGTGTTGCAAGCCTGATACGCTGGCTTTCACCACCGGATAAACTACCTGCCTGACGACTGAGCGTAAGATACTCCAAACCTACACTTTGTAAGAAACCAAGACGTTCTCTTATTTCTTTAAGAATACGCCGTGCAATCATCTCATCTTTTTCTTTTAATTTTAAATTATCAACAAAGTTAAGCGTTTTTATGATAGACATTTCTGTGAGTGTTGCAATATTTATATCGCCAACAGTAACAGCGAGGACTTCTTTCTTTAGGCGTTTTCCGTGACAGTCAGGGCAAGGATGCTCCGCCATATATGACTCCAGCTCCCAACGCATTGATAAACTCTGCGTTTCCTTATATCGCCGTTCAATATTGTTTACGATTCCTTCAAAGGGTTGCGTTAAAACGCCTTTTCCACGAGGTTGATCATAATATAAATCAAGCTTTTCACCGTTTGTGCCATAGAGGATTATATTCATAATACTCTCAGGCAGGTCTTTTATCGGTGTTGAGAGCTTAAATCTATAACGCTTTGCAAGAGCTTCAAAATACATTTTTGAGATGCCGTCATTTTTTACATTTCCCCAGCCTGATGCGTTAAGACCACCATCTTCTATAGACATGGATGGATTTGGGATAATTAACGCAGGGTCAACACGTAGCTGTGTACCAAGCCCTGTACACTTGGGACAAGCACCATACGGATTATTAAACGAGAACAGTCGAGGTGTTAACTCCTCCATAGACACACCGCAGTCCTCACAAGCATAGTTTTGTGAAAATAGCAGTTCTTTATCTTCACCAACAATATCAACAATTAGCAGTCCACCGGAGAGTGCAAGTGCTGTTTCGACAGAGTCAGTCAGTCGCCGAGCCATATCATCTTTTATGATAAGACGGTCAACTATAACTTCAATATTGTGCTTTTTGTTTTTATCAAGCTTTATTTCTTCAGACAAATCATAAACACTACCATCAACACGGGCACGGACATAACCGCTTTTTCGTGCATCCTCAAAAACCTTTGCATACTCACCTTTACGTGCTCGAATGACAGGAGCCATAATTTGTATTCTGGTCGCTTCCGGTAACGACAAAACGCTGTCAACAATCTGGTCAACAGACTGCTGCTGTATTTCCTTGCCGCAAATATAGCAGTGAGGTATGCCGATTCTTGCCCAGAGCAAACGCAAATAGTCGTAAATCTCTGTGACTGTTCCAACTGTGGAGCGTGGGTTACGGCTCGTTGTTTTCTGGTCAATCGAGATTGCAGGTGATAACCCGTCGATATAATCAATGTCGGGTTTTTCCATTTGTCCTAAAAACTGACGTGCATAAGCAGAAAGCGACTCAACATAACGCCTTTGACCCTCTGCGTAAATAGTGTCAAAAGCAAGTGAAGATTTTCCGCTTCCTGATATTCCTGTCAGTACCACAAGCTTGTCTCTTGGGATTTCCAGATCAATGTTTTTTAGATTGTTTTCTCTTGCACCTTTGATGTGAATATTATTTCTCAATGGTTAATACGTCCTATGAAATTAATAATTAATGATTAATAATGACGAGAGAGCAGAGAGTAGGAATTAGAATTCTTTATGCCCTCTTTAGTAAAGAGGGTGCCGTCCGCAGACAGCGGGTGATTTGTTGTGGGATTAGGGATAATTAATTTTGCATTTTGTAATGAAAAAGGCTATGGGATAATCTGCCCATATGGTGAGGCAAAAAATGTGCTTTCTGTAACAAAGTAATGGTCAAATATCATTCTGGCTATGTCCATAATCGCTGACCCTGAACCGCCTTTTTCAACAACTATAGATATTGCAATCTGAGGATCATCAGCCGGTGCATAGCAGACAAATACGCCGTCATTCATTCTTTGGCTTTCTGCTTGCACAGTACCGGTTTTTGAAGCAACGGGAATATGATAATTACCAAAAATTGATCTTGCTGTTCCGCGACTTCCTCTTGATGCAGCAAGCATACCATCTTGTAATGCTTGAATGTAATCGGTTTCTTCAATTTGATGCAATACAGTAGGTTCAAAAACATAGATAGGTTCTGTAAAGTCAGAGCTCATAACTCTACGTAAAATAGACAATGAGTGAAGCGTTCCACCGTTTCCTATTGTCGCAGCATAGTTGGCAAGCTGTACCGGAGTAAAACGACTTATACCTTGACCAAAACCAACTTGTAGTGTATCCGCAGTATACCACAAACCATCAGAATCACCTGCCGGGAACAGTCGTGCTTTTACCTCCGGTAATGGAAGACGACCTTCACTTTCAGAGATTTCCAACCCTGTTTTTCTGCCAAGTCCAAACTCTAAAGCGGCAGTGCTTATAGTTCTCGCTCCGGCTTCAGCACCGCCTGTAAACCAGGAGGCAACTTGTAAAAAATAATAGTTACAAGAACATTCAAGAGCTTGTACAACATTTACTTCTCCATGCGTAGCTCCCCACTGCGTAGTATATATCCAGCATGAAGCAACAAAACCGGCATCTTCCCATTGTGTAAAACGTCCTCTATCTTCAATCGGATAATGCCTGGTGATTCGGGGAATATCACGTAATGCTGCAATGGCTGTCACCATCTTAAAGGTAGAGCCCGGAGTGTATATACCATGTGTTGCACGATTAAGCATTGGGGAATCAGGATTAGCATTTAAAAAAGCCCAGTCATTAGAGAGAGTGGTAAGACTAAAGGTTGGGTATGATGCAGCAGCAAGAACTTCGCCTGTTCTTACATCCGTAACAACAACAGCACCGCCGGGGATTAACTCCATTTCTTCATCTTCGTCATATTCTGCTTCTTGACGATCTAAGTTAATTTTTTCTATTTGTGTTTGTAAAGCGTGCTCTGCGACTATTTGAAGCCCATGATCCAAAGTTAGATAAACATGTCTTCCCGGCTCGGGCATTTTTGTTATCTCTCTTTGTAGAACAGTTCCCTCATCATTAAAACGTATTACTTGCTGACCATCTACACCGTGCAAATACTCTTCAAATGCACGTTCAGCACCAATTTTCCCAACAATAGCATCCATAGGATAACCAAACTCTTTGTAGATTGCATATTCCTCTGCAGTCATACGACCTATGTAACCTAAAATATGCGGAGCATGATTTGTATGATATTCACGTACAAATGTTGTGTCAAAATATACTCCGTTATAGTTACGTTCTTCAACAAATGCTATAAAGTCAGTACTAACATCAGAGGCAAAAATATACGGAGGAATTGTTCCAATAATAGCACGCACTTCAAGCTCGTATCTAACGCCAATTATCAATCGGGCATCAAGAATACCAATCCTATAGTCTATTCCATAATGGTCACGCATCCAGGCCAGCAAATCAGAAACAGGCATTTCAGGATAAAGTCTATCATGAAAATCAATATATGCATCAAGTCTGTTTCGTTGTGTGTTTGTCATATTTGTAGTGAATTCAAATGGTGCGCCGCGAGTGACAGGAAAATTATCATGGTATGTAAACCCTTCGTCCATTACTGCATATATTAGCTCAAGTATTGTTTCGTTTGTGTTGGCGTTACCTCGCAGAGCCGACCAATCAAGCATAATATCATATGATGGTTTACCTGAAGCCAGTAACACGCCGTTGCGGTCATAAATATTACCACGTGCGGCAGTAATAGTTGATGTTCTTGTAATGATTCTTCTTTGTATCAACTCGCTATCTAACTGTGCAGGTTGATGTATCTGTATAGTATAAAGTGCAGATACATACACAATCATAACAAGTGCAAGCACAATAAATATTGCTACTATTCTAGCTGTACTATATAACTTTTGCATTATACGAAAACCCTTTCATTGTTAAGAGACGATTCGTTGAAGTCCGACCCTGTCTGCTCTTTTGCCAAGTGCACGTATGAAAAACCATAATGGAAATGCAAGAACAAGTGAGTATACAAACTGACCTATTGCAGTACCTATCAATGCCTGAGGCGGGATTCCTAAATATACTATAAGTGGAACAATTTGTACAATTGTGCTTATTACAAGAGTGGTAGCACACATTAAAAAATAAGTAGCAAAACCTTGCAAAACAACTGCATCTGAGAGTGCTCCGATAAAAAGTCCAATGATAGTAAGTGTTACTGTAAATATTCCGACAGGCTGGTTAAAAGATATGTCGCACAATATACCTGCAAACAATCCGGTTAATCCACCAATGTAACGTCCCTCATAAAGAGCCACTCCTGCTACAGTTATTGGCAAAATAAGTGGCACTAATCCTCCTATACGTAAAAAAGGTAAAATAACTCCTTGTAATACATACACAGTTATCAAAAGTGCTGCATGTAGCAGTATTGATACGATTAAAACTTTTCTTTTCATACTAATAGTCCGGTACTTTCATTTTAGTAATCTGTATCAGGAACAATATCAAAACCGGTTATAACAAATACGATTGTTATGGCTTCGATTTCCAAAAGTGGTTTAACGACAGCAAAACGTCCTATTTCGTTTGCGTGTCTGATAACATCTCCAACCTCACCAACTATAAGACCGGGTGGGAAAACGCCACCACGTCCGGAGGTGACAACAGTATCACCGGGACGCACGATTAAATCATCATTGATTGCATCAAGAATTAATGTGCCGCTTCGCATATGTGTAAAGTCACCTTTTGCTGTAACAGAGCTATCACCCTCGTCTCCTGTATCTCTACGCCCAACAAAAGCTGCTGCGGAAAATCTGGTATCTAAGATAGTGATAACTGTAGATTCAGTTGCTCCAACGCTAAAGACCTGCCCGATTAAAACACCATATTCTGTAGCTACTCCCATACCATTAGCAATATTTGAGTTTGCATATCCCAGATTTATGACAAAAGTTGATGTGAAGTTATCGCCGGTCCAACTTCTGAGAGTAGCCATCTCTTGTGTAAGGTTGCCGTGCAATTGACCGAAATCAAGCAAAGCTCGCAATCGTGCATTCTCAGCAGCAAGATCGTCAGCTTCACGGTATGCGGCTTCAAGCTCTGCAATACGGCGAAGCAATTCATCGTTCCTGTTTTGTAATGCCTCAAACTCATAGATTGCAGAGAAAATATCGCCAAATACTTGAGCAACGGATGACCCTAGTATTCTAACAGGTTGTGTAACTGTGTTTGCAAAACCTGTAACCGGTCCTGAGGTGTTAAACACCCAAACAGATACAACAGTTATCAAAGCCAACAATACAGCGGTTGATAGTATTATAATTGTTCGTCTGGTAAGCATCGCTTTCATAAAAAACCTTCTTTTTCTTTTCTGTTTTTCTGAGTGTTATCCACACGGTGGGGAGCAACTCAGAATCTTACAACTCCATACAGGATTACATTATCAAAAGTTAAACCTCTACATCACGGTAGTACATACCTCGTGTGTGCCCTGCAGGTGTATATCTGCTTTTTCCCATGTACCGTTTCATAACCAAAACACATTCAATCGCATTTTCTGTGGTGAAATACAATCTTTGCGCCCAAAGACCTAGTGCCGATATATTATGACGTTTATCTGCCATAAAAAGTTTCTGTGAGCTTAATAAAACATTGCGGCATCCAAAATCAGCAACTACCGGGAAAAGTGCACCATGTTTACCTGTTAATCCTGTGAAACTATCGCATGTACATGCTTCGGTGCAATTGCGAACTATGCAGCTTTCAGTAAGCATTAATGGTAAACGTCCATAAGTTATAATCTCTGTGTCGAGAGGTTTTACCATGCTTCGTATCTCTAAAAGTTTTAGCTCGAAAGATATTGTTGCTGAGAGTAAACCCAGTTTTTGAAGAACATATAAGGTTTCAGAATTATACACATTTAATCCGAAGTCACCCCGTACTTGCATACCATGATTTTTTGCAAACTGTATGTGTCCGATATTACTAACCAGTGCATCTTTTATGCCAAGTGTTGATGCTCGTTTTAGAATCTTTGCTATGTCTTTTTTTTCGTTATCATGAATAACTCGGGGAAGTGTTACAGCTACTGTAGTTTCATCGTTTTCTAAAAACTCTCGTAATATTAAAGACTCATAATTTAATTCAGAAGCCGGTATATAAACAATTTTTGGGTTTAGCTCCAGCAATTCTTTTGAGAGTTGATCTGACCTGCTTACAGAAACTGTTATCGTTGGAGGTTCACTCTGGTTCATTTCATCTAAATCCGGTACGAACATATCGTTTCCAAAAACTCCCGGTGTAAACTCACCTTCCGGATTTGGAGCAAGCAGCTTACGTTGTTCCAATATTTCTGCGAATAATTGAACTCGCATTTCAGTAAAAACTGACATTGGTACTGACAGTCCCGGCTCAACTGTGCCTTTTACGCCTAGGCAAACAAAAGGAGTTCCGCTGGTTTTATATAATTCAGTTTGCAAAGCGGCAAGAGAAAAGTCTTTATGAAACGCTTGCTCCGGGATAGGTCCGTATGCAACAGCGGCATTCTTTTTGTCATCAGCAGCTGCAAGCTTAACGGGTTTACCGCTTGAAACAGAGCCAACAAATCTGATAGGTACTCGTTGAAACTCACCGTTTAAGTATAGTTTTCGTGTTGAAGTAAAAAGTGCTGAGTCTGATCTTTTATCTCTTTCTCGTAAACCGAGCATTTCGGAGTCTTTATTATCAGTGTAATATCCGGCTGTAAAACCTTGCTGTGAAAACGCATTTCTAAGTGTGTGTATTTCATCAGCGGTTGGATTTTTTTGATTACGAATTGCTTTTGAGTACATACCTGTAACAAGTGCTGTATATTCAGGTCGGTTTGAACGACCTTCAATTCTGACTGCTTTTACACCTATAGATTCAAGGTCAGCGAGATATTGCACTAAGCAGTTATCTTTTAAACTGAGCGGATAAGATATTGTGTGGCCGGATGCTGTATAGTTAAACTGGCAAAGCTTTTCGCAATAACCACGATTGTCACTGCTCTCACCCAGCATAGCACTCATATAGCATTGTCCTGTATAACTCATGCACAAAGCACCTTGTACCGAGACCTCAATATCAATTGGAGAGTATCTGCAAATATGGTATATCTCTTTTCGAGAGAGTTCATTTGGTAGTGTTACTCGTGTACAACCTGTTGCTGCTGCCATTTTCACACCTTCAAGATTGTGTATTCCCATTCGAAGGCTTGCGTGAACCGGCATGTTAGGTACAGATTGCCGAACAGCTCGCATAATCCCAAGGTCTTGAACAATAATTGCATCTGCTCCATATCGACTTGCTTCTTTTGCATTTTGTGATGCTATTGGCAACTCACGGTCATAAGCCAGACAGTCCATTGCCAGATATGCTTTTACTCCTCTTATGCGGCAGTATTCCAGCGAACGACCAAACTCGTCAAAGTTAAAATTGTCTGCATCCATGTTGGCGTTTAGCTCTTGAAACCCGAGGTAGACAGCGTCCGCCCCGTTTTGTATAGCTGCTATAACACCTTCGGGAGATCCCGCCGGAGAGAGTAATTCGAGCACAAACTTCACCCACAAACAACAATGATAAAGATACTAATTATTTACAAATAGTAACATATCATATCACATTTTTACGAAAAATGCCATACTTTTAGATGAAAACTTTTTGTAAATATGATAATATGCAGAAATATTGCAACTTATAAGGTGTTATTATAAGATATCAGTATAAAAGAAAAATAAGTGATTTACGAAACAAAATCACCACATCTTGATTTTATGACCATAATATGTTAGTGTAAAATGAGTTTAATTTGAAAAGGAGCAAATATATGATGAGCAGGATATTAAAATCATTAGCAAAAAACAGTATAATACTTTTAATTGTATCAGCTTTGTTGATTGGTCTCATGCCACTTATGACAAATGCGGCAGAAGTTGTCATTTCTGTGGACTTTGAAGACGGAACACCTATGGGATTTAGTGTACAAGGAACAGATGCAGAGCGTGAAAGAGGTGCAGGAGAAATATCTGTTGTAACAGATTTAGCACACAGTGGCAGTCATTCATTATTAATAACAGACCGTAGACAAAATTGGAATGGGCCTTCGTTTGATATTTTTCCATATATACAAGCTGATGTGACTTATACAATATCTTTTTGGGTTCATGCAAAGTCTCCGGATGTCTCAGATTTTACTCTTTCGACTCAAACAGGTAGTTTAGAACTAGGAACTGCACGTTCATGGGATAATCTAGCCAGTGCAACAATTTCTGTTGATGATGGTTGGGTTGAGATTAGTGCAATACATTATTATAGTGCTGCTGATATGGAAAAAGGTTTTATCTCTGTTTACATTGAAAATGCTGATTCCGATGCTGAGTATTATATTGATGATTTCACAGTTACAGCAGTAGACGGTGGAGCATGGAATCCAAAAACAGATTTAATAGAAAATGTTAGTCGTAGAGCAGGCACCTTTGAAGGGTTCGACTTTGAGTTTTGGACAGAGATTTCAGGTGATGGAACAATGATGCTCACCGGTGGCGGAACTTTTTGGGTTACATGGGATGGGCGTAACGTACTTGGTCGTATGGGGCAAAGACTTGGAAGTATGCACACCTACGATAAATATGGTGAAATAATAGTTGACTACGCCGGATACCTTGATGTTGTAAGAGGTGATGTTACTTTTTTATGTCTTTACGGCTGGACTCAACACTCACTTGGAGAGTATTCTTTAGTTGAGTGGTATGTTATTGAGGAGCATGGCAGCTATAAACCCGGTAGAGATTTTATAGATGATATTTATGTCGATGGGGAGTGGTACGAAGTATGGACTAATATTCGCCGTGATGAACCCTCTATTGAAGGTACTCAAACATTCCTGCAAATTTATAGCATACGCAAAGAGCATAGAAATGAAGGATCTATAACTCTTTCTGACCATTTTAAAGAATGGGAACGCCTTGGTTTAGATATGAGTGGAAATCTTTATGAGGTTGCACTTTGTATTGAAGGGTTTAGAGGAGAGGGCAGAGGTGCAATAACACACCACGAATTAACAATTGGCTCACCGGATGACCATACGCCGAGCGAAACACCTGATACAACAGAATCACCAACCCCAAGTCCAACACCGGACAACAGCAATACTAACGGAGATGATAATAACGGTGGGCGAGAGCTAACCGAAGGCGAAGAGCGACTCGCAGTAATACTTGGCACAATTGGTGGTTTAATCGTTGTTGGAGCAATGATTGCTCTGTTAGTTCTTTACTTTAAGAAAAGAAAACCTAAAGCATAATATAAATATAATAATGTAAACACAAGCATATAAAGGGGCTGTTGCAAAACAGCTCCTTTATGTGCATGAATAAGATTCTTCGGTCACTATGCTCCCTCAGAATGACATATATGAGTGTCATCCTGAGCAAAATCCACACGGTGGGGAACAGCGAAGGATCTTTTTGAATATAAATCAGTTTTGCTACAGTCCCATGTTTTATTTAAGTTGTTTTTCTACGGTGCAATCACTTTTGCTTGCAATTGTGCTTTGACACAAAGCTCTGCGGCTTTAAATGCATGGTCTTGTGTCATAGCGTTTTCTGTACGATTTATGCAGTCCAGTATCAGCTCGCCAAAAAAAGGATAACCAACCTTACCTTCCACATGATAGTGGGTTTCCTCTTTTTTATTAGCTAAGAATAAATGACCGGGTCCGTCTTTTGTACCAAGGTTCATATACTTTCGTTGCTCGATAAAACCTTCTGTACCAAGTATGATACTACGCCCGTCTCCCCACATCTGTAAACCGTCAGGTGTAAACCAGTCTACGCGAAAATATCCGGTCGCTCCTGTGTCGGTTAGAAGCATAGCATCGCCGAAGTCATCAAGCTCGGGGTACTTTGTATGATTGTAATTGCCGATTTGACTTTGCACAATACTGGCATCCTTTGCTCCTGTATAAAATAATATCTGCTCAATCTGGTGGCTGCCTATATCACATAAAATACCACCGTATTTTTCTTTGATGAAAAACCAGTCAGGACGATTTTGTGGCATTAGTCTATGAGGCCCAAGCCCTAATACCTGCACAACCCTGCCGATTGCGCCTTCCTCGATAAGTTGCCCTGCAAATACTGCTGTTTCTACATGGATTCGTTCAGAGTAGTAAACCATGTATTTTTTGCCTGTGCGTTTTACTGCTTCTTTGGCTTCTGCCAGTTGCTCCAGTGTTGTAAGTGGTGCTTTGTCTGTAAAGTAGTCTTTGCCTGCGTTCATCACTCGAAGCCCTAAAGCACAGCGCTCACTTGTTATACATGCTCCTGTTACTAAGTTTATTGTAGGGTCGTTTAGTATTTCGTCTTCACTTTTTGCGGCTTTGACTTGTGGGTATGTTTTGCAAAAGTTTTCGACTTTTTTTGAGTCAGGGTCATAGACGCTTTTTAGAATTGCCCCTGCTTCGATTAAACCGTTGCATTGTCCGTAGATGTGCCCATGGTCAAGCCCGATTGCGGCAATTGTAAACTCTCCCGGCTTCACAACCGGTGCCGGTTTTCCTTTAGGCGCATAATTCATCCCACTAGAAATATTTGACATATAAATAACCCCCTTATTTAATTAACAATTAATAATTTCCCTACTCCCTAGTATGTGTACTTCCCACCCAGAGTTATCTCTCCTTCGAGTTCTTCGGCGGAGGTTGTTTTTTCGTAGAAACGTGGCACATTTTCGAGTATTCCGTCAACAGTGTAGAATGGGTCGCTTTTATCTATTGGTAGTTTTATTGTAGTTTCCTCTGTTCCTGCTTTGTAAATGCCGGTTATTAGTTCAATTGTTAAGCGACCGTCTTCACCACGTATAAGCGGAGACTTATTTGTCTCTATTGCGGTTAGGACATTATCAATTTGTCCTATATGCCCTTCGTATTTTAGAGAAGGAAAAGATTCAAATTGTTTGCATAACTCCTGTTCAAATTCCGGGTTTGGTACAGGGTGTCCATTTGGTTGTGATTTTTGCGAAACAACTCGCCAAGGTGCTGAGATACGTCCGTTTTCACCTTGAAAAACTATTTGCTGTTCTTCACCGTGATTTACAACACTGCTTGTGACTTGCGCGAGCGCTCCGTCATTGTATCGCATAACTGCGACAGATATATCCTCAACTTCAGAGTTGTCATGTGATGTATTACTAAGCATTGCACATACTTTTTCCGGTAAACCCATCATCCAGCCGAGCATATCTATGTGATGTACTGCGTGGTTTAAAGTACAGCCACCACCTTCCATTTTCCATAAGCCACGCCACCACAAATCGTAGTAGGCATGACCACGCCACCAGTGAGAGTCAACCTGTGCGTGAACAATTTTCCCAATAACACCACTATCAAGTATAAGCTTTAGATTCCAAACAGGGTCACGGAAACGGTTTTGTGCAATGACTGATAAAACCTTACCGTTTGTTTTTGCAGCGTTTATCATATTGTCACATTCTTCAAGTGAAGCTGCCATTGGTTTTTCTACGATAACATGTTTTCCTGCGTTAAAGCAGTCAATTGTTATTTCTGCGTGACAAAATGGTGGAGTACAAATACTCACAAGGTCAAACTCCGCTTCCTCAAGTAATGTCTTGTGTGAGTCGTATATTGCTACATCACGCAAGTCATAATGTTCAACCTTTTGCATACATTTTACAGGTACAATATCACAAAAAGCCACGATTTCGCATCTTTTTGGAAACTCAAGAAACGCCTCAATGTGTTGCGGAGAAATGCTTCCAACCCCAATTACAGCAACTTTTAACATTTTCATACTCCTTGCCTTGTATATATTTTTGATTATGATATAATAAACGTCCACTAAACATTATACATATAAAAGGAGGCTATTTCAATGACAGAAATGACAGATATTATTGCTGACCGCCGTTCAATTCGCAGATACAAACCTGATGTTCCGGTAACACGTGAGCAAATGGATCGTCTGCTACATGCAGCAATGCTCGCACCGTCTGCACGCAACACACGCCCTTGGGAGTTTATCGCTGTTACAAAGCGTGAGCTTCTTGATAAAATTGCAGATGTGCATCCATATGCACAAATGAGCAAAACAGCAACAGCCGCAATAGTTATTGTTGCTTTACCACAAGATGGTCAAATGGAAGGATATTTTGCACAAGATTGCGGAGCTGCCACACAAAACATTTTGTTAGAAGCAGTTGCAATGGGTCTTGGTACTTGCTGGTGTGGTGTTTATCCAAGAGAAGAAAGAATGCCGTCAATAGCGGAAATGTTTGATATAAAAGCACCTAAGATTCCATATTGTGTGATAACTGTTGGCACACCGGATGAAAATCCGGGTCCTCGCGGTTACTTTGAAGCAGAAAAAGTGCAATACATAGATTAGCTTACATTATTAATTCAATGTTTCTGCTTTTTATCGCATTAATAATATCGTTAAAGCTCTGTGCTCGTTCACGGAGCTTTATTCCGCCATAAATATAGTTACCAATACTATGAGAATCAGAGCCGGACTGTTTTGGTAAATTATACTCCTCTGCAAATGATAGAGCTTTTGCATTTGCAGTTTTTGAGTCCATAGCATTAAAAACCTCGATACCATCAAGCAGATGTGCTGATACAGGGTAACATTTTTCGATATAAAAAGCTTCTCTAAATGGATGAGCTTGCGCAATGTAACCACCATGTTTTCTTACAGTAGCACTGTATTTCTCTATACCCATTCTATCGATTCCGGGATGTTTTAAAAGAAAGTCTAAATCTAGCCCGTATGTTAAAAAATCTGATCCTCTTATTGAAAACTCCCAACCGAAAAACACATCAACGCCTAGTTCATCACCTGCTATTTTTGCGTTTTCATAACCGGATGCCATAAAGTGCATTTTTTCATTCCAAGAAAGGTTTCTATCACAGCCGTTATTTCCGTTTACAAAATGATCTGTAACAATAACTCCTGTGTAACCCATTATCTTATAATATTTTATCTGCTCTTTAGCAGAATTAGCAGCACATGCACTGACTTCCGAGGTGTGCATGTGCGTTTCGTATAAAAACTCTGCCACTATAACCCTCCGTGAATGTTGGTGTTTTTTATTTATCGGGTCCACCCTGTAACCATTGTGCAACTTCGGCACTAAGTAATGTGATAGTTCTAAGTTGTTCAATCATTCGCATTTGTATATCAACTCTGAGCCTAACGGTTATCGGGTCATAAGGTTTATTAATAAAGTCGGCTGCTCCAAGTTGTAATCCGCGACGCTCATCATCAACTTCGTTAAGTGAAGTTACTATAACTACAGGAATTTCTTTTGTTTCTTGCGAATCTTTTAATGCTTTCAGCACTTCATATCCGTCCATTTTAGGAAGAACAATGTCAAGCAAAATGAGATCTGGACGCTCTTCTTTAGCTTTTGCAAGACCTTCCACGCCATCTAATGCAGTGTGTAAAATGTAGTCAGACCCTAAGATATCACTGAGTATTATAATGTTTAAGTCACTGTCCTCAACTATTAGAATAGAGTTTTTTTGCTCTTGCATTATACAGTCCTCCCTAATTTGTTTAAATAATCTGTAAAATAATAAAACAAGTATACCACACCTTTACACAAAATCAATACTGTGCTATGCTTTTTATATAATAAAAACAAATAAAAACAGGGTTGGTGATTTGTCATGTTGTG
>JAITFR010000209.1 GCA_031281255.1 Oscillospiraceae bacterium
TCCTCCGGGATAATTAAATCCACATAACGAATGGATTCAACTAATTGTTTGCGTTCATCATAACTAAAGTAAGTTTGTTTCTTTTTTTCAATTTCGTTAAATTCATCAGTGGATAAAGCAACAATCAAGTAATCTCCTAATGCTCTGGCACGACTAAGCAGATATATATGCCCATAGTGGAGTAAATCAAAAGTACCATAAGTAATTATTCTTTTCATTTATGTAAATCCTTTAGTTATTTTGCTAGGAGTTATTCTATCAATTCTAATGTTAAAGTATCGTTATTATAACACAATAATTAACAATATCTATTATTGAATAAGTTTTATTAAACTTTCCCTCACTGCCAAATAATTTTCTCTTTAGGAACACCCAAAGCTTCAAGATCTTGTTTTATAGAATCTACTATATCTTCAAATCCTACTGCAATAACAATATAGTTGTAAACCGCGTTAAGAATTTCTTTCGGTGAAGATAGAAGTGTATAGTTTTCGTTGTACATATTATCCTCATTTTTCTGTTTATATTGTTTGTCTACCCATAAAACAATATTACAATATTTGTTCACATCTTTGTTAACGAATATCTTCTCTCCTATAGTACCTGCTCCATACAAAATAACTTGACTATCTTTATACACTAAATCATATGGAAAAACATAGGAAATTGGTGGTTTTTCTTTAGTTAAATCATTTCCATACTCTTTGTAAAGATTTATTTCTAAAGTATCAACATCACAATCAATATGTTTAAACAAAATCTCATGGTAAAACTCTGTAGTTCTAGCCACCTCCCAAAACTCTTTAGCATAAGGTATGTCAGGATATCGCCAAGGTTTTTCTGATGTTACATAATGTATAATTTTTGGTTTAAAGTCATTATCAGTTTCTTTATAAAAACGTGGTTGATAGTTCCATTCGGAAGTTAATATCTCGATTTTATTCCGACATACAATATTTAATACATCCTGGTCAGCAGCATCATATTTCTCTCCGCTATTTATTAAATCTATACATTTTTCTTTTATATTATATTTTGTAAAATTTTCACTATCTATTAATAACACACCTGCGTTGATATATTCTTCTTCTTTTATCCCAAATTTATTAATCACATAGTCAACTATTATACTTTTACTGTAATCTCGGATTGCACCAAAAACATTATTATTAATATCTAATCTGTACAATTCTGCTACATCACTTGTGATTATCAAGTCACAATCTAAGTAAATAATTCGCGAGAATTTTCTTAGTATATCAGGTATAAGTATCCGATAAAACGTAACCTCAGTAAAATGATGCATAGAGTAAACATTAATTCCGGCAATAAACTTTGATACATTTACACATTCAACATTAACATTTAAGTATGATAATGATTCTAACCTGTGTATTAAATACTCTGATAAATCAGTATGAAACACATATATTTCATATTCATAATTATATGATGTATTTTGAATTAATGAACTAATAGCAACACCACAGTACGGTACAAAGTTTTCATCAGTAGAAAATACAATTGGGATTATAGGTTTTTTCATAATAACCTCCGTTTTCTTAATTTGCGTTTATATTACTTTAAAACTACCGAGATCCATAAAACCTCCGTAATGATTTAATACTTAAACTTTATACTACCATCATAAAACTCTGGGTAACGTTGCATGGCTTCGTACATTACGATCTCTTCATAATTTAATACTTCACAACCAGTATTTTTAATCTCCGAAACTATCTCTCTTCCTATTGCTCCCCACGGCAATACTATGACTATATCATTACTTGATAATCTGTTTACATCAGGTTTTTTTATTACAACTCCATCCCCATTAATATCCCATAATTCATTTGGTTTCATTTTATACTTATCTACTTTCTTCATATAATTCCTACCGTTTTGACCAAGTACACCCCACATTACTATATTTTTGTCTGTAGGTATGTTAAATATTTTATTCATTTTTAATATATTGTCAATTATTGCAGTAAATATTAAAAGATTGTTTTCTTCTAAATCTTTATTATTAAAACCGGGTGAAGGGTAAAAAAGATTGTTTATGAACACAAGAACTTCTTTATTTATAAGCTTAGTATCTTCATCAGTATCATACTGTCTTGCAAATCTATAACACATATTATAGTGGTTAGTTTTTTGTAAAATTGCTAATCTTTTTTTTTGTTTTATTTCAATGTTTAATCTCTTAATGACTTCTAATGCTATTTCATTTTCAACAATGTAATAATTTATAATACAATAATAAGATTCAAATTTTGATATTGATGTTTCATTTTGTACGTAATTATATAATGGTTTAGGTATATGTTTCAGATTACCATTTGCTAATAATAAAGGTATTATAAACGATCTTTCTTGCATTCCACGTACATAATTAACATAGTAATCGAGTAACTTACTTTTATGCAAATAAGTTGTTCTAATTATATATCTCCATGCTGAAATTGCAATTTTATTTAAGAAATAGTAATCTATAAGATTTTTCATATTATGATACTCAGGTATATCTGATATAAAAAAACTCATATAGTTATAATGTGGTGTATTAATATTTTTTGATAATGCATCACAAACTACCCATTCAAATCCAAGATTGCTTTCTAAAAATCCTGTAAGCACAGACACATATTCTTGGTCAAGCGAGTCATCTGCATCAACTTGACAAAAATATTCACCTGTTACTAGTTTTAAACCTTCGTAAACAGCAGCAGCAAGACCTTTGTTTTCTTGGTCTATGATAATAACTTCAAAACCACGTTCGATAAATTTCTGTTCATAATCTGTAATAATCTCACGTGTTCCATCAGTACTGCCATCGTTAATAAGTATGATTTCAATATTATTCCACTTTTGTGCAATAATTGAATCAAACATACCTTTTATATAGTTTACTTTGTTATAACAAGGGATAACAATACTGACTTTTGGTTGCATTTTATTTCCTTTAGATTGTATATGATATTATTATAACATAATCTATAAAACATGTAGTTCCTATACTGCATATAATACTGTATCAAAATATGTCACAGAGTGGTGACGTAAGTATAATTTGTAATCATCACGCAGGTTAATAATATATTCCGGTATTTCCCAAATGTCTTCCGGTTTATGATATAAACATATAGCTAACTTAGGTTTGTAATGCAAAATAGTTTGTTTTGCACCTTTTAATGCGTTGAGTTCTGCTCCTTCTATATCCATTTTGATAAAAGTAGCTTCTTCTCCACCTAGTATATCATCAAGTTTTACAACTTGTACTTTAGTATCAGCACTTTTATCACCATCAATAACGGTTATATGAACAGCTCCGGGATTGTCCTTTTTAGATGAAAAGCTGAGTGTTGTTGATTTATTCCACAATCCACATTCATATACCGTAACATTCTTAATATCTTTCGCATTTTCTGAACATACCTTATATTGCGCTGGATTAGGTTCAAAAGCAATGATTTTACTATATTTTTTTACTTTCTCTATGAAATCCAAACTTGTGTGAAAATCAAAACAACCCGCATCAATAAAAATTTCTTTTTCACTCAAATGAATAATATCTGTGGGAAAATATCTAGATGTATCACATTCTCTTACTAAATCAATATATAGAATTATTCGTTCAATAGGTATACCATGATTTAATAAAGTTTCTTTTACATCATTCGCTTTTATTCTATTAAAGATACTTATTACCACAACATTATCATCATATATTTTATACATATCATATGGTGATATAATCGTATATTCATTTAGTTTCATACCCCACTTATCTTCTGCTGAATCGCATATACAAAAAAATGATTCTATTGAAAATGATGATAAAATCACTTTACTTAACAATCCCGCACCATACAGTATAGTTTGTTTCTCTTTATTATAGGATTTTATTTGTGTAATTATTTCCTTGTTATCTTCATAGATTTCCGTCAATTTGAAAATAAAATTGAAATCTCCTGTAAGTGAATATAACAATCTGTCTTCAAATACTTCTTTTGATTCATCATCTTGAAGATTATCATATATTTTCTTGATACTACCAGGATTCATAAAACCTCCGTAGTGATTTAATACTTAAACTTTACACTACCATCATAAAATTGTGGATAACGCTGCATAGCATCGTACATTAATACTTTTTCATAATTTAAAACATCACAACCAGTTTCTTTAATCTCTGATATAATCTCTCTACCTATTGCTCCCCATGGTAATACTATGACTATATCATTACTTGATAATCTGTTTACATCTGGTTTCTTTATTATAACTCCATCCCCATTAATATCCCATAACTCATTTGGTTTTATTTTGTACTTATCTATTTTTTTCATATAATTCCTACCGTTTTGACCAAGTACACCCCACATTACTATGTTTTTGTTTGTAAGTTTGTTAAATGTGTTATCCATTCTTAATATATTGTCAATTATCGCAGTAAATAAAGAAAGATAATTTTCTTTAACTTCTTCACTTTTAAAATCGGGTGAAGGACTAAAGAGACAATTTATAAATTCAGAAACATCTTTATGCATAAACATAATATCTTCACCAATATCAAACTGTCTGGCAAATTTATAACAGATACAGTAATGATTTATTTTTTGTAATATCTCAAATCGTAGTTTTTGTTTAGTGTTAATGTTTAATCTTTCAATGACTCTGAATACAATTTCATTTTCAATAATGAAATAATTTATAGCAGAATGATAAGATTCAAAATTTGATATTGATGTTTCGTTTTTTGAATAATGATACAAAGGTTTATTTATATGTTTTAATTTACCTCCAGCTACTATTAGCGGTATTATATAGGATCTTTCTTGTGTTCCACATGTATTATGAACATAATAATCCAACAACCTACTTTTATACCGGTAGGTTGTTCTAATCATATACCCCCATGTAGAAATTGCAATTTTATTTAAGAAATAGTAATCTGTAAGATTTTTCACATTATGATACTCAGGTATATCTGATGTAAAGAAATTCATATATTTATAATGTGATGTATTAATATCTTTTGACAATGCATCACAAACTACCCATTCATATTCTAGGTTATTTTCTAAAAATCCTGTAAGCACAGAAACATATTCATGGTCAAGCGAATCATCTGCATCAATTTGACAAAAATACTCACCAGTTACTAGTTTTAAACCTTCGTAAACAGCAGCCGCAACACCTTCGTTTTCTTGGTCTATAATAATAACATCAAAACCACGTTCGATAAATTTCTGTTCGTACTCTGTAATAATCTCACGTGTTCCATCAGTGCTGCCATCGTTAACAAGTATGACTTCAATATTACTCCACTTTTGTGCAATGATTGAATCAAACATACCTCTTATATAGTTTACTTTGTTATAACAAGGGATTATGATACTAACTTTTGGTTGCATTACATTTCCTCTCGATTATGTTCAATGACTTTTTTTACTAAACATCATTTCTTACATGCTCTGGATATCTTCGTTTAGTGGTTGAATAGCCATAGTTATACTAATGCAATTTTATAATCTTCACACCATCGTTTTCGAGATATTTAATTCTATCATAAATAATATCCCGGTATACTAATGATGCTATAATTATAATATCACTTGGTTTTACAATTGATATATCATACACGTTTACACCATACATAAAGCCTCTACCAATCTCTTCCGATGAATTACTTAATATACCTCCATAATTTAGTTTATTTATGTTTTCTTTATTAAGAATACTAATCAATGAACGCGAGAAATAACCAGTTCCATATAAAAACACTCTACATTCAGAGTTTGCTCTAGCTAATGTTTCTATAATTACTTTAGTATTGTCTTCCAACTTATGGGCAGATTTATAATTTTCTTGAACAAATGATGAGTTACAAGTAGATGCATTAGTTTTCGTAACAGAGCCACACATCATATAATAATAATTTGTGTTAATACGAAAATTATCTCCACACATATCTTTAATGCTTGTATTTATTTTTTTAAAGGTTTTTGTCATTTTAGCTTCAGTATCATATTCTGCACACCATATAGTCATGTTATTAATTATGTACTTGTTTGATTTATAATACTCAGTAAAAAACTGGGGAGAAAAATTAAAGAAACCATGATTTACTCCATAGAATATAGGTTGATTAAAATAGAAGGTTCCACCTATTTTTAGCATTTTATGTACACATTGCAATGCAGATATAGGGTTAGAGATATGCTCGATTGTTCCACCATCAATTATAAAGTCGTACTTATCAGAATATTGTTCAGGTACATTTGGGTTACTCAAATCATGTACTATATCTGCACCTTCAAATTCACTATAATCCATGCTTTCGTATGAATCAAACCCCATAGCAGAAAAAACAACTTTATCATACAGCACCATATCACTATAATTAAGTTTTTCAAAATTATAAAGTTTTTTACAAGCAATGTTAAACTCTTCTTTATTGAAAGAAATATAGTAACGACTTAAAGTTAGTAAATTTCCATAAGGTCTAATATTTCGTGTATACATATCGTTTGTAATTGATATTAAACTGTGCAAATTAAAAGACATTTTTTTACATCCTCTCTATTGTTTACTTAGTTATGGCTTTTCTATATATAACTGTAATTATAACTATATAGCATACAAAACAGTTTCAACATACCCTATTATATAGTGATGCCTAATATAAAGTTTATAGTTTCGGTTTAACTTAAGTAAATATTCCGGAATCTCCCATATATCTTCAAGTTTATGATAAATAGAAATTGCTAGTTTCGGTCTATATTTTTTAATCGTTTGTTCTGCTCCCTTTAGTGCATTAAGTTCTGCGCCTTCAATGTCCATTTTTATGTAAGTCGCTTCATCACCATTTAATATATCATCAAGTTTAACTGCTTTGATTTCTATATTAGTTTTTCTATTGTTATAAATAACATGTGAAGATGATGGTATATCTTTTGAAGATGAAAAGTTGAGTGTTGTTGATTTATTCCACAGTCCACATTCATATATCATAACATTTTTGATGTTTTTTGCATTTTCTAAACATATATTGTATTGACCTGGATTAGGTTCAAAAGCTATTATTTTTTTATACTCACTATTCATATTATGAATAAAATCAAGACTTGTATTAAAATCATAGCAACCAGCGTCAACAAACACTTCGTTATTTGAAAACTGTAATGGAATATCCGATGGAAAATATAAATCATTATATGCCCATTCACTATAATTACTACTATTGAATAAAAGAATTTTATTCTTATCAAACCCCTGGTTAATCAAGTTTTCTTTAATGCTTTTTTGTGTTCTAAAATCTAACACTGCGACAAGTATTAAAGAATTTTTGTGTTTCTCCAACAGTTCATCAGGAGACATAACAATATATCCATGAAATTTAGTTCCCCACTTTGCTATTGCGTTATCACAAACTCCTAATATCTCCATT
>JAITFR010000010.1 GCA_031281255.1 Oscillospiraceae bacterium
GCAATGCTTGCCACCAACGCAATTATTCTTGCAACTGACGCATTTGGTCCGGTTGCAGATAATGCCGGTGGAATTGCCGAAATGGCACATCTGCCAAAAGAAGTAAGAGAACGTACAGATGCACTTGACTCACTTGGCAACACAACAGCAGCCACAGGTAAAGGTTTTGCTATCAGCTCGACAGCGTTTACAGCACTGGCACTTCTTGTTGCTTATGTAAATGAAGCTCGTGTTGCTCTTGTTGTAAAAGCAGAAGCTACAGCAGGTGCTACCGCAGAAAGACTTGATCAAGTAGCTTATGAAGCTTTACAAAACATTGGCGGAAAGTTTGACGGATATATTGATTTGAGTGTCACTAACCCAAGTGTTTTGATTGGATTATTCCTCGGAGCAGCTCTTACATTTGTCTTTGCAGCACTTACAATCTCCGGTGTTCATCGTGCAGCACAAAGTATAGTCAGAGAGGTTCGCCGTCAATTTAAAGAAATAGCAGGTCTCATGGAGGGAACAGCAGAGCCGGATTATGCAACTTGTGTTGACCTTTGCACACGTAGTGCTCAAAGAGAAATGATTGCTCCATCATTATTAGCCATTCTCGCACCAATAGTTGTTGGCGCAATTCTTGGTCCTGAAGGTGTTGTTGGTCTACTCTCAGGCACAATAGCAACCGGTTTCACAATGGCAATCTTTATGCTTAACGCCGGTGGTGCATGGGATAACGCCAAGAAATACATCGAAGCAGGAAATCTCGGTGGTAAAGGTAGCGAAAACCACAAATCAGCCGTTATCGGTGACACTGTGGGTGACCCGCTAAAAGATACAGCAGGCCCATCATTTAACATTCTTATAACACTCGCAGCAACAGTTTCAATCGTTTTTGTTGGAGTATCCGCAGAGTTCTCCTTAATCGAGTGGATTAAAAGCATCATGTAATTTACGCTAACCAAGAAAGCACACACGATAAAAAAGACGGTTCGTAATGAGCCGTCTTTTTGGGTTCTTAGTGAGCCGTCTTAGACGGTTTGTAATGAGCCGTCTTTTTTTGGGTGTTTTATCTGTGTAACTTACACTGCTTCGTTTTTTATGACTTCGATGATGTTCATTTTTTGAAGTTTGCGTTTGCTATAGAGGGTTGCTAAAGAGATTATTATTGACACAGTAACTATTGCGATTGCGAAGATTATATATGGTGGATTATATGGCATTGTTACTGCTTGTTTTATGAAGTTGTATACAACAAAATATGATAAAATCCAGCTAATTGTTATTGCAATCACTAGTGCTTTGATACCGTTAAATAATATCTCAGTACCTAACATTTTGTTAATATTACTATTTGTCATACCTATAGAAAATAATGAAACAATCTCTCGCCGACGAATAAACATAGCTGTTACTAACATAGAAAAAAGCATTGTGATTGAAATTAATGAAATCATAGCTACAAGGGTATATCCAACAAGTGTTATTGCTAGTAAAATACCTTGCTGTTCAATTAAGCTCTCGATATATAATCCACTATCAAATATTCTGGTTAAATCAGCTAAAAAAACACCGGGATTATCTGCATTAACATAAACATAATCATAATAACGTACATCCATTTCTAACAAATCTGCTGCTACTTTTAAGGCACGACTGGTACTTTCAGGAATTAATATATGCACTCCACCATACCAGTTCATTGGCATTGCACTTTCCGGTATCGTAAACATTTGAGATATTAACGTGATTGATATCGTATCAGTTATAGCCCAATCATATATTTCCCAGTCAAAGTACGAACGACTCGATACGATTAACTCATCACCCGGTATCATGTTAAATGGTCTGAAAGACCTCCACCTACCTCTAAATATTGTGTCTCCGGTTGTGTTAATGAGTTTACCATATTTGCCTGGTACAATTTCTGCATCTCCAAAAAAATCTTCATCTGATATAACTATCAAGTGAATACCATACCCTGTTCTACGGCTCCCTCCCAAATTTCTATTATTATCAAAATACCACTCTAAATAATCATCACTAAAAAAACTATTTTTCATGTCTAACCAGATAGCCATACCAGATCCAACATTAATCTCTCGTCGACTTCTATATAGTATGTCGTCACGCTCCGATAAAAACTCATACAAATCATCACGTGGTTTATCACTACCGTATGTATAAATATGGAAATTATAGTCATCGTTACCAAACATTATCTCAACCCGTCTACTCATCATTTCCACAAAAACAGAAGTTATGATAAACAAAACAAGTGAAACAATTACTGTGGTTATTATTGCTCTATATCTTTTCTTGTTTTGAATAATAGTCTTATATGCTAGTACACCTTCATAACCGATTATTGCATAAATCAATTTCATTATAAGACTGCTAAGTTTATACCTCCAGTTTGTAATTGATATTTTTTTGTCATATGTTTCGTTCTCATAGGTGTTTGAAAAAGTTGACAAGTTGAGAGCTTCAATAGGTGTTGTTTTCTTAATCAATCTGAGTGGTTTCCACATACAAGCTGATATAATTACAAAGGAAGTTATCGCTACAGTAATAAGAATTGTAGGATTAGTTGAAATACTTAATACTGTCAGGTTTTCACTTGAAAATCCACTACTTTGTAGCATTGTGTCAAACATTATTAATGCTCCGACTTGTATTAAAAGCCCTGTTACAATGCCAATCGGGATTGCTATTAGTCCGAGTATTATTGCTTCATAAATAATGCTCCTCTTGATTTGAGTGTTTGATACACCAACACATTTTAGTAAGCCAAAATATTTTATTCTCTCCATAATTGTTATATTAAACCCTGTGGTAACAAGGATTATTGAACCTATTGCAACAAGTAATATAACAATTGCCGCCATGATGGGAAGTTGCTCTGTGATAGTTGGGTTTGTTTCGTCAAGTGCAATCCCATAGTCAGATGCTAAAAACACAAAAAGACTACCTACAACAGCACAAGCCATTGCAACCGGTAGGATAATTGCAAAAAGTGCTGCCAATGTTCGTGGTTTATCGTGCCACATCTGACGGGTTGTAAGCTTAAATATTATGTTCACAGCCATATGAACCTATAATGTTTCATAATTACTCCCTCAATAATAGTTTACATACTGAATATTTTCGATACCAAATATAAACAAAAATAGAAATTATCATTGATAACATAATAATAACAAGCAAAGCAATTATACTAATCTTAATCAAAAATACAATCGAAATCTTGAACTCTACAATTAATAAAGAAGACAATATACTATTGAGCGAAATCATGAAAACATATGATATTATCAATGATATAGCTAAACTAATAATTCCTAAGATTAGAAATTCAAATGTATGTTGTAAGAATATATCTTTTGGTAGAAATCCTATTGCTTTAAGTGTACCATAATATGTTCCTTTTTGCTTAACAGCAAATAAGTTATTATTAATAATACTAATAATAATTGATAATGATAATACAAAAAATAAAGAAAAAAATGCAGTTTTTATGAAATATTTTTGATTAGTTAATGAAAAATAAGTGAAATATGTTGCTTCATTAAAAAATACTTGCGAGTCAACCTGTGCTTCTATTTGGTTTTTTATTGTTAAAGTATTAGAAAAACAATCTACAAACACATAACAATAAAGTACTATTTCTTCTATATGCAGCGTAGCTTCTAATGGTAAAATGATATGCGGTGAGCTTCGTCTGCTGTTAATTCTAAAAAAGTTACTATCTATTATCCCCACTAGTGTATAGTTATCAAATGAAATTACTTCATCCTTTGTTTTATACTCTAAAGTTATCGACTTATTTAACAAAGAATATAAAGACTTTTCATCAAATCCATATTTTTTTAGAATAAAATCAGATAGTAAAATCTCATTTGTGTTTTCCATTTCTCTTCCATATAAAAATAAATCACTATCGAATTTATTATGATATTCTACATACTCATTTATTGATATCTGCATATTCTCTAATGAAATAAATTCTATCTCAAAAGGAACTGAGTAATTATTAATGTTAAATATACTACTATCATTATGGAGAAATGTGTACGAATAATCATTTTCTCCAATATAAACTATATCGTCAATAATTATAGAACTATTTTCTATTGAAGTAATATTCATTCCTAATAAACCTTGGAAATATGAGCGGATTATCACACCATTTACACTGTTAATGTTCTTAATTTCTTCTAGTTTTTCCAAATAAGAATTGAAATGAATATCTCGCTCATATTTATGAGCCAATAAAGATAAAACAATATAATTGCTCGACACATTATTCTCAACCACGTCATTTAATGAAATATCTACTTGGTTAAAATATGTAAAACCTGTTATCATAAGAAACAAGATAAATATTAAGTTCATTATAATTTTAAAAGATGTCTTTTTTCTTGTTCTTATATTATAAATAGATGTAATCGTAATATTATTTATTGTCATATTCTTACTCCTTAATTAAAAGAGTATTTATTATATCAATTCTGTTTATTCTACATTGCAACCTTAATAATGCAAAAATTAATAGTACATTAGAGATTATGAAGCAAACAATCGGAACAAAAGGTGAAAGACGTAATGAAAAACCATCACTAATTATATACATGAGAGGCAACGAAATTATACTGTTTATTATTATTGATAGAAAAATTGCAATAACTATAGAAATTAATAATGTAATCTCCAATATGCAGAAATAAATTAACGTAATATCGCTACTTTTCATCCCTAACATTTTCATAATGGCGATAAAACTTTCTCTGTTTTTAATTAACATTCGAGAGAGAGTATACAAAACACCAATACCAGCAGAGTTTATAATTATAGTTAATGAGATAAATAAGTAAGTTGTTATTTGGATTCCCCTTACAAAATCAATTATTTGTGTTGATTTCTCATATCTTACATTAACATTCTCTAGTATTTTTATCAAACTCAAATATTGTGATGCAGTGTATAATATTAACTGTCCTTCACATGTATCTATATAGTGTCGTTCAGTAATTAATTGTTGCATAGCATTGTATGAAAACATTATATCGTTATTTATGTAACTGTTACTAAACACACCTCTAACAATAGTTATTAGTAATGCATTTTCCACCTTTATTTTTATTATATCATTTACACCTAATCCATAACTTTCTGAAATGATTTCATTTATCCATACACTAAAAAATCCATCATTAAGATAAAAATCACTTTTAGTCCAATTTTCTCCAACAACTATAGAGTTGTTTAGTTTACTGATTGCTTGTTCATTAGTTGGAAAAACATATAAAGGTTTTTTTATAGTTAATTGATTAGCATTGTTTAAAAAAACACAATTTCTTAGAATGCTACTACTGGCACTAAAATTCAAAGATGAAATATATAAATCCAGATTTTTTAATAGATGAATTTCGTTGCTATTAAAATTATAGAAATTAATTGTTATTCCATCTGGATATTTAGTGTTTAAATCTTTTTTCATTGCTGTAGGCACTTGAATTGCTATACATAACACACTAAATGCAACACTCATAATTAATCCAGTAATTGTAATGTTTAGTAGTAATTGTTTGTAACTAATTTTCATCTCATTTTTTAGAAGACGAAAAATACTAATTAATCTCATCTTTTATGACTATACCATCTTGTAATGTTATTGTTCTATCTGTTTGTCTTGCATCATCAATATTATGTGTTACCAATATTACGGTTTTACCCATTGCTGTTATAGCCTTAAGTTGTCGCATTACTACTTTACTATTTTGAGTATCTAAATTACCACATGGTTCATCTGCTAAAATAATCTTTGGGTTATTTACTAATGCTCGAGCTATACAAACTCTTTGTTTTTCACCACCAGATAATTCACTTGCTCTATTATTTGCTTTTTCAACAACATTTACTAGCTCTAGTGTTGTGAGAATTAAATCGCTTCGTTTTCGAATAGGTACTCTTGAAATAAGTAGAGGCATCTCAACATTCCTATAAACTGAATATGTTGGTTCTAAATAAAAAAATTGGAATATGAAACCTATTTGTTCATTTCTATAAATTGATTGGCATTTGTTAGATAAAGACGATATATCAATATCATCTACAGTGATAATTCCGCTAGTTACTGAATCAAGAGCTCCAATCAAATTCAAAAGAGTGGATTTACCACTACCAGAATTTCCAACTATTGACACAAACTCACCGGAATTGATGTAAAGTGATACTCCATTGAGGGCATTGCACTCAACATTATTGTTTTTGTATACTTTATATACCTCTTGTACTTTTATCATATTAATTATATTCCAGGATATACTTGCGGTTTTCAACTTCAAAAGATAAATCATCTGGAGAGAAGTATAAAAACAAACCTAATATAGAACCATCCTCAATATAAGCAAACAATTCTACTCTCTCACTGTCTATACGTGTATATGAAAGTGGTTTTTTTAAAGCAGTTAATATAGCATCTTTCATCGTAGAATCATCACATATTTTATTATCATATTCATCAACTACTACATCGCACAAGCGATACCAGTAGTCAGTAAAATCAATATTGACAAATCTTAATTTACTATTATCAATTATCTCAACATATGAACTATTATTCCCTTGTTGGTAATACTTGCCAAAAGGGATTTCCACATTATTAGTATTACATGAATGTAAAAGCAATGTGAATAAAATTAGAATAAAAAGTAATTTTAGTAGTTTTATTTTCTGTTCCTCTTTTATATCATTTTTTATAATCATAACTCAGTATAGTAAAGTAAAAATAACAGAATTTTTATTATCCATATCCATACATAGTATAGAATAGACCTTAAATCCCTAAGTAAGCTGTATATATCTTTATTGTACCACATATTTAAATGTCTTTTCAATCTATTTCACATGTTTATTATACTTTAGTTATCTCTTAGTATTTATTTATAAGCATGACAACTAAGTTGTAAAACAATATTCATAAACAATGTGGGATGTTGCATTTGATAGTTATCCGTTGCTATGTTTTTACAATAAATTGTATTAACTATTTTATGTAATCGAGATTTACGCAAGTAATTTTGTTCGTACCAGTGTATGTAGCATGAAACACTCCAGTATTAGATGTAAATGTAATTGCACCTGTCAATGTATTAATTGTGTAAGAACAAGATCCAGTAGCAAGCAAATTAACTCCATTCGATTAACCAACAAACACACGTGTTAGAGTTGCGTTTGATGTACTCGTAACATTAATAGTTCCATTGAAAGTTGCATTCTTATATAATCCAAAGTGACTTTCAGGATTACATGCAACACATACAACACTGAGAATAAAAATTAAAACTAATAAAACTGCAGTTTTCTTCATAATACTAAAATCCTTTCTTTAATAACAAATCGATAATTTCTGCTTATATATATTTAATATAGGATACACTCAAAACAATCGTTTTAGATTATGTACAAAAGATTATTTTGTTTGTTGTGATTATACACAGGTATCATCAACAATTGTCGAAACTTCAAGGATATATGTACTTTATTATACTTATTGTATGATACTATGAACCAAACCCGAACAATTTTGAAATACAAAAGTATGTTATTCTTCTGCTTTTTCCTGAGAGTACTAGTTTCATATTTATAATCCAATGATTTTCTTTATCTAGTGTGAGTATTTAATGCTCTAGTATTTCATTAATAAATAAAATAAACATAAATTTGAATGATGAAGTAATATAAAAAAGTAAAATACTGTCGCAAAAGGTGGTTATTTTAGCATAAATGGAACTTTGCTACCATTCACGTCATTATTACTACCGTTTACGCCATAATTAACACAAATTACTTTTATTGTGATATTGTGAAATAACTAACGAAGTTATACCATTCACAACGATTATGCATTTTTCCTCAACGTTTATGTATTATCTATTGACATTTATACGAGCAATGATATGTTGAGTATAGTAAAGATTGTTTTTGTTTTGTTTATTTAAGAAAGCTTATAATAAACACATTTTACTTAAAATTACTATTGTGATGATATTTTTGTATTACACTCATCATCAAGTTTAAATGAGGTGTCAAAATGATAGGAGAAAGATTATCTGAATTACGTAAAGATCGAGGAATGACACAAAAAGAATTAGCTAATGAACTATCTGTTTCTATTACAACAGTTAGTGGTTACGAAAACAATCAAAGCTGTCCATGTGATGATACAAAAATTCATATTGCTAGAATATTTAATGTATCATTAGATTATTTAATGGGAACTATAGATGATGAAATGCTTTTAGATAGAACAAACATGATAGTTTTACATAAAATGTTTCCTGAAGATGTCAAAAAAAGTTTATCTGAGTTTGTAGATTTGTTAAACAATAAATTTACAAGTCATAGATAGTTCATCTTATCAATTGATATAATATAACAATTAGTGTATATTAATTACATAACACTAATAAGGAGCGGTTATGATTAACATCAAAGGTTTATCAAAAATATATAACACAGGAGCAGAGCAAATACACGCACTTGATTCTGTGGCACTTGATATTAAAAAGGGTGAGTTTGTTGCCATTATGGGAACATCAGGGTCAGGAAAGTCTACTTTATTGCACATGATAGGTGGTGTTGATAAACCAACAAGAGGTCAAATTATCATAAATCAATTATACATCAGCACTTTAAGTGAGAGCAGTCTAGCCGAGTTTCGACGTAGAAACATTGGCTTTATTTATCAGTTTTATAACCTCATACAAGCTTTAAATGTTGAAGAAAACATAACTCTTTCAATAATGCTTGACAAACAAAAAGTAGACGAAGATCAATTACAAGATATATTATCAACAACAGCATTAACAAAATTGGTAAAACGATTGCCAAGTCAACTTTCCGGTGGTCAGCAACAAAGAGTTTCAATCGCTCGTGCATTAATGGGAAGTCCTTCAATTATTCTCGCTGATGAACCAACTGGAAATCTTGACAGCAAAAACAGCAATGAGATTATAGAGCTGTTAAAGCTTTCAAACACAAAATATGGACGTACGGTCGTTATGGTCACCCATGATGAACGAATTGCACAGCAAGCGAATCGTATAAT